>CAMAVB010000046.1 GCA_945861465.1 Candidatus Kuenenia stuttgartensis
TGATTGCCTGAGTCCGCGCCCGTGACGATGGAATTCTAACGGCTCTTGCGCGATCCACATCCTCTGCTCAGTAAACGTTGCGATTGATTGGGATAAGGGCGGATCAACCAGAACGCGACTGCCTCAGTGACGCTTGTCTGAACTGGCCAGATGATTCGCATTGCGTCACTCAGAGAGTGACGACTACTTTGGGTTGCGGGCGAGGCCCGCGCCAAGGCAAAGCCGAACATGAACAGACTTAACAGGAGATTGCTGATGAGTGAACTTGCGACGCTGTGGTTGCCCATTTTTCTGTCCGGCACTGCGGTGTTCTTTGCCAGTTTCCTGGCGTGGGTCGTGATTGGCCATCATACGGCGGACTGGAGTGAGATCCCTGACGAAGGCAACGTCATCGATTTTATTCGCAGGCAGGGACTGCGACCGGGGCAGTACATATTTCCATTGGCTCGGACGAAAGAAGCATTGGCTGACGATGCCAAAAAGCAGCGGATTCTGTCGGGGCCGTGGGGAACACTGAATCTTTGGAGTCGTCAAGTCCACATGGGCCGCAATCTGCTGCAGTCATTTGTCTTTTATCTGGTGACGAGTTTCTTTATTGCCTATCTGGCAACGTTGGCCCTGGAACCAGGAGCGACCTTTTCGAAGGTGTTTCAGGTCACAGGCACTGCGGGAATACTGGCTTATGCATTCGGGCACGTACCAAATTCCATCTGGTTCGGAACGCATCGCCGAGCAATGTTGATGGATATCATTGATGGAGTTTGTTTTGGATTGGTCACGGGACTGATTTTCGCAGCTTTCTGGCCATAAACGCCTTTTGACATGTCAAAACTTAGTTTTCGGGTACGATGGGCATTCTTGCCCGTCGCAACGCCGTCGAACAAGAATGTCCAACCTGCTTTTTGAGATTTGATAAAGCACTATGCCCGTTTTTGATTTTCGGTTTACGGTCGCTGCACCGCTGGAAGCCGTGTCGGCATTTCATTCCCAGACTGGCATTCTGAAAGCGCTCACGCCGCCGCTGATGATCATGCAGGTTCACCGCTTTGATCCACTCGCAAACGGCTCGATCGGTGAATTTACGATCTGGATGGGACCGATTCCCGTGCGTTGGGTCGCCGAACATTCGGAAGTCAGCCAAACAGGATTTGTCGATACACAGACCAAAGGCCCGATGAAGTTCTGGAAGCATACGCACCGTTTCACTCGCGTCAGCCCAGACATCACTGAAGTGCATGAACACATTGAATTTGAACATCACACCGGCTTGCGGGGTCTATGGTCACGAATTCTGTTTCCCCACGTCGCCCTGATCGTCCTTTTCACATATCGTCGCTGGGCCACCCGCCGCGCTGTGAGGGCACTCACGTAACTTGTCTCTCCGAGTCGAGCGCCATGTCACCCAAATGGATCGAAGACTTAAACTGAACAAGCTTTACATTTCCCCTGGCGTTTGAGAATCCCTACACTTGCGTCTTAAATCGACCTGCCGTTTTGCGAAAGATCGTTCGCCGTGCAGGATACGGCCAGAATCATTTATTGGAGTCCAATCGCGATGCAGGAAAATCCCTACGGTGTCACGGAAAATCCCTACGGTGCCACGTTTTTAACACAACAGACCGCTCCGGCAGAACTGAAACATTCAGGCTTCGGCATTGCATCATTCGTGTTGAGCATGCTTTCGGGTGTGGGTCTGTTTGTGCTGTTTGGCGTAGCGGGCTACATGGCGTCGCAATCGCCTGGCGGAATGAACGAGAATGATCCCGGGACGATGCTGCTGGGAGCTGCATTGATTGCTGCCGGGATGGCACAGTTTATGGCATTCATTCTGGGAGTCGTTGGATTGTTTCAGGCGAACCGAAAGAAGATCTTCGCCATCCTCGGCACAAGCTTCAGTTTGCTCGCCGTTCTGACATTCGGAGGTGTCATGGTTTTGGGCTTTGCCATTCAGGCGCAGAAGGGCGGCTGATTGTCCCGCGTGGCACCAACAGAAATCCCCGTCGCATTCTGAGTGCCCCCTATGCGGCTGTCAGATAGATCATCAGACACGTCTGACTGGATGCAATCGATGTTGTGACGGGAAACAACATGGGCGCACGCCACTTCCACATGAACATCAACGTCGATAACACCAGCAGAGTGCCTGCCAGTTTGACGCGCACAAAGACGCCGACTTGACCGCCTGCAATCTCCAGCAACCAGCGTCCCATCGGATTGCGTTCCATCGTGCAGATCATTTCTTCGAAGCGGATGATCAGGTAAGTGTCATAGAGCGACACGGCAGCGATGATCACAATGAATGCGGGAAACCAGAGTTGCCATCGGCGGAATTCGTGAACGGTCTCGTTGATGGTGCGTGCAATTACGTTCTTCATTACAGTACTCCTTAAAACAAGCGTTGTGCGCAACCCATGGTTGCCCGACACTCCGTGGCGGGAAGACTCGCGTCGGAGACACGAGCAACAATGTTGCGAGCATGGTGCGCTATGATCCATTCGCAACGTTAAGTTCTTTCATTGGGTTCGGTGAAGAACTCATGCAGGAGGCGAAGGCAAAGACCGCGCCAGTCAAAGAGCGTTCCTGAAAGAAACGAACGACGATTCATCAAATCTTCACATTCGGTGGACGCATGTAGTGATTGCGTCAATCTGAATGTGAAAGCTCGCGAACGGTCTGAGCAGCGATGCCCGAATGACTGGCGTACCGGCAGCACCTGTGCAGTATTCCAGCCGCGATTCATGCAACAATGAGAATCGGCATTTTCTGCGAGCTGCTTCCTGAATGGGCAGCCTTGTCGAATTGCCGGACAAGGTGAAAACCTGGTTTTCTGGAGAAGACTCCAGCCCATCAGCCGCTGCTCCCTCCGGCTACGTCATCCCCGATCGTCGCGCAGCTCACTCACGACGCATACTGACTTGGCTCACTTGTCGGCCTCCGGCACCCGGGCAGATGGGGAATCCAGGGCAATGCGGAAGCCAACGAAGCCGCTTCGGAACGACGAGACGATGCCGTAGCGGAATGATGAACGGCAGCTCGGGGCGGAGTTACCCCAGCCACCGCCCCGGCTCTGCCGGTACGAGCTCTCTTGATCTGCGCACCACTCCCACACGTTACCGTGCATGTCATACAGACCCCATGCGTTCGGTAACTTCCCGCCAACCACATGAGTTTTGCCATCGCTGTTGTCGCGAAACCATGCATACTCACCGAGGTCCTTTTCATCGTCTCCAAAACTGTAGGTTGTCGTCGTTCCCGCACGGCAAGCGTAGTCCCACTCGGCTTCTGTCGGCAATCGATACACCCGACCAGCGGCGACCTCCGTCGGCAAGCCCGACAGCTTCACACAGAACGCCAGTGCAACTTCCCAACTGACGTTCTCAACCGGCTTGTTAGCACCCTTGAACTCGCTTGGGTTATTACCCATCACTGCCTGGTACTGGGACTGCGTCACTTCATAGCGGCCTATCGAAAATGCCCCATCCGGCCCTTTTGGCAGAACCTTGAATGACATCCCTACCGAATTTTTAAACAAAGTTTCTGTTGGTGCTACCGCTGACACCGGGGATGTGCTCGTCGGCTGCGACTCATCGCATCCGATCAGAAAACATATGTTCGCCAGGCAGATTGTGTACAAACTCGATTCAGATAGCATGATGCTCTGCTGTGAAAAAAGGATTGCACTGGTCACTGACGCAATCTACAAGTCAGAGATGTATAACCAAAGTCGGAATCCGAAGTCAACTCCGTGTGTTTGTTGGGGATTCCGGTCAATTCTGGTAGTATCTTCTGACAGGGAGCGCGACTCCGAATGCGTCCGGAGAATTAATGTTTCGGGCTTCCACTGTAAATTCACGTGATTGAGAGGCGTACTCCATGGGGCAGATCGACGGTCGGCAACATCGAAGTCTGATGCGACGGTTCGTCGTGCGTCGGTTTGTCGTGCATCAGCGACTGTGTGGATTCGTGCAATCAACGACGTCTGCACGAAATGTGCTTAGGACTGGCGCAGAAATAACTGTCGTGTTCCGGACGTGGAGCACGTTTTTAACGTGCTCGGCACGATGGAATCGTGCCCCACTTATTCCTGTCTCAGTGCTTACGGCATTGCAAGGTTTGCTGCTGTTATTACTTTCGTCGTCTCTTTTCGCCGACGAAGAGCAGGTCAACTACAGCAAGCACATCAAACCGGTCCTCATCGAACGCTGCGTTGCGTGTCACGGAGTTCTGAAGCAGGAAGGTGGATTGCGGCTGGATACGGCGTTATTGGCCATCAAGGGTGGTGAGTCGGGGGCTGCGATTATCCCTGGCGATTCCGGGGCGAGTCTGCTGCTGAATCGTGTCACGGCGACTGATGCGTCCGAGCGAATGCCGCCGGAGGGTGAGCCGCTCAAACCCGATCAGATCGCGGCATTGCAGCATTGGATTACTCAGAATGCGAAAGCTCCGGCAGACGAACACCCCCAAGGCGATCCGCGTGATCACTGGGCATTTCGCGCACCAACCCGGTCAGCAGTTCCACAGATTGAGAGTCCATCGGCTGCGCAGGCTCGCTGGCAGCACAATCCAATAGACGCATTCATCGCCAGTGAGCATCGCAGGCACGGGCTCGTGGCACAACCGGAAGCTGACAAGCGAGTCTGGATCCGACGTGTTTCGCTTGACTTGACGGGGTTGTCGCCGACGCCCGAAGAACTCGCAGCGTTTCTGACTGATGAATCCCCCGAAGCGCATGACAAAGTCGTGACGCGGTTGCTCGACAGCCCGCAGCATGGACAGCGCTGGGGCAGACATTGGATGGATATTTGGCGCTACAGCGATTGGTGGGGGCTCGGAGCCGAAGTCCGCAATTCGCAGAAACACATCTGGCACTGGCGCGACTGGATCGTCGATTCAGTGAACTCCGATCAAGGCTACGACCAAATGCTGCGCGAGATGCTCGCCGCAGATGAACTCTATCCGAATGATCTCGATCGGCTGCGAGCGACCGGTTATCTGGCTCGGCAATACTTTATCTTCAATCGGACGACATGGCTGGACGAGACGATCGAGCATTCTGCGAAGGCGATGCTCGGGCTGACGTTCAATTGCGCCAAGTGCCACGATCACAAGTACGACCCCTTCTTGCAGGTCGAGTACTACAGGCTGCGCGCCGTCTTCGAACCTTATCAGATTCGCACCGAGATGGTTCCCGGCGAGCTTGACTTTGAGAAGGACGGAATCCCGCGGGTGTTCGATGCGCACCTCGACGTGCTGACCCATCTGCATGTGCGTGGCGACGACCAGAATCCGGACAAGAGCTGCACGATGCAACCGGCGGTGCCCGCATTTTTGTCGTCTGATGAATTGAAGTTCGAGATCGAATCCGTCTCTCTGCCCACCGAAGCCACGCATCCGGGTCTGCGGGAATTTGTGGTCGCAACGCATCGCCACGCTGCAGAGCAACAGATTGTGGCTGCTCGCTCAGCTGTCGAAACCGCTGCGCCTCTGCCGGTCGAGCAGGCCCAACTCGCACTGACGGTCGCTGAGAAGGCACTCCGGACTGCTGAAGCTCACCTTGCCTCGATCGACGCACGCGCTGTCGCCGATCGGGCTCAGCATTTCGAATCAGCATCAAGTGCCGTTTCAACTGACAACAGCGTGGGTTCGAAGTCCCCGACGACACAGGATGCTGCCATCGCCGCCGCGAAATCAGAGCGTATTCTGGCAGCAGCCCGTGCCGACGAAGACGTGACTCGTGCAGAACTGGCTCTGATGCAGGCGGTCGATGACAAGAAAGCCGAAGCGGAGCAGAAATTTGCCGCGGCAAAGACTGCGTTTGAAACGGCCAGGCAGGCGATTGACTTGCCAGGCGAGGAGTATACTCCGCTGCCAGGGGCAAAGAAGACTCAGGAAGATTATCAAAATCGCAACGTGGGCGCTCCGTTTCCGACAACGAGCACCGGGCGACGTTCGGCATTTGCGAAGTGGCTGACCGACCCGCGTCACCCGCTGCCAGCGCGCGTCGCTGTCAATCACATCTGGATGCGGCATATGGGAAGGCCGCTGGTGCCAACCGTGTTTGACTTCGGGCGCAACGGAACTCCGCCGACACATCCCGAGCTGCTCGACTGGCTGGCCGTGGAGTTTGTTGAGCACAACTGGAGCATGAAACATCTCCATCGGTTGATCGTGACGTCGCAGGCCTATCGGCTGTCGTCCTCGAATGCCGGAGCCCCTGATGCAGACACTGCAGTGGATCACGACAACAAATTCTACTGGCGGATGAACCCGATTCGGATGGACGCTCAGATTGTGCGGGACAACCTGTTGCATCTGGCTGGCGAACTGGACGTCTCTCTCGGTGGGCCGTCGATCCCTGTCAACGATGAAACGTCGCGCCGCCGCAGTATGTACTTTGTGCATTCACACAACGACCACCAGAAGTTTCTGTCGATGTTTGACGATGCCAACGTGCTTGATTGTTACCGACGCGGGGAAAGCATTGTCCCGCAGCAGGCACTTGCTCTGGAAAACAGCCCGTTTGCCACTGAGATGGCCGGAAAGATCGGCGGACGAATCGCCGCCGCCGCCCCGTCGGCATCCGACGCGGAGTTTCTCCGGACTACGTTCGTGACCATATTGTCGGTCGAACCAACGGCTGAAGAACAAGCCACGATGTCCGAGCTTCTGCAGCGGATGACCGAACTCGCAAGAATAAAAAACCATCCGAACCCGGAGGTTCTCGCGCGGTCAAACCTCGTTCAGACACTCCTCAATCACAACGATTTCATCACGATTCGGTAGTGCCTGGTGCCGCCAAGCTCGCCAAGCTCGGCGAGCTCGGCGAGCGGCTGGGCGTCAGCCCTCCGTGTGCGATTCCATCACCGTAACACCGCTGCAGGCACTGTGTATTCGTAGCCACCCTGGATTCCAAGCGGCAGGCCGAGTTGCCAATACAGGAACAGGAACGCGGACCAGACGGTCAGGAACGTGATCGAATACGGGAGCATGATCGAGGTGACCGTCCCGATGCCGGTGCTCTTCACATACCGCTGGCAGAACACCACGACGAGCGGAAAATAGGGCATCATCGGCGTGATGATATTGGTGGTTGAGTCGCCGACGCGGTAGGCCGCCTGAGTGAATTCGGGCGAAATCCCGAGGATCATCAGCATCGGTACGAAGATCGGCGACAGCATTGCCCACTTAGCCGATGCGGATCCGATCAGAAGATTGATCATGGCAGTCAACAGAATGATTCCGGCAATTGTCACAGCCGGAGGTGCGTCCGTGCTTTTCAGAAAATTTGCACCTTTCACGGCCAGCAGGGCTCCGAATCCGGACTTCGAAAATGAGGCAATGAACAGTGCGGCGAAGAACACCAGTACCAGATAGTACCCCATGGACTCCATCGCCTTGCTCATCCCCTTGATCGCGTCGCGGTGTGTTTTGAATGTGCCCGAAACGAAGCCGTGGACGAGGCCCGGAATCAGGAAGAAGATAAAGATCAGTGGAACAATCGACGCCATCAGTTTCGCGGCCGGCGGTTTGAGCGATGTCAATCGACGATAGAGTTCCCAGTTTTCGCCTTCTGGCGGCGTGGCCTGCAGCGAGGAGCCAGGCATCAGAGCCCACCAGGCCAGAAGTCCGGCGCAGACTACGATCGAAGCAACCGCACAAACGATGCCCAGATTGTCTCGACGGGTGAGTTCGGGAAGTCTCGGCATGTTATCCGGATCGCCATCGACCACGGACGAACGCAGCTTTGGTTCGATCACAAAGTCCGTGATCAACCATCCGAGAGCCACGATCAGGAAGCTCGATGCTCCGGTGAAGTACCAGTTGCAAAGCGGATTGACGATGTATTCTTTATCGACCAGTTGCGCCGAAGTTGTGGTCAGACCCGCCAGCAGCGGATCAATTCCGCACGGAATCAGATTCGCGCTGAAGCCTCCGCTGACGCCTGCGAACCCGGCTGCGATTCCGGCAAGCGGATGACGACCTGCGGCATAGAAGATGATTCCCGCGAGAGGAATGACGACGACGTATCCGGCATCCGCTGCAGTATGACTCAACACAGCGACCAGCACCACCATCGGAGTCAGCAGAAACTTCGGTGTAAATGCAAGCAACGTCTTGAGCAGTGCGCTGATGAATCCGGAATGATCAGCTACGCCCACGCCCAGCATGGCCACCAGCACAACGCCCAGTGGATGAAACCCAACGAAGCTTTCTGTCATCGTGGACAGGAATTCGGCGAGTTTTTCCAGCGTCAGCATATTGACGATCTTGATGGGATCCGCCTGTCCCGGCAGCGTTTCCGTAAACACGATCGACGAACAGATCGCGGACATCGTCCAGATGATCAGGATGCCCAGCACGAACAGGACGGCCGGATCGGGCAATTTGTTGCCGAGCCATTCAATAGAGTCCAGAAACACCATCACCGGACCGCGTGGCGTTGGCGTTCCTCTTGTTGCGGGCGTAGTGGCCATGACGAGATCCTGTTCAGGTTAAGAGTCTGTAGGCCGGACCAAGCGCAGCGCCGTTCCGGCAATTTCCGGATACCTGCCGGAACGGCGCTGCGCTTGGTCCGGCCTACCCAAAAAATCATACATTTGCGTCGCAGTCGCCTGTTTTTTACGAAGCAAACGGTTCGGCGTCGAGTCACTCCGCTTCGATCTGGTATGCTGGGGGCATGAATGTTCCTTCACCCGCAGAAAATGAAGACACAGGATTTCAGTTGCTGGGCATGCCCGTCCACGATGATTCGCACGCCCTGCGCTCGCGGGAACCCTTTGAATTGCTGGTCTCACAGTTTGTGGACGAACTGCGGCATGGCAAAAAGCCGTCGCTGGAACTTTACGCACGCAGGTTCCCGCCTCACGCCGCACGGATTCGTGAAGTGTTCCCGGTACTCGCGATGCTGGAACACACGCGTATCGCCAAAGAGGCACAGTCGATCCGCCGCAACATGCCCGACAGATTTCCGTTCGCGCGGATTGGCAACTGCGAACTCATCAGTGAACTGGGCCGCGGTGGCATGGGTATCGTGTTCCAGGCAAGGGACCTGCAGTCCGGACATCTCGTCGCCGTGAAGATTCTGCCATGGCGAGTTTCCATCGTCCCCGAATGGGTCGCGCGGTTTGAAAACGAAGCACGGACGACGGCGCAACTGCGGCACCGCAATATCGTGCCTGTCTTTCGATACGGTCAGGAAAACGGTTACTGTTTTTTCGTCATGCAGTTTGTCAACGGCGTCAGCCTGGATCGCGTCGTCAATCGACTCCGCGAAATGGACGGCATTGTGTATGCTGAAGAAATTCAGCGTCAGGAATCGCAGCGACTGTCGGGAGCTCTGAAAGCCATGCCCGCTGCAAAAGCCCTGTCAGATCCTGACGCAGACAATTCACGGCGCCGCAGGCTGACGCGAACTTCATGGAACAGCTTTACCAAGATCGGAGTCCAGGCAACGCAAGCGCTGCGTGCCGCTCATGCTGCCGGCATTCTGCACAATGATATCAAGCCAGGAAACCTGTTGCTGGATGCAGATGGTCGAGTCTGGGTGACGGACTTCGGATTGTCGCAGCCCATTGAAGTAAGCCGGACAGACAAACCGGAACGCGCGATCAGCGGGACGCTGCGATATATGGCTCCTGAGCGACTTATGGGACAACAGAACGCTGATTGTGATCTCTATTCCATGGGAGCCACGCTCTACGAATTATGCCTGCAGCGCGCGGCGTTCGAACATTCGGATCGCGATGAACTGATGCGAATCATCACAGAAGAACGTCCCGTTCGGCCGCGCGACATCAATCGCGACATTCCCCGCGGTCTGGAGACAATCATTCTGAACTGTCTGGAAAAGCATCCGTCGGATCGATACCCGACCGCTGATGCCCTGCTTGCAGACCTGCTGAGACATGCGCGCGCTCAAAGCGTCAGCTCCACCAGTCGTCGATCGTTTTCCGGGTTTTTAAGATCACTCCGAAAACGATTGTCAAGGCGTTCGAGCCCTGAAGGTGTGAAGGAAAAGCGGGGGAATTGAAACGACATGAACTGGCTCGTCTATCACATCGTCAGCGGACAGGCATTCTTCACGGGCGTTTCTCTACTGATTCTGTCTGCCGTTTCGTCAATGCGTTCCCGACCGATCTTCAGCCGGATCACCGTGTGGTCGTTCCTCATCGGCGTCATCGCGGTTGTGATTTCGTCAACGGCGATTTCGTATTGGTACTACGGTATCGCGGTTACTGCCACACTCGTGTGGATCGCATCGCGGTTTAAGCCAGACTGGCGACGACGGTCAGCATACGCGGTCGTCGCCATATGCCTGATCGCAGCATTGATCGAACTGCCGTACCATATCAGTCATTCACTCAATCCCGCGCGAACTCGGACGATAACAGTCATTGGCGATTCCGTCACGGCTGGCGTTGGTGGTGATGAGACGTCCGAAACGTGGCCGAGTCTGTTGGCTCGACAGCATCAGATTGCCGTGCAGGATATCTCGCACATGGGTGAGACAGCCGCGTCGGCACTCAAACGGGCAAAGTCCCAGTCGATCGAGTCGTCCGTGGTAGTCGTTGAGATTGGCGGAAATGATGTGCTCGGCTCAACCACGTCTGCGAAGTTTGCATTTGATCTCGAAGCTCTGCTGGATCATCTGGAGGCACCAGATCGCCAGGTGGTCATGTTCGAACTGCCACTGCCACCGTTCTGTAATGAATTTGGCCGTATTCAACGTACCGTCGCGGCAAAGCACAACGTGGTTCTGGTTCCCAAGCGGGTGTTCCTGTCAGTCATTGCCGGCAGCGACTCCACCCTGGATTCAATTCATCTTTCACAGTCCGGTCATCAGTTCATGGCGGACTGTGTGTGGAGTTTCGTCCAGCCCGCGTTCGACGAAAGCCGCTTCTGAGGCCCGAAGCTGAATTCCTGTGAATTCTGCTGTGTAACGTCCAATCTCCATCAGATTTGAATATGTTTCGTTGACTCGCCAGGACTTTCGGTTGCGTGTCCGCTAAACTATCGACCTCACCTCAATCTACTGCGACCCATCAGCCCACCGTTTGCATCGTCGATGCGACTCAGTCTAAAGGCCACTTCATGTCCGATGTAGTTAATGCGATGCAGGTCAACGATCATCAGCGAGCTGTGAAACTGGTTGAAGCGTGTCAAAAGATCCGCGAACAGGTTGGCCGAATTGTGGTCGGCCAGGAGGAAGTCATCGAGCAGTTGCTGATTGCCATTCTGGCACGAGGTCACTGCCTGCTGGAGGGTGTGCCGGGACTGGCGAAGACATTGATGGTGCGGTCGCTGGCGGATTCGATGAGCCTGTCGTTTCATCGGATTCAGTTTACTCCCGACCTGATGCCGGCTGATATTACCGGAACGGACATCATTCAGGAAAACCGCGAGACCGGACATCGTGACATGGTTTTTGAAAAGGGACCGGTCTTTTCGCAGATGTTGCTGGCGGATGAAATCAACCGAACTCCGCCAAAGACTCAGGCGGCGCTGCTGGAAGCCATGCAGGAACACGAAGTCACAGTCGGCGGGACGACTTATCGACTGGAAGAACCGTTTTTCGTCCTCGCCACGCAGAACCCGATTGAACAGGAAGGCACGTACCCTTTGCCGGAAGCGCAGCGCGACCGCTTTCTGTTCAACGTCATCGTGGATTATCCGTCGCGCGATGAGGAAGGGGAGATCATTGACCGGACGACTTCGACGATGTCCGGTAAACCGGAGCCTGTTGTTTCCGGGGCAGAAATAATTGAGTGCCAGCAGACCGTACGACTGGTCCCGCTCCCGGAACATGTCAAGAATTTTGTGCTGGATCTGGTTCGGTCTGGTCGACCGAAAGAGGCATCTGCGGCACCATGGGTTCGCGAGCTGATCGAATGGGGCCCCGGTCCTCGCGCTTGCCAGCAACTCGTGCTGGCCGCCAAAGCCCGCGCTTTGCTGCAGGGCCGCTATCATGTGATTCGCGACGATGTCGAAGTTCTGGCGCTGCCCGTGCTGCGACACCGAATCGTGCCGACTTTTAATGCCGAAGCCGAAGGCGTCAGTGTGGATGACCTGATCCGACGACTGATTCGCGAGCTGCCAAAGACGTCGAAGCAGCTACTCTAAAATCCCAATGTCCAAATCCCAATGACCAATGAATCGCAGCTTGGATCATTGGTTATTGGCCCTGCCCTGACGAATGTTTTCATTGGTCATTTTTCCTTGGTCATTGGTCATTCAATCCCATGCCTCACGTTTCCGACGTACTCTCAGCCCGCGACATCGCGAAATTCTCAAACCTTCAGGTCCTGGCCAGAGGGGTTGTTGAGGGTTTCTGCTCGGGGCTGCACCGATCGCCGCATAAGGGGTTCAGTGTTGAGTTCAAGGAACATCGTGCGTATGTCCGGGGCGATGATATTCGCACGATTGACTGGAAATTGTTCGGCAAAACCGATCGACTCTACATTCGCGAATACGAAGAAGAAACCAATCTGCGATGCACCATTCTGCTGGATTCCAGCGGGTCGATGGCCTACAGCGGGTCGCGCAGCAGCGGCAGCACCAAACACGATTACGCCGTGCGGACAGCCGCCTGTCTGGCTTACCTGATGCTCCAGCAACAGGACAGCGTCGGACTGGTGACGTTTGATAAGCAGGTTCGTCGCTATATCCCGCCGCGTGCTCGTCCAAAACATCTGCAGGTAATCATCGACGAACTCAAAGTGCAGCAGCCGCAGTTTGAAACGGATCTGAGCGACGTATTCCACGAGATGGTCGTCAAAATCCACCATCGCGGTCTGCTGATCATTATTTCCGATTTGTTCGGGGATGTGGAGCAGTTGATGAAATCGCTGGCCCATTTTCGTCACGCCCATCATGAGATCATAATCTTTCAGATCTGGGATCCGGATGAGCTGGACTTTCCGTTTCGGCAGTGGACTCAATTTGCATCGCTGGAATCTGCGTCGAATCGG
Organism: Candidatus Kuenenia stuttgartensis; assembly: GCA_945861465.1. Classification (GTDB taxonomy): domain Bacteria; phylum Planctomycetota; class Planctomycetia; order Planctomycetales; family Planctomycetaceae; genus SXXK01. Next base: position 12,969 of record CAMAVB010000046.1, read on the forward strand.
CACCTCGTCGATCCTGCTCAGATCCGGCGCGCTTACCTTGAAAAGCTGGCACAGTTTCGCGATCAACTTGCGAAGGGCTGCAACCGCCATCGAATCAGCCTTGTGCCCATGACCACGGATCAACCCTACGCCGATTCTCTGGCCGCGTATTTGGCGCTGCGAAGGAGGGGGCGATGATGGTGGTTGTCGATTTCAATGTAGCCATCACGCGACCCTGCGAATCGTTATTGCGATTCCAGTCGTCCAAACTGCGATTCCGGCCCAAAGGGCCAGCCCTATGTCAGCCCAGGGCAACGCCCTGGGAAACGAAACCCCAAAATCACTAAGCCCCAAAGGGGCGGCCCTACGCCAGACGAAAGGATCATGACCACATGCCGCAATCACTCGCGAAAGTCGCGATCCATGTTGTTTACTCGACGAAAGGCCGACACCCGTCGCTGCAGAGCTTTCCCCTGCGGAATGAACTTTATGCCTACATGGCAACGATCCTGCGTGACAAGGTCGATTCCCCGGCCATCGTGATCGGCGGCATGCCCGACCATATTCACGTCCTCTGTTTGCTGAGCCGTAAGTTCCCCATCATGTCCGTGATCGAAGAATCCAAAACCGAAACGAGCAAGTGGTTGAAGAAGCAATCGCCGGATCTCGCGACCTTCGCATGGCAGGGAGGATACGGTGCTTTCTCGGTCAGCGAGTCAAACATCCCCCAAGTTCGGAAGTACATTGAAGAACAGGAACGGCATCACCATCGCATGACGTTTCAGGATGAGTTTCGTGCCTTGTGCCGTCGCCATGGACTTGAATTGGATGAACGTTATGCGTGGGATTAGGGCCGCCCCTTTGGGGCTGAAGATTCTCGCGGGCCGGTTACCCAGGGCGGTGCCCTGGGCTGACATAGGGCTGGCCCGTTGGGCCGGAACGCAGGAGGCTGACATGCGGTTTGCCCATCGGGGTGGAACGCATAGACCACATTGTGGGGAGGCGAATTCTGCCATGGGAATCTGGGCCAATCCTGGAGGAGCATCCTATGACGTTCCTTAATGGGGCCCTGGCCTTCGGTGCGCTGGCTTTTGCGATACCACTGATTATTCACATTCTGAATCGCAGTCGATTTCGAACGGTCGAATGGGGGGCGATGCATTTGCTGGAGTCGGTGGTCAAGGTCAATCACAAGCGGTTTCGCATTGATCAGATGATTCTGCTGCTCGTGCGATGTGCGATCCCTGTACTGCTGGCATTGTGCCTCGCTAAACCTGTGCTGACGGGTTCCCGGTTACTCGAAGGTGATGCGCCGGTGTCGCTGATAATTCTGTTGGACACGAGCTATTCGATGGACACCGTTGATTCTGCCGGTTCGCGATTCGATAGCGCGGTGGATGCGGCATGTGCGATTGTCGGTGCGGCAAGTCGCGGCTCTGAGGTTGCGGTGATTCAAACGGGTGGCAGGCCAACTCCGCTGTTTGATCAACCGGTGTTTGATCCGGAAGCTGTCGTCCGCAAACTGAAGCAGATTCCGGCGGGTTACGGTGCGAGCGACATGCAGGCATCGCTGGATGAGGCGCTGGTAACACTGGCGGGTATGAAGCACGCCCGGCGGGAATTGATTGTCATCAGTGATTTTCAACCTGCCGACTGGGAAGCCATCGGTGCTACTGCGGCGGCATCGATCCGTCAGCAGGTCGCAGCGATGAGCATCCCGCCGCAACTGACTCTGGTGCCCATTGGAAAACCGGTTGACGGAAATATCAGTGTCGATTCGCTGGAGTTTCCTCGGCGTGCGCTCGGTGTCGGTCAGCAATTATCGGTGCGAGCCAACGTGAAGAATCATGGCGTGACAGCGATCGATCAGGCCCGCGTCATGCTTCGGATTGATGGCGCGGAATCGTCCGTGTCGCAGACTGCGCTGGGACCGAATGGGACAACACAGGTCCTGTTTCCTTGTGAGTTCGACACGGCCGGTTCGCATGTCATGGAAGTCGAAGTTGTGGTTGATGACCCGCTGACCGACGACAATCGCTATGCCGCTGCGGTGACAATCTGGGAGAGCATCAATGTCATGCTGGTGGACGGCGATCCGAGTGGTCAGCCACTTCAGAGTGAAACCGATTACCTTTCGATTGCTCTGACACCGTACACGTTTGGCCGAGTGCGGCTGGCCGACCTCGTGCAGACTCAATCGGTGCAGGCAAAGGATGTCAACGAAGAGAATCTCAAAACTTCGCGCGTGGTCGTGCTGGCGAATGTGTCAAAGCTTGAGCCCGCTCAGTTGGCGGCTCTGACGGCCTTCGTGCGTGATGGCGGAGCCTTGCTCGTCTGCGGTGGAAATCGCCTGGATTTGACCTGGTATCGCGAACAGATGTTTGCGACAGGCAGCGGACTGCTCCCGGCGGCATTTCGTACACCACGCGGACAGGTTGATGATGCGGGTCAGAGCGCGCACGTTGTGGCCCAGCACTTCGACCATCCTGCACTGGAGTTCTTTAATGAACCCGCGAATGGGGACTTGTCTGTAGCGGAGATTCGTAAGTGGCACGAGCTTGCTGAAATTGACCCGAATGGCGGCTCGGTCATTCTGGCTCGACTGGACAACGGCGATCCATTCCTGGTGGAACGGCGCTTCGGGGCCGGTGTTGTGATCCAGTTGGCAACAGCCTGCGACGCCGACTGGTCTGATCTGCCGCTGCGGCCATTCTTTGTGCCGTTGATGCAACAACTTGTGACAACAATGGCATCCGGAATATCTCCGCCGCGAAACATCGCGACAGGAGAAACGGCGGTCGCGGTGCTGCCGGACGAAGCGTCCTCGACGACGTTGTCCATCTTGACTCCGGACGGCTCGCGCCGCACGGTGCAGACAGTTCCGCAGGGAAAAATGCAGTTAGCCCGGTTCGATGGAACTCAACGTCCCGGCGTGTACGCGCTGTCGATGCCATCGACTGAAACGATGCATTTTGTGGCTGAAACATCGCGTGAGGAATCGGACCTGAGCGGTCTGGATGAGGCCGGTCTGGTTTCTCTGGCGAAGAACACGGCAGCGACACTCATCAAGTCGCCTGCTGAATATCTGGAACAGGATCGGCTGCGTCGCCACGGTCAGGAAATCTGGAAGTATGTGCTGGCGGTGTTCCTTGCCTTCATGTTTCTGGAACTCGTGCTGCAACAGCGATTTGCGAGGGTGCGTGCATGACAAGCCTGCGATTTGTCGGCGACCTTCCGTTGTGGCTGGGCCTTGTGCTCGCGCTGATTGTCTGCGCGATGTCATGGGCGTATTACAGCCGCGAGAGCTTTGATTTACCGCGTCGCCTGAAGTGGTTTCTGCCACTCCTGCGTTCGTTGGCATTCTTTCTGGGGATCATGATTCTGGCTGGTCCGGTTCTGCATCACCGCACAATCATCGGCGAACTGAGCAAAGTTAAAATCTACCTGGATACTTCTCGCAGTATGACGATGCAGGATCGTCACATGTCACCTGGTCGCAAGCTCATGATTGCCGAACAGCTGGGTTGGATCACAACGGGGCATGTGGATGCGACGTTGTTGCACGTGGCGGATGACCTGGCGGATGTCAGGCGTGAATTTACGGAAGGGCTGGCGGCGCAGCAGGAGCTTCGCCCTCCTGAGAAACCGACAGCTGCAGCGATTCGTGCCGTGGTCGAGAAGTTTCAGGGCCGTTTGGCATCCCTGCAGCCGCAGTTGCCGACGACGGTGGCCGAGCGATTCGTGGCGGAATTACTGGGACCGCTGGAATCTGCAACCGCCGGGATCGACGGTAACCCGGAGGCAGCGGTCACTCAGCTGACAGCGTTGTCGGGAGTCTGTGAATCCCTCGAGACGGCAGTCCGCACTGGATTCGAAAATTCAATTAACGACATCATCAGCTCGGGCGATGAATCGATTCAATCCGCAATCGCGATGTTTGATGAAACACCGCGCTGGCGGCGAGCGGAACTGGCACTGTCGGAGTCCTCGGCGAAAATCCTTGCCAGGCTGCGGGAACAGCACGATGTCGAAGTGCTGACACTGTCGGGCGAAGCAGCGACGATGCAGAATGTTGTGGAACAGGCTTCTGCGATTTCGTCTCGGGTTGCCCCGTCGTCGATCCAGAATCCACTTCCAGCGATCGAATCGTTCTCCAATCTTACCGATCTCAGCAGTGGCATTGCTGCGACTCAGGAGGCGACAACGTCAACGACTGAATCCGAAGTCGCAGCGCCTCAACCGAAGACGGCTGTTGTGCTGCTCACAGACGGCCAGCACAACACGGGTCCGTCTCCGTTGCAGACAGCCCGCGTGCTGGGCAGTCAGGGCGTCGCTTTTTACAGCATCTCTGTGGGCGCGTCTCAACAGGCGTCTGACCTTGCGGTCGCGGGGTTGGAGCATCCCGATCTGGTCTTTCAGAAAGACAAGGTTCGCGGAGTTTTGATAATCCGCGATCAAATGCCGGCCGGTCAACCGTTTGTGGCCCAGATCAGCTATGAAGGTGAAGTCCTGTGGCAGCAGCAGTTGTTGACTCAGAACGTGCCCGATCGCCGCATCGAGTTCGAATTTTCGATTGACGAACTGGTGACTCGGCTCGGTGCTCAGTTTGCATCCGACATCAAACAACACGCGATTCCGCTGGCGTTTGATGCGACGATTGCACCGCTGCCGGAGGAATCGGAAACCAACAATAATCAGGGCACCATGCGTTTGGCGGCGATTGTTTCCAGCTACAAGGTGCTGATCATTGATGGACGGTCTCGCTGGGAAACCAGATATCTGCGAAACGTGTTCGAACGCGATGAGCAATGGTCAGTGAACACGGTCATCGCCGGCGCGGGCACAGATGATGCGGTTCTGAGGCGTGGCGATCAGGATGGTCAGTTTCCAGCAACGCGCGACTCTCTGTTTGAATATGACATGCTCATCTTTGGAGAAGCATCGCCGGACCTGTTTACCGCGCAGGACTTTGAATGGCTGCAGGAATTCGTCGAGATCCGTGGCGGCGGTATCGTGTTCATTGATGGCCAGCGAGGCACACTTCTGCAGCTGTTAGATAGGAGTCTCGGCAGTCTGCTCCCCGTGGAATGGCTTCCGGAAACCATCAAGTCAAAACCTGCCTCACTTCAACTGACGGACAAAGGGGCATCCGAGAGTGCGCTGAATCTTGCCGTGGACGTGGAGCAGAATCGCCGATTCTGGACAGAACTTCCTGCACCGCACACGCTGGTGACTGTGGCCGCGCTGCCAGGTTCGGAAGTGCTGCTGGAAGTCAACGTGGATGGCCAACAGCGACCGGCCATGGTGACTCGTGCCTTCGGAGCGGGTCGGGTTCTCTATCTTGCTTTCGACGAAACCTGGCGCTGGCGTTACAAGGTTGCCGACACCTGGCATCAGCGGATCTGGAATCAGCTGGCGAAGTTTGTGATGCCGCGTCCGTTTGCCGTCAGTGATGAGTACGTGTCGCTGGATACCGGATCGGTCCGTTACGACTTCGGTGCGCCGGTTGACGTGCGGGTACGACTGTTGGGGCTCGATGGCAAGCCCGCCCTGAACGCTGCCGCCGATGCCCTCGTCTGGAAAGATGGCCGCGTCGTTTCGACCGTCAGTCTGAATGCGGACGCTGATGTGCCGGGAATTTATCGCGGTCGCTTTGGTGCTTTGCCGGAAGGCGATTACGAAGTGTCAGTTCGAGCGTCGGGGTACAGTGAGTCGGCCCTGATGGCTCGCAGCCGTTTCGTGGTGCTTCCGCCGGAATCCGGCGAAATGACGCAGACAGCGGCCAACGAGCAACTGCTGAAGCAGATGGCCGTGGCCTCCGGCGGCGTGTTCCTGCGGGAGGAAGGCATGGGCCGGCTGCCGGAATTGCTGAGCCCGCTCAGCAGCGGTCGGGTCGTGGAATCAGAAACTTTGATCTGGCAGAGCTATTGGTGGTTCGCCATGATCGTTATGCTGTTGACCGTGGAATGGGTGTTAAGAAAACGTGCCGGGTTGTTGTGAGGTGTTGAGATGGCGAGCGGCTGGGCGTCAGCCCTCCGTGCGCGAAAATATCGGAATCAACGGACCAATTTCGTTAACTCGGAGGGCTAACGCCCTGCCGCTCGCCGTTTGTACCAAAGTCGAATGCAGGAATCTCATATGAGCATCACACTTGACCCCATCGTATCCAGCAAACTGCGTCACTTTGCACGGCGGCGGCTGTGGCTGATTGTCGCTCGAGGACTGTGTGCGGGGGTTGTGACATTTCTGGTGTGTATGGCCATCGTGGCCGCGATCGACTGGTACTGGCTGCTGACCGACAACGTGCGCTGGAGTCTCAGCGGAGCCGTTTACCTGACAGCCACCGTTGCGGTCTGGATGACATGTCTCCGGCGGATGCTGCATCTGCCAGCGAAAGAAGAAATCGCATCACAGGTCGAACAAACGGAACCGCAACTTCGGGAAAACCTGCTGTCCGCCGTTGAACTGGCCACCGACGATCCGGGATCGCTGCATGACTCACCCGTCTTTCGGAGTCTGCTGCAGGGCAAAGTCGCCGAGCAGATGGGACGGATTCGAGTGTCCACGCTGTTGCCAGTGAAGCTGGTGGCGAAGTGGATTCTGACCGCGATCGCGGTGGTTGCCGTAACGTTGCTGCTGCTGACCTCCGGCGATGCCCGGTTTCGACAACTCGCCGCGCGGGCCATCATGCCAGGTGCCAACATCGCCCGAGTCTCGCGCGTCAATGTCGAGATTCTGCAACCGACGCCACATTCACTGTTGCTGGCCGAAGACGAAACAATTGCCATCGTGGTTGAAGTCACCGGCGGCAGCTTCGACGAAGTGACACTGGAGACATTCACCGAAAAACAAGGCGAGCTGCGTCAGCCCATGCGAGGTCGAACGGATGCGGAGTTTACGTCCAATATCCATGTGATCGATGAAGCCGTTGAATACCGCATCATGGCAGGCGATGCAGTGACGCAGAGATTTCGCATCGAAACGCGGCCTCGTCCCCGCGTCACCGCGTTCCGGAAGACTTACGAATATCCGGCGTACGCTTTGTTGCCGACCGAAACCGTGACAGAAGCCCACGGCGATCTGCTGGTGCTGGAGGGGACTCAGGCGGCACTCTTGCTGGAACTCGATCAACAGGTTGCTGCGGCTGAGCTTCGCATCGATCCATCGGACTCCGAAGAAATGATCGTCATCCCGCTGACTCCGGATCCTGACAGCAAAAACGGACTGCAGTGGCAGGCCACGGTGCCTGTTGATAAAGCCGCCATCTACAAAGTGCATCTTGTTTCCAGCGAAACTGGCTTTGAGAACATCTTCAGTCCGAAGTATGAAATCCGTCCGCAGCCGGACTTGATTCCTCGCGCGGGGTTCGTCGATCAGCAGGAAGCCACGCTGCTGCTGCCGCCGAACGACATCCTGGCGTTGAAGGCGATGGCCGAAGATGACCTGCCGCTTGTGAGCCTTGAGCAACATGTTTCCGTGAACGGTCGCGAATGGATTGCTTTGCCACTGGATGCCAAACCCGATCAGGAAAGCGACGGTCGCCATTTGTCTGCCGCATGGCAATGGGATTTGCAGAATCACAAGCTGAAGACCGGCGACCAGGTTATGACAAAGCTGGTGGCCACGGACCGTAAAGGCAATACGGGCGAATCCATCCCGCTGCGAATTATCGTGGCCGCCGCGGACTTCGATCCGGAACGCCATACGATCATGCAGCGTAAGGTCGGTCTGTACGACGAACTGGCGAAATTCTCTGCTCTGCTGCAGGAACACAAAGTTTCAGCGCTGGAAGCCATTGAAAGTCTCCGCAAGCCGGATCCTGCCGCAGAGCAGGCAATTCAGGATCGCTCTTCGCTGGCGGATCTCGCAGGTCAACAGCGGGAACAGGCCACGAAATTGCTGACAGAAATTCAGAACGTGGCACGTGAAATGCCCGGCGGCGCGGACGCATACGATCTCGACCTGACGGGACGAGTCATCGGTCGATTGCAGCGAGAATACGCGAACGTTCCTGCGTTTGTGCTGAAGGCCATGCAGCATACAGACGACACGAATCGATTGAACGTTGATCTGGATGTGATGAAGCAGACTTTTGAACGCACGGCGGACGACGCAAAGACTGTCGCTGAGCATTATCAGCATCTGATGGCGCACAACTTCATGAGTTCTGTTGCCGGCGATCTGGATGCACTTCTGAGGCAGCAGCGTTTTGTGGTCGATAGTCCGACTCAGACATGGGATCGGTTGCAGCGTCAGGAAGCCGTCACCATCAGTCTGCTGAAGGATCTCGAACGATTGCTCCGCGATCAGCGGCGACGCATGCCCAATTACCTGGAAGGGCATATCAACAATCTTCTGCCATGGGCGCAGTCACAGCGTGAGCGCATGCAGGATTCGATGGAGTCGGAGGAGAAGCTCGAACAGCTGCGAAATGTTTCAAAGGATTTCCTCAATCAGCTGAACGACCGGCAGCGATTTGATGTCGCCGATGGAGGTCTGCCGGGTCGCATCGTCAATGCCTGGCGAGATCTCGACAACCGCGCCGGCAGTCTGTACGTACCGCTCGAACAGATCGGTCGCGCGGCTCAACAGGAGAATCAGTTGACGGCTCAGGCCGGCAATTCACCGGACTCTGAGGATGGGAAAAAGCTGCTCGAGCAGGCAGAACGATTTGTCGCCGAAGTGGATCTGAAACTGCATCGCAGCGTCGATCAGCTGCGAACTCGCCGCGAACTGACTCAGTCGCGAAAAGATGCCGATGCGCAGTATGCCTCTGATGCCGGGTTGACTCACCGAGCCGCCATGTCGCTCCTGAATCAGCATCGTGAACTGCCACCACAGGACTCGACCATTCCGGCCAATCTACTGGAGATTGCACCGGCGTATCGCACGCTGGAAGCCGGTCACGATCTGATGATCGCCCGCGATGCACTCAATCTGCTGCTGAATCAGGAGCGCTGGGATTCGCAGAGCCTTCAGTCACACATGGATCACCCGCGGCAGTGGGACCTGGTTCAGCGGGGATTTGAACTGGGCAGCCAGCGACTGCGTGAAGCGGGTGTGAAGACTGAACTGGTCGGACCACTGGATCAGATTCGCGGGGGGGCTCCTGCGCGTGACGCCGGTCGCAAGATTTCCGAACGCCGCTTGCAGCGCGACGCCATGATCGGGGCGGGGCATGAACTCGTCCTGATTCGCGACGATCTTTCCAGGGTGATTGACGGCCTGCAGCCGATCATGGCCGACGCTCGTGCTGTGATTGCGAAGTTTTCACCCACGATTCCGCAAATGGCTCAACAGACGGCTCAGCAGATTCGTGAAATGGAGGAAGCGACAACCACCACGGCTGATGCCGTCGAAAAGAAAGATGATTCAGCATCGCCCGAATCTGCCGAGGCGGCACGACAACTGGCGGAGCTGGAACAGCAGCAGGATGCCATCAATCAGCAGATTGCCGATCTCACCGAAGCCCTTGTTGAGGACGCCAATGCGCAAAACGTGCTGGAAGAATCTCAGCGCGAACGAGCGCGTGACGCCGATGACAGTATCGCCATGATTCAGGAACCCGCCACGCAGATGAACCGTGCGATGGAGAAAGCTCAGGAAAGTGAATCCGGCGAACAGCAGGCGAAGGATCTGGCTCAGGCGGCTGAACAACAGGAGAAAACCGCAAAGGCCCTGGATCTTGTCGCTGAGCATTTCGACAAGCTCAAAGACGGACTCGACGTGGCCGAATCGCGAGCTGAACTGCGGCAGGCCGAACGCGATCTGGGCATCGCTCGTCAGATGGATCAACGATACGAAAACTCTGCGCAGCTCGGCGAGCAGGCAAGCAAGGATGCGCAGCAGTTGATGTCAGAACTGGAAGCCGAGCTACAGCAGAACCCTGCGATGCAGCAAGCGCTGTCGGAGATCGCGCAGAATACGTTACAAGAAGCCCGGAATGCGCTGGAGTACGCCGCACAGGATGAACAGAACATTCAGCAGGCGAACGAACGATCCGATGAAGATTTTCAGGCAAAGAAACGTGAATTGGCCGCGAAACTGCGAGAAATGGGTGAGGAAGCGTCGCGGCTTTCGGGAGCGTTAGTGGCTCAGGCGAATCAGTCCGCGGCTCAGGGGAAGACGCCCGAAGCGCAACAGAAGTTTGCAGAGACTCAGCAAAAACTGAACGCAGCGGCTGCGAAGGCAAACTCCGCTCGCGAAGAACAACTATTGCCGGAACTGGCTCAGACGGCACAGGAAGCCCAAGCCGCATTGGCGGCAGCGACTGAAACTCTGAAGCAGGGCAAACAGCAATCGGACGTCGGCAAAGACGCACAGATTCATGCGGACGATAAAGCCCGTGAAGCGCAAAAGACGGATTCAGAAAACCGCCGCAAGCAGTTTCATGAACAACAGAAGCGAACCGCCGCGGATGTCGCGAAACGCGCAGATGATGCCAGGCAGCGGGCAGAACAGGCTGCTAATAACGCGGAAAAAACAGCACAGGCGGCGGATACCCGAGTTCAACAGGCAAAGGACAGGTCCAACGCCAAGCCTGACGACGCAGGACTGAAACGCAACGTTGAGCAGGAACAGGTTCGCCAGACAGCGGAACAGAAAAAGCTGACGACGGCAAAGGATGCGCTGCAGCAGTCCGAACAGCAGGCACAGGCGGAACGCAAACGCGCGGACGACATCAACAACCAGCCGGTGCCGTCTCTGGACGCCCCGAACCCCGCAACCCAACTCGCAAGCCAGTACGCCGAAGCGGCCGTCAAAGTAGCTGACGAGCTGAATCAAAAGGCTGCGCTACTTGCTGCTGCGGCAGAATTTGGCAATGAACTGGCTCCTCCGAAAAATCAACTGGGTTCTGCTGAACAGCAGCAGCACGAAGTGACTCTGGATGTTGGCGATGCGGGTGAAGATGTCGCGCGGGCTGCGCGTCACGAGCGGCGTCTGAATAACGCGGCCGTGGCCGAGCCATTGCAAAACACCGCAAACGACATTCAGCAAGTGGCCCGCAATGAATCGACCAATGCCGAGCGGCAACTCAACGCTGCAGCGGCGGAAGTGGAACAGGCGGAAGCAGCCTCGAACGCAGATCCTCAAAACAATCAACCACAGTCAAACGGCCAGTCGCTCGCAGCCCAGCAGAATCTGGCGGCGGCTGAAAACGCGATTGCACGACAGGCTGATCAGCTATCAGGCGTGCTTGATCCGCTACTGGCTGCTGCTGCGGCGGCGAAAAATCAGGAAGCCGGACAAACGTTGGGGGCTGAGCCAAGTGCTGAACCGGGCCAAAATCCTCCGGCTGCCGGCGAACCAGCGAGCGGAGAATCTGCCTCGAGTCAGCCAGCGTCGGCTGGGCAGGCAGCACCGGGTCAACCAGCAGCACCGGGTCAACCAGCAGCACCGGGTCAACCAGTAGCGGCGGGTCAACCAGCAGCGGCGGGTCAACCAGCAGCACCGTCACTCACGCCGGAGCAACTGGCTCGTGGGCAACAACTGGCCAGAACGCTTGACGAATTGGATCGCAATGCTGCGGCCGCAGCAGCAAGTGCGGCTCAACCGGGGGAATCAGCTCCCCCCGGCCCTTCGCGCCTCGACGCTGTCGCGCAAGCGGCGAGGTCGCAGCAGGCCGCACAAGCTGCGGCCAGAATTCAGGCTCAGGGGGAAGCGGCGATGGCTCTGGGTGAAGGCGGCTCGGAATCTTCCGACAATTCTTCCAATGCAGCGCAGATTTCAGAATTCAGTGTCATGTCCGTCAATCGGGATGAGGCCACCACCTGGGGAAAACTGCGCAACAAATCCGCCGAAGACCTGACCAAAGGAAGATCCGAAGCTGTCTCAGAAGAATACCGCAAGAGTGTTGAAACCTACTTCCGTGTTTTGGCTGAACGAGCGAAGAAAAAGTAGGCGTCTCGCTTTGATGTTTAGATGATCCAGACCCAGGAGACTGTCTGATTTCGCTGTTCTTGTGAGCGGCAAGGCGCTAGCCGCCGGTTTTTGCAGGCGAATCACCCGCAGCTAGCGCCTTGCGGCTCACAGTCTTGGAGTATCCGGGACAGACTGCCAAGGTTGGATTTCACGCCAACCCTGCGGATGCCTCCTGCTGAAATTCCCGAGGCGGGACAATTTCCGCACCAACTCCTCAAAAGAAGTGGCAACATAATCATTGTTTCCGGCACACAGTTGCTGCCGACTTGAGTCCTTCACGTTCTCCCGATTTGCCTTTCGTCAGGCGTGAGCTAGGTTTCCGTATTCACGCAATGATACGGTCGCAATCGTGATCCATTGCAGCGATGTTTCATTGAACAGGAATGCGGGCGATGGACTCTACTTACACAAGCGGCCTGACAGTACTCGCATGGACGACTGCCTGTCTCTGGGTCGCCTTCGTGGTGGTTTTCTTAAAGGCCTGCCGGAAACGATCATCATTGCGGCCGATGATCCATTCTGCGGAGCTGTTGGAACTCCCGAAACTCAGCGTCATCGTCGCGGCGCGGAATGAGTCGGCTGGCATCGAAACCTGCATCAGATCACTGTTTCGCCAGGACTACCCGGATCTCGAAGTCGTTGCTGTTAACGACCGAAGTACCGATGATACCGGTGAAATTCTGGACCGACTGGCCATTGAATTCGCCAGGCAATTGCGAGTCGTCCACGTCACTTCGTTGCCATCGGGATGGTTTGGCAAGCCACATGCTTTGGATCTGGGAATGAAAAGTGCCGGCGGAAGCATGGTGTGCTTCACCGACGCGGATTGCGAGTTTCTGGCCCCGGCCGCATTGCGAACCAGCATTGTGGAAATGCTTCGCGGCAAAATGGATTTCTTCTCGATCGCCGCGAAGTACTCGATGAACTCGCTGCGGGAGTGTCTGGCCGTTCCGTGTTGTGCCGAGGCCCTCCTGATCTGGCTGCGACCGGAGCGTGTGAGTGACCCTCAATGGCCCGATGCGTTCGCCAATGGTGCGTTCATTATGGTTCGCAGAGCCCCATTCGAGTCCATCGGGGGCTGGAGTTCCGTTCGCGCAAAAATCAGTGAAGATCTGGAACTGGCGCGAGTTGCGAAACGCTCAGGTCTGCAGTTGGGTGTGGCTCAGGGCGAGGGTTTCTACCAAACGAGTTCTTATGCGACATGGCCTGAATCCTGGAATGGCTGGAGTCGCATCTTTAAGGGAGCGCTCACGCCCGCACAACTGTCGTTCACATTGGGCCGGATGCTCTTCCTGTTCCTGATTCCGCTCGGTGCCATGCTGTGGGGCCTCGCAAATGCGTTTCAAACCGGAAGCATCGAATGGCTGACTCATGGTGCAGGGTTGGGGTTTGTGATCGCGTTCAGTCTCCGTTGCGCCATGGACGTAGTCCTGTTTCGGCTGGTGGGAGCCCCGATCGCGACCGCCCCGTTGGCCGCTCTGGGCCGGCTGTTCGTCATGGGTGCCGTATTGCGTGCGTTGTTGTCTCATGCAGGTCTGGTTCACACTCACTGGCGCGGCGCGACATTCATTTCCGGGCGGATGATCACGCAGGGACAGGTGAAGGCTTAGGACCAGCGCAGAAATAACTGTCGTCTTTTGGACGTGGGGCACGTTTACAACGTGCCCGGCAAGATCACGTTGTTAACGTGCCCGGCACGATGGAATCGTGCCCCACTGGCACGATGGAATCGTGCCCCACTTATTTCTGTCTCAGTCCTTACCACCAAATCCCAGGGACTCAAGCAACACCGGTTGCCGCCCCGCCTGCAGCAGTTTCTGCACTGTCCGTTCAATCTGTGGAAGGAATCCGCGTTCCAGATCGAGCGGATGCAGGACGACACACGGCAGAGCGTGCTTTCGGAACCGGTACTGAAGTTCCCCCAACCTGTATCCAGCGCGGCACAACAGTCGAATTGGTGAAACGTCCCAGACCCAGCTGGACAGCTGCAGCCGCTGACCTGTGGACGTCACAACCTGACCATATCCCACCGTGTAATGGATGCCGAATTTCGCGAGACGGTCCGGGGTTGCGAACCCGATCTTGTAAGTCGGTGCGATGAACCCGCTGGCAGGCTGGCCCATCCATCGCTCTAAAATCTCCTGGCCCGCTGCGAGGCGACGGTCGGTTTCGGCCGGGTCCAGTCCATTCATTTCGTCCTTCCCGTCCGCGATCTTAGACACCAACCCTCCGCGGCCGGGACGAAAATGCTCGTAGCCATGCAATTGAATGTTCGCATATTCGGCGCGGACGCGGTTTAGAAATGCCCGATCTTTTTCGCACAAAGACACTCCACCCCAACACGGCACGACAGCGGCCGACATCGCGTTTCCAACCAACGGTGCCAGGGATTTTGTGAACGTCGCCACGTGCGATTCATAGATCGGAGCCACGTCATGCAGCATGACGCAAAATGACCGCGAAACGTCTAACTTTTGAGGATTCTCTGTCATAGCTGATGGTGAGTCACCGCTTCGCAATGCCGATGACGTTCGCCTCTGGATTTTGAGTAGAGTTCAGATGCCGAAAAGCGGGCCGGACTGTATCCAAACTGATTCATTGATTCCAGATCGATTCTCCATGTGCAGGACGCGACTCGAACGTGGCAAGAACGCGACTTGCGGCGTTTTGCTGACCGTGCCACAATGTTGTCTAGTGCCGTGTCAAGCCAACGAATTGGGGTTGAGTCTGTAGGCCGGACCAAGCGAAGCGCCGTTCCGGCAGTTACCAGACACCTGCCGGAACTGCGCTTCGCTTGGTCCGGCCTACCACTTTGCCAGTGCTCGCCATTTGCAGGAAGCACTGGCAGAGCCAGTGGCACACTTCAATCCATGACTCACAGAGCACCAGGCTTCGACGATGGCATGAAAGAATTCGCCACCATGAATCGCGCTCTTCCTGCTCGCCCCGGTGCTTTCCTGCTCACGCTGGCTTTTATGGGTTTCGTCAGCCTTGGCCTTCCTGACGCGGTCATCGGAGTGGCTTGGCCGTCGGTTCGCGACACGTTTCAACTGCGTCAAGGGGCTGTCGGGATTGTCCTGGTGGTCTCAGGTATCGGATACCTGCTGAGCAGTTTTCTTGCCGGCCGACTAATTCATGCCTGCGGAATCGGGTTGGTCCTTGCCGCGAGTACCGGAGTCGCGGCAATCGCCATGTTCGGATTCGGTTTCTCCACGATTTGGGCTGCGTTCGTGTTCTGTGCGCTGGTTCACGGTCTCGGGTCCGGCGCGATTGACTCTGGCCTGAATGGCTACGCTGCCCACCACATGTCGGCTCGACAGCTGATCTGGTTACACGCCTGCTATTGCTTCGGTGCCTTAATCGGCCCGGTCCTGATGTCGACCGTGCTTGCCAGTGGTCGCCACTATAGCGCTGGCTACTCGGCTGTGGGAGTGACGATGCTGTCCATGTCAGCCATGTTTCTGATCACGCATCGGTCCTGGGGAGCGACGTCGCCAATCGCCAAAAAAAAGGGGTTGCCGATTGGCGTCGGTCGTGCATTGCGCCATTCTGCTGTTTGGCTCCAGATGGCTGTATTCTTCCTGTACACCGGCCTCGAAGTGACGTTGAGTCAATGGACATTCACGGTCCTCACGGAGTCTCGCCATGTCAGTCCGAAGACGGCAGGAATTGCAGTCGGGGTCTACTGGGGATCGATCGGGGCGGGGCGCGTTGTGTCTGGTGTAATTGCCGACCGCATCGGGATCGATCGCCTTCTTCGCTATTGCCTGATTGGGGCGGGGATCGGCGCGTTATTGTTTGCGGCCCGACTTCCCGTCGAAGCTGCGTTTCTGGGTCTGTCACTCGCTGGATTCGGACTGGCACCTGTCTTCCCTTGTCTGATGTCCCGGACTCCGCAGCGGCTGGGGACGGAGTTATCGGCTCATGCCATTGGATTCCAGGTCGGGGCCGCGATGATCGGGGCCGCAGCCGTGCCTGGATTGCTCGGCGTCATCGCTGGAATTGGAGGCTTGGAAGCAGTTCCGATCGGAACCGTGGTTCTATTCGGCATTCTGTCATTGCTCCATGAGAGATTGGTACGTTTGCCGGATGTCGTTACGGAGTGAGCATACGCTTCCATTCACTTCGGCCACCACTGAGCGTCATATTTTGGCAAGCAATGGTCGTTCGCCAATCTTGCCAGTTTGCTAAGACACATCCTGCACCCCGCAGCCCGATTACGAGCTTGTTCAAATTGACATCCTTCAGGCATGTTGATACCTTGATATCCGCGGCACGTGTAATTCAGAGTTCGGTCGATAGAGGTGCTCGATGGTCTGGACTACCTGTGCAACACTTTCTAACAATCGACCTAAACCGCTGACCGTTTACTCAGATCCGGATGGAGCAGACTACACGCTTACTATGAACGAATCGCTCGATGTACGAGTCTCTCCGAGCACCGAGGGATTTTCGCTTGAGATCTGTTTTGGCGAGGAGTATGCGCAGGTATTTGCTTCGGGGAAACGGGCATTCGATATTGGCTTCTTCCAGAAAACCAAGCGGTTGGAGTGTGGTCACAATCGACACTTAGCAGTGGTCGGCTCAGGCGTGAGTCCCGGTGAATTGGCCGCAGCACTTTGCAATAGAGGTCCGCTTGGCCGAACAAACAATTGAACCGAAATTAATTCGACCTTATCGTGACGCTGAAAGACAGCTTTACGCTCCAACCAAAAACGACGCTCGGTTAATTTGGTCGTTCGTCCTGAAAACTTATGACCAGACCAACAGCTTACATCGAGACGACCGTCATTGGCCATTTGGTGGGGCGAATCCTCGCTGACCCGATTGTCGCTGGTCGGCAGGCGGTGACTCGTCAATGGTGGCCAAGCGCAACGACTAAATACCGCCTCTTTGTATCGAGTGTTGTCGCGGACGAATGTGGTGCGGGTGATCCCGAGGCTGCGAAAGAACGGATAGCTGTACTCGATTCACTTGAGTTTATTGCGACTTCGCCAGCCGTAGACCAACTTGCACGGAATTTGATCGAAGAATTCGCTGTGCCCAAAACCGAGCCTCGTGATGCGGTTCACATTTCACTATCTGCTGTCAACGGACTAGAATACCTGGTGAGCTGGAATTTCAAGCATATCGTGAATCCGACAACTCGCTCGGCGATAGAACGGGTATGTCGAAATGCTGGTTTTGTGCCGCCGATGATTTGCACACCCGATGAACTCTTGGAGGCATGATATGTCAAAAGATTCAATTACCGATGACATTCGGAAAATTCGCCACGATCTTGCCGCGCAGTTTGGTAATGACTTAGACGCGATCCTCGCGGACATCCGACGGCGGGAAATTATGGATGGTCGAACCTATGTGTCTCTCTCGCCACGCAGGATATCGTGTAGACCGGACGAACAACGGGATGCACGCGAACTGTCGTCGCAGTCGGTTCTAAATGGTGGCTCGAATCCTTCTTCCCCGTGATCGCGGTCGTTCGGGATCCGAGTTGATGGTCCCCGCGTTTTCTCGTGCTCGTGCAGGCTTATGGTGCCATGCACCCGATTTGTCTCAACTATACGCGATTGGTCGCAAGAGCCATGCCTGAAAAAATCCATCAGCACCTGAATTCAATTCAGTGACGGACGGTTCATTCGCGTGCGGGTGCATCATTCATACGAGCAGGCGATCGATCGCGCCCCGGATAAGCTTGAGAATTGTACGACCATCAGGCATGACCACGAGTTGAGAAGGCGTAAACGTCCAGTCCAACGGAACGTGAATCAGCCCACCATGATCGTGCCAGGGATATTCGCAATTGTCCGGGCGTTGGCTGCCCCGTTTCACGGCTGGTGCAAGAATCTCGATCTCCTGCGAGAGAAGTCTGGCGTGCTTCAAGATTTCTCGCACCTTGCCTCCTTGAAAATTGACGAAAACAGCCTGCTGTCGAAGCACGGTTGGCAATGTTTTACTGATGTAGGCATGACTTGATTGCATCGTTGCCGAACTCATTCCGCTACCACACAAGTGCGCCTTGACCAGCTTCTCGCACGCCATTTGCAGGAATTGCAGCCTGTGGCATTCAGGCACGGACAATGTTTGAAGCAATTGAAACGTACAAAAATCAGCGTCAGCCTGACGCGCGTAAGCGAGCGACCATTCGGCATCCGTGGCCATCATGCTCCCTCATTGTACTCGAATGGCCGCGACATTTCCTCACGATCAATCCAGCCTGCAGGAAGCTTAAGATCATTCGACTGAATCTTTTTGTACTCGTCAGGTGTGACTTCGACAATGACTGAAGCGTACGGAATACCGCTCGCCGGTGCTGGTCCGAAATAGAGTGGCATCACGCCGGATGCGACAGTGTTTTCGTTCACTTCCAGCAGCTTGATCGGTTTCGTTCGGTCGAATTTCGCGTCAGCGGGATCTGTGAAGCGAAAGATTTGAGTAATCCCGGATTCAATCTCGTAATGCTTGTTCGCAAGTTCTCTTGCAATCTCAGTTCTGTGGTCCGGTACACGATCGTCCGCAACATCGAGACATACGTCCCGATTGCAGCCATTCGGGCAAAGAGCACCCGCATAGCCTGGTGTAAATAATTCGCCGCATTTCGGACAGAAAACGTTCGTCATTGGACTTCGTTTCAGAGTAGTTGTGTTCCAGGACTGATACCCACAAAATAGAACTAGCTGCATATTATCCTTCATGACCATGCGTGGCCAGTGTGAAACCCGCAACGATCTTTGCCGGAATTCAGGATCTGCGGATTCCTGGCTCCAGCATTCAGCACGAATCGTGCGGCAGCATTCCAATGTGCGGATAGTAAGATCGAGCCGTTGGGCATATAGAAAATCACGCACGGGATTCTCACGAATCCGGCTACAAACTGATCGTGGCCGCATGTGGTAGACAATGCACACATCCTTGACGATCTGATAGAGTAGCGACCGCCTGAAAACCTTCCGTGTATGTCCCCGTTACTCAAATGCTCGCTTTCGAGGTGTGAAATGCCGTTCTCTGTGAATCTTTTCTCTCGTCGTGATTTCCTCGCCTCGTCGCTGGCGGGCAGTGTCCTGGCTGGGTCTTCATCCGCGCGCGGGGCGGAGGATACGGCGGCGGAGCCGATTATTGACATTCATCAGCATACCAATTATCGCGCGCGGACCAGTGATCAGCTGATCGCTCACCAGCAGGCGATGGGAGTCACGCAGACGATTCTGCTGCCAGCGGGCAGTGCGGTCAGTCGTGCGTCCACGGCCGAGGGTAAGCACAATGGCCTTGGTGGCGTGGGGGCGGGCGGCAATGAGACCGCTTTGACGATGGCTCGACAGTATCCGAAAGAGTTCTATTTCGGAGCGAACGAGGTAACCGATCTGCCGGAAGCCCGCGGCGAGATTGCCGGATATCTCGATCTCGGTGCGATCATCATCGGCGAGCAGAAGTTCGGTGTGGAATGCGACTCGGTAGAGAGTCAGGTTCTCTACGCCCTGGCCGCGGAATACGGCGTGCCGATCCTTTTGCACTTTCAACATGAGACCTATAACCTGGGGTTCGAGCGATTGCCCAAGATGCTCTCGAAATATCCGAAGACCACCTTCATCGGCCACGCACAGACATGGTGGGCCAACATCGACCGGAACCATGCAGATCAGAAGGTGCTCTATCCCACGGGCACGGTGACAGCAGGCGGGCTGACGGATCGGTATCTGGCCGACTATCCGAACATGTTCGCCGACATGTCAGCCGGTTCCGGCCTGAATGCACTGACCCGTGACGAAGACCACGCGCGCGGGTTTCTCGACCGCCATCAAGCCAAAATTCTCTACGGCAGCGACTGCGATGATCGTGTCGGATCCGGTGCCGCCTGCTCCGGTTCGCAAACCATCGCCGCGATTCGAAAACTCGCCCCTGACAAGGCCGCCGAACGGAAAATCCTGTTCGAGAACGCGAAGTCCGTGTTCATGGGGCGATTATAGTTTGCCAACACGGCGGATTGGCCATGATCCCAACAGCAGACAGTCTCCAGCTGCGGTAGGTCGTGAATTTGTTGGTCCGGCAGATTCAGGCTACCCTCTCAGCAATGATGTGCACCCTTGCAGTTCACGTAGACGGCGTAAACGGACTGGCTGGCTGTCATAAACAGGCGATTGCGTTTGGTCCCGCCAAAGCATACGTTGCTGCAGATTTCAGGAAGATGGATCTGTCCGATCCGGGCACCGTCTTCGGCGGCGAAGATGTGGACGCCATCGTAGCCTGCACCGACCCAACCCGCACTGGCCCAGATGTTGCCATGGACGTCGCAACGAATACCGTCCGCGAAACCGGACTTCATCAAATCGGCCATTTCCAGATTCATGGATGCAAACTCACGACCGCCCGTCAGCTTTTTGGCATCGACTACGTCCCAGACCTGAATGTACTTCGACGCTTCTTTGTAGTGCGACCAGCCGGTGTCGGCAGCGTAGATCTTCTTGTAGTCGGGCGAAAAGCAAAGTCCGTTTGGCTTATACAGCTCATCGGCGACTTTGAAGAGTTTACCTGTGCTGGCTTCGATCCGATAAATGGCTTCTTTCTGATTTGGCTGCGGCGAACCGGTTTTCGACAGTTCACCTTCGTAATCCATCAGCGCACCGTAACCGGGATCCGTGAACCAGATGTCTCCGTTCGGATGTACCACGCCATCGTTCGGAGCATTCAGCGGCTTGCCTTCGAACGAATCCGCGAGTACTGTGCGCGTGCCGTCGTATTCATAGCGTGCCACGCTTCGCGTCAGATGTTCGAATGAAATTTGCCGGCCCTGCAAGTCAAACGTGTTGCCGTTGCTGTTGTGCGAGGGGTGTCGGATGGTGCTCACATGTCCGTCGTCTTCCAGCCAGCGCTGTTGGATGTTGTTTGGAATGTCGCTCCAGATCAGATACCGACCGACGCCGTTCCATGCAGGGCCTTCCGTCCAGAGGGTGTCTTTACCGTGATAGATTCGCTGGATCGGGGTGTTGCCGAGTTTGAGTTTGTCGAAGCGCTCATCGAGCGAAATCAGGCGCGGATCGGGGTAACGGACAGGCGCAGCGTCCTCATCAAAATCGTCGGCGCGGAGCAACTTTGCGGCCGTGAGCGTCGCGGCAGCCGTCGCCAGAAAGGCACGTCGAGCGACATTGGCATGGGTTGGGTTTCGTGCAGATCGGTCGGATTTTTGGGGGACGAATGAATTGGTCGGACGTGTCATGGCGGGAAACTCCTTTGGAGGTGGAATACGGTCAGGGCCAGGCGGACTGCCAAAAACGCAACAGCATTATTGCGAAAGACCCCGTCCGATCCCAGCGAACCGGAGTACAACTTTCTGGTTTCAATTTGTGATGTTGA
The DNA here is from genome assembly GCA_945861465.1 of Candidatus Kuenenia stuttgartensis. GTDB lineage: Bacteria > Planctomycetota > Planctomycetia > Planctomycetales > Planctomycetaceae > SXXK01. The sequence continues at coordinate 34,218 of CAMAVB010000046.1, forward strand.
ATTTGTGATGAACGGAAAGCCCGTTATCATACTGGATCGGATGTTGTTCCTCCGCTGCCGCATCCGCCGTCACGTGCTAGTGCTCTCTCACTGTTACTTTGATGAATCGGGTGGCCGGGGCTGGACCAGGCGAAGCGAAGGAAACCCCGGGGTTTCGGGCTAGCGCTCTCCAACCCCGGCCACCGATCAATCCAATAGTGACAGAGCACTGCAGTCCAGTTTCTGCAGGAATGTACTCGGATTTTCAATTTAGAAGAGTCGGGAGCCACAATGTCGTCGCGATGGTATTACCAGATGTTGATGGAAGAATTCGGTCCCGTCACGGTTGAACAGCTTCGCGTTTTGTTCGATGAGGGCACGTTGAGTGACGCTGATCTGGTTCGCAGCGAAACCGACGACGATTGGACGGCGTTTGCTGTTGTGAAAACGTCTCTCTTCGCAAACTCTGGCGACGGCCCATTGGTGGCGATGGAGGAGATCGGGGATCTTTCAGAACTGGCGTTTGAATTCGAAGATTCCGGGCCGACAACTCGTCACGCTGCCTATGCTCAGGAATCGGCTGAAGATCCGCGACCGGTTTCGACCTTGCCTGTTCCTGGACCTTTGATGCAAAGTCCCGCGCCGATCGCGGCAGATTTTTTCTCACCCGTTTCTTCACCTCAGGTGCCTGCCCCTCAGTCACCGAGCAACGACCAACATGCAGAGGAGTGGTTCTGTGAATCGTTCGGGCAGGTTCTGGGACCGATGTCCTTTGACGAGTTAATTGAGCTGGGGGAATCCGGGGCACTTGATGAGAACGATCGTGTCCGATGCGGAGTACGTGGAATCTGGAAGACGTTGGATTGTCTGCCACGTGTGATGCGGGCTGTGGCGGTTGGAAGAGCAATTGAGGTTGATCCGGCAGTCGAGTCCGGGACCACGCAGAATCGGTTGGGTGACGCGGCATCTTCGAGCGTTGAAAATGACACTCGCGGGCAAGTTGGACCGATGGCTGAGCAGCCACAGCAGTCAACTGCGAATGAGCCAGAGTTTGAATTGTCAGCCGAACCAGCTGACACTCCCGAACCAGCTCAACGGGCCAAACCAGCTCAACCAGCCAAACCAGCCGCCGCCGTTCAATCGCAAGAGCCTGAAACCGTATCACCGAAATCCAGGAGCAGGAATCCTCGCCCCAAACGTCGCAAGAATGCGAAAGGCGAAGAAGAATTGCTGGATGAGATCTTTGACGACGTGTTCAACGATGACAGTCCGCCTCCACGCTCGAATTCGGCCATGCAGTCCTTTACAGCGTCGTCAGCGACAGCATCTGCCGGGGCATCAATGAGTACTCCGGTCCAGACAATGCCGCCAACCATGAGTCCTCAGAATTCAATGACAGCGGCAAACTCAGCATCAACGTCGCAGGGGTCATCGCGTGCGGCCGGTGCGAGTCTGGCGGCGGCAGCAATGGCGGCAGCAGCGTCTCGGCCTTCTTCGAAGCGTTCCGGAAGTTCGTTCAAAGTAGATCCTGCAGCAATCGGAATTCTGGTGGCTGTCATGCTGGTCGCCGCGAGCGGCTGGTATGTGTGGCAGAATGGCATACCCTTCCTGTCAGGCAACTCTAACGGGCACGGAACCTTTGACGAGGACGGAGCTGTAAAGATCTTGCAGGCAACAATGGAACGATACAAGGCGGTTGCCGACAATCCGTCAGACTCAGAATGGAAAGAGTTTTCCGCGAAGACCAACGCGGAATTGTCCGTCTTGTTTAAGACTGTTTACGATCAAGCCGGGGCAACTCCGAGTGGAACTTCGTGTCTGGCGGCAACGATGAACCTGATGAAAATCTCCAGAGCAAAACCTGACAACAAAGAATTGATCGATAAGAACCTGGCGGAGTATGAACGCAGCATGGCGCTCTTGAAAAAGTAAACCCGGATATGACGCAATCAGTTCGCATCGGAATCCTGGGAACTGCTCGGATCGCGAAGACCGTAATACCGCAGATTGCAGCGTCCCCACACGCGAACGTCGCAGCCGTCGCCAGTCGTTCGCTGGACAAGGCCCGTCAGTTCGCTGCTGAATTCGGAATTGAAGTCGCGCACGGATCGTACGACGCTTTGCTGGCAGACGCCAACGTGGATGCCATCTATATTCCGTTGCCACCGTCGATGCACTGTGAATGGATGATGAAAGCAGCAGCAGCAGGAAAACATGTCCTGTGCGAAAAGCCGCTGGCAATCAATGCGACACAGGCACAACAGATGATCGATGCCGCAGTCCGACACCAGATCGTGCTGCTGGACGCCGTGATGTGGTATCACACAGCTCGGGCAGAAGTCATGCGAAAAACTGTCCTGAGCGGACAGCTGGGAGAAGTGCGACAGGTGACATCGGCGTTTACGTTTCCGGGAAACGCGCTGGCCGCCGATAACCTGCGTTTCTCCGCCAGTCTGGGCGGTGGTTCGCTGCTTGATATCGGCTGGTACTGCGTCGGCATGAGTCTCTGGATGCTGCAGCAGATGCCGGAACGTGTGTTTGCGACGGCTCAATGGCGGGACGAGATTGACCTGCGGATGAACGGAATCCTGTGGTTTCCGCAGGATCAGATGGCATCGTTTGAATCGGGTTTCGACGCCGTCCGCCGACGCTGGATGGAAGTCGCGGGGACCGACGCGGCCCTGGTCTGCGACGATTTCACCAGGCCCTGGAATGCCGACAAACCGCGTTTCTGGATTCACAACGCCGACGGCACTTCTGATCAGAACATTGTGACTCACCCGCCCATTGAACGCTGCCTCGTCGATGCGTTCTGCCGGTTGATCCGGTCTGGAAATGTCAACCACGACTGGTTGACTCTGTCGCTGCAGACGCAGCAGGTCTGCGATGCTCTGCTGAAGTCTGCGAGATCAGGTGTGGTGGAACCACTGCCGTGACATGCGTCGCGGCTGGCCAATTTTCGAATTTGTAGGGTGGGACTGGGCTGCGCAAAAAGAAGCATTCGGCATGTCCATCTCTGGCCAGGATTTGTTCCATCTGGAACGACCACAACGTGTCCCCTCTCCCCCAATTCGTTTGCGTGTCTGCACACTCCATAATGATGCAGCTTCGCCGCAAACGAATTGGGGGAGAGGGCAGGGTGAGGGGGGCTTTGTTCGCACATTGTCAGGCCCGCCGACCCCCTCATCCGGCCTGTCGGCCACCTTCTCCCCCGATTTCGGGGGAGAAGGAACTTCGCGAAACGGTTTTGTTCAAACGTGGAAGAAAACCCGGATAAATCAACCGGCTCAAAT
>CAMAVB010000047.1 GCA_945861465.1 Candidatus Kuenenia stuttgartensis
GTCCCCATCCTGCTTTACAGCGCCCTGGAAAAGAGTTTCATGGTTTGGCTCGTGCTATCGAACGCGCAGCAACCTTTCGTGAGCGGCTTCTGGATTCCCTTCGTAGTCGATTCCACCGTAGTCATTTATACCATTGGCTACTTCCTGGCTTGTGGATTTCGCAATCAGAGTTCGGAGACGGTGGGGCCACATCCACTGAGTTAGGTTGTGTTAGTTCGCTTTCGGCGGTAGCCACGTGCACTTTTGTAGGAAGCCTGGAATATCCAAAAACGCTACCAGCGTGGATCAGTTGAGACCGCACGTCTTCCTTAGGATCTTTCCCTGTCATCATAAAACTCAATACGAAATGGAAGACTCCATGTTCAGAAGAATCCTGTTAGCAAGCCGTTATCTGATGGTTCTCCCGATCATCGGCTCCTTGCTGCTCACGATTAGTGTTGTGATCTCAGGACTAGGCTTGGTTTTTCTCAAGGAGTGGGAGCTATTGCGAAATGGTGAGTATTCCGCGCGAACATCCAAAGAGTTGACACTTACCGTTATCGATGCAATCGACATGTTTCTTGTCGGGGCGATCAGCTACCTTATTGCCGTCGGCCTCTACATTCTTTTCCTGAGTCCGGAAGATGACCCATCGTTCAGGCGATTCAGAATCAAAAAGCTCGCCGACTTGGAGAGCAAAGTCGTAGGGCTTGTTGCGGTGACTTTGGCAGTGGGTTTTGTCGGTAAGGCTGCTGAATCGCCCGGTGCGTTGGCTTTGCTTCAGGGTGGTGCTGGAGTTGCCTTAGTGATTGGTGCCCTCTGTCTGTTTCTCAAGGTTTCTGAGACGACAGAATAGGGTTCTTCTGGGAATTTAGTGGGTAGAGTAGATTTTTGGGTTCTTCTTGGAATTTAATTGGTGGAGTGTCAATTTGCTGTGAATTTGATTTTTGAAAGTCGGGCAAAAACACGGAGTTTTCAATGGTTGGTGTTGCGAGGGTTTGAAAACAACAGGGGAACCCGCCCGCCGCGCATTGGCCCCATCCGGCTTTACGCCGGGTGAGCCAGGGTTTGGAAACTACAGCGAAAACCAAATCGGTGCTTCGTCCCCGCCCGGCTTCATGCCGGGGGGACGGCGGTTTGAAATCTCTCGCGGCCAAGTGGTCAAACCAGGGCTCTACCGGCGTAAAGCCGGCAGGGGCCGAGTTATGCGGGATCCGGCTGTAAGGCGAGCGGCAGAAATGAATTTACCGGTACGACGGACTTCCAGTCCGTCGCATGGTGCAACTCGACGGACTGGAAGTCCGTCGTACAAATTGCGGATGGTAAGTTCTATCCTGCCGCTCGCCTAACGACTCCATCATGTCGCCGCGTTATGGGTGAACGCAATTCTCCGATCCACACATCAAAGATGTGGGTAATGACGAGGAATCACGCCCAATGCCACAATCGTCTAACCGCGTGGGCAACGCCCCTCGCTTTGTATTTCAAATTTTAAATTTGAAATCTCAAATAGAACAAGCGCGGCCCGCTGGGCACGTGGTTAAAAGCCTCGCGGTCGAAGACAAGTCCGGCGAGCGGAGCGGCGTGAGCCCTCCGGTACCTCGTTTTTGTACCGGCACGCTCACGCATGCCGCTCGCCAATTGTCTCGCACATGACCGCGCGGAGGATAGGCGACGAATTGCGAACCGTATGAGTACAGTCGCCGGACTCCCCTGCGTCGGGATCAAATCCTGACGCTGGCCCGCACGCCGTAGACAAATGCATCGTCAGCGATCGCGCCGGCTCCCGGATGGATGTACTGGACGTCCGGAGTGATATTCATCCAGGGCGTTACCTGGAAATTATAGAACGCTTCAACACCCTGTCCGTCGCGTGGGCCGAACACAGCTTGCGGAATCGGGCCGAATTGGTTGCTGGCACCGACATAGTACCAGCCGACGCCGAACTGATCGCCACGTTTCTGTCCGACCGGGCTGTAACCGCCAATGCCGGCGCTGAGGAAGTACTGAATCGGGGTCGGATTTCCATCGCTGATGGAGGCTCGCCCGAATAGACCGTATCCGCGCTGCGGCTTGTCCTTGAATTGGACCAGGTACTGGTCGAAGCCGTAGTAGACCGTGTAGGAATCGGGGAGAGTCGGAAAGCCGGGAACTGTTGGTTCGGGGTAGACGCCGGGAGGCGGTTCAGCGAAACTCAGATCGGTCAGGTCAACATGCTTCCACATACCACCCACATGTTGATCACCTTTCAGGTCGAAGAAATTCGTGTTCACCTTGATTTCACCGCCGACGATGACACCTTTGGAGAACAGGTCGTCCAGGTTGTTAAAGAAATCCATCGTGCGATCCTGAGGATCATAGACGTACGCGCTCATCATGCCCCAATCTCTCGGCATGACCGCACCCGCTGTGAATGAGGTGTATGGCAGCCCCAGCAAGAATGCCGGATTGGCGACTAACGCCTGGTTCATGAATTGATCCGTGCCGTCGCCGCCCGCAAATACGTCCTGGTCAGCTCCACCCAATACGTCCTTCTTGCCGGCAAAGACGACCAATTCTTTAGAGAGTGGCTGCGTGATTACGAAGTTGGTCAAGTAAAGATCGCCGGGATTGTTTGGCACCGGTGGAAGTGCAGCACCAAATACGGCCGGAGCGAACGAGCCTGTGTTGAGCGAGACGTTTCCATATTGACCATACCAGTGCTCCGCACGAACGAGCAACGACCCGAATGGCAACCCGCCGAACTTCTCCAGGTCAAAGATCAGGTCGTACTCGCCACGTCCTGTGTATTTGAATGTGTCTCCGGCACCAAGGGCCGGTACAGGGGATGTGCGAATTCCGCCGTCGACCCCGAACGCAAAATGCGTCGATCGGCCAGCGAACGTCACTCCGGATTTCTGCATTTCCGGTCGCAGACCGAACCAATCGCCCGTCAGAGTTGGCTGTGTCCAGAGGTCGCAAGACTCGGCGAACAACGCGGCGTGGTCGCCGATCAGTTTTGGCGTGCCTGCAGATTCACCGCAACTCTCGTCGGCACAGCCTGGTGCGTTTCCCTGCGTCAACGCAGCCTGGCAGCACAGATGTGGCACTGCGGCCAGCATCATGCATCTCACAAAAAATCGAAGCATCCTGCTCACTCCTGAAGAATTGACAGTCCGTGATAGTGAACATACCGCAGTGCAGGAGATACCTCGAATGCAATCGGCGCAGTTCTACATGGCAATTCCTTCGGCGCGATCAGCAAATCCGTTTCATCCAAACCAAAAATCCAGTTCGTGGATGGAGAACGAGGATTTCGATTGTGCATACAACCAGTACAATCAAACCAGTCATACTTCGAGTCTTCAATTTCGGCATTTTCGTTTAACGGCGAGCCGCAGGCGTAGGCGAAACTTCGCACCGACGCCTGCGGCTTGCCGTTAAACGATTAAGACGACAGTCCCCTTCGATTTCTTCTATCAGCCGGTACGCACTAGCGTCCGGTTTATTCAGAAGTACGGGGGAAACCGGGTGCTGGCGCATTGCGGCTAATGCAAGTTGCGATCAAATCGAGTGCCATTGGGCATTTTCTGGTTCATCGACAAATAAAGTGCGCAAGAAAAGTTCCGGTGGTCGGAGATCGAATGAACGTCGAATCGTTCAGTGCGCTCTGGCAAACTGAATAAAGGGAGTGATGACTGCGTTTCGCCCCAATCGGGGCGGAGGAAATCAGCCTGGGGCACCGCCCCAGGAATCAGACGATGCACGACCAAATGCCCTGAAGGGGCATCGAAAATTTCAATTCCGCGACCCTTTCAGGGTCCATGATTCCATCCGGATTTCCCTGGGGCGGCGTTCGACCGCATTCGCGGACTCACTTGCCCCAGGCTGGAATCCGCGAGCCCTTTGGGCTCAATCGCAGTGCAAACTTGCCATCCTCTGGACACCACCCCGTTCGCAGAAATAGAGCGGCGCACTTCATTTGTCGATGAACCCATTTTCTGCCGGATCCAATTTCAGAACACGACTTGCCACTGTGCTCGGACCAGCACTCCGTCGTCTCCGACCAGAACGTCGCTGCCGGGACTGTTCACAGGGCTGCCGTCGATCAAGGTCGCATCAAGGGTCAACTTGAAGTTCTGAGATTTACGAGGATAGTAGGAGAATCCCGTCGTGTAGCTCGAAGTCGATTTTTGCTTCCCTGTTGCGTACGCAAACTGTGAATTCAGTTCAAATTGCTGCGGAAGCACAAAAAATCCGCCTTCGATATAGAAACCCTGCTGAAGCCCGACTTCTGGTACAGGAAGGTTGGCCTTGAGATCGGTCACTGACCGCCAGAAGTATTCGCCATTGGCACTCCAGCCTCGGTACTTGAATGCCGCATCGATTGCCATCAGCGTGACATCAAAAGCTTCCACCGTGGCACCGGGTGCCAATGCGCCAGGGGCGGTCAGTCGCGTCCCGTCGGTTAACCGCAAAAAATCCGCCTCCACCGACTGGCGGCCCGGCGTTCCCGCAGTCGCAGAGACCCACGACGTTCCGATGCGGACCGCAGGATCGCGGTGGATTTCGAAGTCACTTGGCGTCGCAGCGCCATATTGACCAACCACGTCCCACCACCCCGAGCCAGCCACTGCAAAGTCATTACCCGTCTCGAACGGGGTTAAACCCTGAGTATTAAATCCCTGCCCGATCATCAGTTCGTAATGCGTGTTTTCCGTGGGATCCCCGACAAACCACACCCCCGTCGTACGGGCCGGGCGAAAGAACTCGTTGGAAAAAGCACGATCGGCAAGTCGCGTATCGAAGGCCCCCAACAGCCAGTTGCGACCTACCGGAACCTTTCGCTGACCCGCTTGAATTTGAAAAGTATCCGAGAACTGCCATGCGGTCCAGGCATCAATGAGGGAGACGGCAGTACCGCTATCGGTGTTTCCGTCCATCTGCATAAAGTACCTGCATTGTGGCGTCAACGCATGCCCGGAGAAGACCACGCGGGCCCGTGAAAGCTCGAGATTCTGACGGCCTTCAACGGGTCGCACGACTTCGGCATTGTCAGTCCAGGTGTCTTCATTTCGACTGAATGAAACGTAACGGAATTGAGTGCGGAAGTTCGTCCTGAGTTCGAATGAATCATTGTTCTTCTGCACCCGCAGAAACATGCCGTTGTCGTAACCCGCATCAAATGCGTCACGAGGATTGGTGGGTGAGTAAATGCTGCCCGCAGTCGGGTTATTCCCTGAGCCATCGTCTGCTTCTGTCGCGATCTCCTCGACTGCCACGATTCCATCGTTGGGGGATTCGTAACTTTGCAAAGTACGTTCAGCGTCCTGAGCCCACACCGTTCCGACAAAGCTGATCCAGCCGAAGACAGCGAGCAATGCACAAGCAGTTTTTGCCGATGTGATCTCCAACGTCCGACCTCTGATCCGCCATTCGTGAATGTGATTACAGAATCGTGCTCATCGGACTTTATCGGTTGTAGCAGTTGTGACGATCAGGAAAAGTGAGGCAGGATGGGAAGAATTTAACGGAACGTCATGCCAGTATTGACAATGCGCAAACTGTAGGGCGTTGAAAAAGGTGTCTGGAACTTTGGAGGCATCAGAAAACTCCGCAAAAACCTGATGCCGGAGAGTTCCAGACACCTTTTTCAAACAATCCGGGACAGTCGAACTACGAAATTACACTCTCGCTGCCGCCATCATGGACCACGCAGTTTGCCTGATCGGACTTCCAGCGGCGCACTGAGCGTCAAAATCCACATAATCGCGCTGATGTGTGCTGATTCTTCTGTCGCCCGATCGATTGTTGGGGAACGGGAATTCACCGTATCATGTTGTCGAATAGCGGGGAAACAGGTCAGGGATGGCTTCGAATTCCACAGACGGGAGATTCACGGATGAGCCGACTTCGTTTCTGCACGCTTACAGCTGTTGCGGTCCTCAGTTTTGCCAAATCAGGTCAGGCGGATTCGCCCGACTGGTTGCCGGTCGAACAGGACGCTCAGATTTCAAACCAGTCTCTGCTTCCGGATGCGACAGCGTCGGTCGCAGTTGATCGATTGCATCCGGATGACCTCTTTTCCGGTTCCCCCGAATCGCTGATTCGAGTGTCGTGTTCCGATGCAGAAGGCCAATGCTGCGATGGAACGAATGGTCTTGCCGGTTCCGGCCACACTCCCACCTGGGTGCGGTTCACACCCTACGTCTGGGCGACACAAGTGGACGGCGATATTACGGTCAATGGCCTTACGGCACCGATGAATATCAATCTGAGCGACCTGTGGCAAATGCTCAGAAACGGCGAAGTCCGCGGGGGCTTCATGGGGCACCTCGCCTTCGGACGTGACAACTGGTCTATCTTCGTCAACGGAGACATTGTCAGCATGGCTCCTGCAGTGCAAGTCCGCCGGGCGAATATCGAGACAGGTTTGACAATGACACTCCTGGAGCTGGGAGGGGCCGTCGATCTGTTCAATGCCAATGAAAGCGACCCGGCCAACTCCCCATTTGCCATCCAGCTGCTGGGAGGTGTTCGGTATTACGCCGTCGATACCGCCGCAGTCGTCTCGCTGCCAAATGTCAATCCCTTGCTGACGATCGATCAGGGTGCGACCTGGGTCGATCTGTTTGTCGGCAGCCAGGCAATTGCAAAGATCACTCCCAATACCGACATCTACGTGCGTGGCGATGTGGGTGGATTTGGAATCGGAACTTCTTCACTTCATGCGTGGAACATTGCCTCCGGGATTTCGACGAACTCAATCTGCGGCTCCAAGCTGTTTCTGGGATATCGTGTGTTCGATGTGGATCAGAGCCTCAACGGCGGTTCGGGATCACCACAAGGATTTGGCGTAGATCAAGTGATTCACGGACCAGTGGTGGGACTCACGTTTCAGTTCTGAGTGTTAGTGCAAGCAGAACTTGTCCCGATCAGGGCAATCCCGACGGAACACCAGAATCTATCCGACGCTGACTTCGAAACACGGCTGCTGCTGACTCAGGGCGAGGACTGCCGAATCCCACTGCGATCGGGCCCCTGCCGGCCCTGTGCCGGTAGAAGCCAGGTTTGACAACTACCACACGCCCCTCCGCGCCACTCGAGCCCCTGCCGGCTTCATGCCGGTAGAGCCCAGGTTTGACCACTTTGCCGCCCGAGTCTCCAAACCCTTGTTCCCCCGGCATGAAGCCGGGCGGGGACAAAGCACCGTGTTGGTTTCCTGTAGTTTCCAAACCCTGGCTCACCCGGCGTGAAGCCGGGGTGGGGCCGAGCGAGGCATGGGGGCAGTTGATGACGGAACAAGAACCGGGTGAACAACGATTCGACAAGTCACTTCTCCCCCGAAATCGAGTGAGCAAGTGGCCGACAGGCCGGATGAGGGGATTGTCGAGTATGGCAACGTGAAAAAAACCCACTCGCCCTGCCGCAGGAGCTCTTGAGTTTGTAGGCCGGACCGAGCAAACCCAACGAAAGCCGGAGCGGCGTCCGCCAGTCAAATCCAGATCGACACGACAGCGTGTCACAAAGAGGAATCCGGGTTTGCGCTGTTCCGGCATCGGCGGCGGACTTGATCCGGCCTACACCGTGCGCAAATGCGGGTTATACTCGCAAGGCACAAGGCAACACACAGACTGAAACAAAAAAAGGCGAGGCATCTCTCATGAGACGCCTCGCCCTTTACGTTGTTGGTCCTGACAAGCTGTCAGCCTGCAGCACACTGGTCAAGCTAGTTGCCCGGCGCACTCAGCGTTTCGAGTTCGTTCAATCGCTTGAGGGCTGCGGCGGCCTTCAGCGTCCCATAATTAATCCCTGCGGCACTCAAGTTTCCACCTTCCTGGAACGGAAACTCTGGAATCGTCATCAGGAACTTTTTCACTTGTTGTTGCACCGGTACGAACAACCAGATGTTGTCCCCATACCAACGCATATACATCTCGGATTCGTACGGCATTTTCTCGTACGGATCCGCCTTTAGGTGCACAATCATCGGCCAACCCGGCACGTCGCGTGTGGCGGTCGCGATGTTCCCATTCACAACGGCGAAATGAACTTTCCAGTCATTCCAGCGGACTGCGTTCAACTCACCGCCAGCACCGAAGTAAAGGATCTGTTCGCGCGGCCCGTCTTTCACGTCGCCGTTAAAATAGGGCAGAAAATTGTAACCGTCGGCGTGAACCTTGAATGTCTTGCCATTGGCCTTGTACCCTTCCTTCAGCTTTTCGACGATGTTGGGTTCGCCAGCGGCAGCCAGAAAGGTTGGCAGCCAGTCTTCCTGCGAAAAGATCTCGTTGACGAGAGTCCCGGGTTTGATCACGCCAGGCCAGCGAACGAGCATTGGCACGCGGAAGCCACCTTCCCAAGTGGTCCCTTTTTCGCCGTGGAACGGAGTGATTCCACCATCAGGCCACGACGCCGTTTCTGCGCCGTTGTCGGTGCCGTAGACCAGGATGGTGTTTTCGGCCAAACCCAAGTCGTCGAGCTTCTTCAGGACTTGACCGACGAAGCCATCATGCTCCACCATGCCATCGGGATAGAGGCCGATGCCCGTGACACCTTCGGACTCCTTCTTGAGATGCGTCCAGACGTGCATGCGGGTGCTGTTGTACCACATGAAGAATGGCTTCTTCGCTTTGGCGTTGCGATCCAGGAAGTCCATTGCCTTGGCGTGGACTTCTTCATCAATCGTTTCCATACGCTTTCTGGTCAGTGGGCCAGTGTCTTCGATGGTCTGGCCACCCTTACCGTCCGATTTGCAATGGAGTACGCCGCGTGGACCATACTTCTTTTTGAACTCCGGATCTTTCGGGTAGTAGTAAGTTTCCGGCTCTTCTTCGGCATTCAGATGGTAAAGGTTGCCGAAGAACTCATCGAACCCATGCATCGTGGGCAGATGTTTGTCCTTATCGCCGAGGTGGTTCTTACCGAACTGCCCGGTCGCGTAACCTTGTTCCTTCATGAGGTCGGCAATGGTCGGTGCCCAATCAGGAATTCCCTGATCGCTACCTGGCATCCCGATGGTCAACAAGCCCGTGCGGAACGGGTGCTGTCCGAGGATGAACGAAGCCCGACCGGCGGTGCAACTTTGTTGCGCGTAGGCATCCGTGAACAGGGCACCTTCTTTAGCGATCCTGTCGATGTTCGGTGTGCGATACCCCATGATGCCATGATTGTAGGCACTGATGTTGTGGACGCCGATGTCGTCGCCCCAGAGGACGAGGATGTTCGGTTTTTTGCCGGCCGTGGCTGCCTGTGCGGAAACAAATTGATTGTGCTGCGCCAGTTTGAGCAGGTCAGACTGCGTCAATTTGTCCTCGCAGCAGCCGACGCATTTCGGTTCGGTTGACAATTCAGCCGGGATGTGTGCACCAGACTGTTCTGCAAGGACCCCAGCCTTCACGGGCTGCTGAATCTGGAAGGATGCGGTCATGCGCCCGAGCCCGGCGGCCAGCATCACGACCAAAACGGATTTCCACAGGAAACGACGATTCATAAAAAACTCCCGATCAGAGTAACGACAGAAGGCGAACAGCACATTGCTTTTCACCTGTCACGTCGCGCGGGATGCACTTGAGCCGTAGCCGGATTCATGAGAATTCGGAGCCGCGCGATGATTCAACCCGAAGTCTCACGACTTCGAATGCCAGAAAATGCCTCACTCAGACCCGCGCAGAGTATTTCCTGGATTGAGCGCAGAGTCGCGGGTTCCTCTGCGCATCCTACCCCCCCCGCAGCTATTTGCAACCGTGGCATTATACTGCACGCGGCTGAGAACGAGGTATCAGCCGGAGTGCGTTAGCACCCGGTTCTTGCATAGCATGCGGACCTAACCGGACGCTATCGCGTTCCGGCTGATAACGCAGGGCATCATTCCTGACCGCGTGCAGTATAGTTAACTTTTGAAGCCGACGGCGCCCGGAACAGATACGCGCATCAGAAGCAGGCCGACGACTGCGGCTGACGGCTCATTCGGCGCGAATAACGTCGTGTACTGTCTGTGAATAGGCTCTTTAAGAGTTCCAACTCCTGCCTGCCCGGCAGCAGTTGAGGTAGGTCCTGCCTGCCCGGCAGGACTTCGCGGCTCGCCGCGACCCGAGCGGATGAGATCAACCTGAATCAGCCTGACATCTTCAAGACCACGTCGCACAGGTTCGCCTTGCGGCGAAAGTCCTTTCCGGCAGAAAGGACCTATCCAAACGTAGTCCTTTCCGGCAGAAAGGACCTACAAAACGCAGTCCTTTCCGGCAGAAAAGCGATGACGCATGGCAACGACACTTCGACTGTTCTGACGTCATTTCGTCTTGTGATCGCCATCTTCAGCAAACACGTTCGAGTAGAAAAGACCAGCGGCAGCGGAACCGATCAACGGTGCGACCCAGAACAACCACAATTGTGAAATTGCCCAGCCACCGACAAAAATCGCCGGGCCTGTGCTGCGGGCCGGGTTGACCGACAAGTTGGTCACCGGAATTCCTATCAGGTGAATCCGTGTCAGTCCAAGGCCAATCGCGATCGGAGCGAATCCTGCGGGTGCCCGACGGTCGGTTGCTCGCATAATGATCATCAGGAAGCAGAAGGTGAGTACGACTTCCGAAACAAAACCGGCCAGCAGTGAGTACTTAGGCGAGCGGCAGGATAGAACTTACCATTCGCAATTTGTACGACGGACTGGAAGTCCGTCGTACCGGTAAATTCATTTCTGCCGCTCGCCTTGTTGGGAGAATGTTCTGCAAAACCATTTGCCGCGAAACCATGATGCACATCCAGATGAAGCCATCGGGCCGAGGGATTCGGGCAGAATCAAAAAGACCAGGATTTCCTGTGCCCTACTTTGCACTCTTCAGCAGTGAATTGAAGGCGTTGTCGTGGCGGAGCATGTTGCAGCGGGAAGCAGACTGCTGTCGCTCCGCCGCCGCCTGAATGCGTTTCAATTGCGAAGAAAAATCCGCATCGACTTCGCCATTTGCATCCGCTTCACGATGCAACTCTTCCATCAGCCACGGGCCGTGCAGAGCAATCAGACTGTCGTCTGCAGACGTGTAAGCCTGAGCCGAGCCTGGGTCCCCTTGACGAGCACAGCGTCCGATCAACTGTCGATCCATGCGTGACGACGTCCGGCACTCAGCGACAATCACATGCAGGCCGCCATTGGCCCGCACTTCAGGATGCAGGTGAATGTCCGTCCCGCGTCCTGCGAGATTCGTCGCGATGGTAACGCTTCGTGGGTGTCCGGCACGACTGATGAGATCGGCCTCAGCAGCGTCGTGCAGTCCAGACAGCAGTTGGCACTCGATGTTGTGTGAAGCCAGCTTTGCTGCCAGCGCATCACTGTCGGAAATTGATCGCGTTCCGATCAGGGCGGCGCGACCGAGCTGTTGCACCAGCACGATGTCTGATGTGATCGCGTGGTACTTTGCCGTGTTGTTCACGAAGAATCGCGTCGGCAGAACGACACGCTGCGACGGCATGCGCAGCGGAATATCTGCGACCGTCAGATCGTAGACGTCGTTGAATTCACTTTCGCAGCCGATGGCTGTCGCAGTGATGCCTGAAAGATGTTCATAGAGTCTGAAAAACCTCTGCCTCGTCACCTGCGCGACGGCATGTTTTCCGGCTGTGATCGGCAGGTCCTGTGACGCCTCAATCGCCTGTGTCAAGCCGTCCTGCCACGCACAATCTTCAAAGACCGGGTCGCCGATTTCATCGACAATGCGTACTTCATCGTTTTGAATAACATAATGGACACCGCGTCGAAATAAGTATCTGGCACGCAGTGCCTGTTGCACGTACACCGACCATGGCCGCGCAAGTTGCAGCGTCGGAATTGCCACATCATCCGCATGACAGCGCTGCACACCGGCTTCCGTCAATGCAACTCGACCACCGGACGGTTCCAGCACGAATTCCACATCAGGCCGCAATACTTCCGTCAGTGATTTCGCAGTCAAGTGTGCATCCGCATCCGGCGCGCGGTCGTGGGAACCGAAGCTGAGGACCAGCGGCGAGCCTGCGCCGTCAATCAGAACGCTGTCCGCTTCATCGACCACCGCATACGCCAACCCGCGCTGCAACGTCGTCCGACGCAATGTGGCGTCCTGCCTCGGATTGCTCAACAGCCGTGCAGCCGATCCCTGCCGGAGCTTTTCTCGCAGGGTCAACTGATCGCGGAGATAGTCGAGACCGAATTCCTGTACACTGCCGTACGTCACGTCGGCGTCATACGCCGAAGTCTTCTCCGCGGCGTCCACTCGTTCTGTCAGAAGAGCTACGGAAATTCCCAGGGGCGCAGCCACCTTTGCGGCAAGTTGATAGTCTCGTTCCGCAAGGCAGGTGTTCGGAGCAATCACATGCACACCGCGTCCCGTGAGTGACAAGTGCAGCGCAGCCGCCAGCGCTGCGAACGTCTTTCCTTCTCCTGTCTGCATTTGTGCGATCCAGCGACGCGACATGGTCATCGCAGCGAGCAACTGCACGTCGTAGAGGGCCACGTTGACCGTACGCCGCAGGGCTGCAGTTGCCAGCGCCAGTCCTGCAATGAGCAGATGCGGTTCGGTTGTTGATTGTGTGCGGGCCATTTCGCGGCGGACGAGACGCGCTTCATGCCGCAGTTGTGCGTCGGACTGTGAATGCAGTGATTCCGCCAAAGCCCGCACATGGGAAATGAGTTGTGCTGAAGTCGCGCGTGCAAATTTCCTGGACGCTGCCGACTGGCCTTGATGGCGATCTGGTGTCAAAGTGTATTCGGACATAGTAGCTTGACTCTCTGAGCCGAGACGGTCATTTTCCAAATGAATGTCCGCCAAACGAGACGGGTCGATCAGGATTGAGTCTGGCCGTTGCCGGTTGATTCGGCTCATGCACCGAATTGGCTTCTCCCGGAGGTGCCGCAGGAGGTTGTGACAACGCTGCAGGTGGATGATCTTGTGCGTGAGCAATTTCCGGTGTCCGGAAACTGACAGGGCGAGTTGTTCGTTCTGCGAGCTCTGCAGCCGTCTGTTCGGCGCGGGCCGTCATCCATTCGGATTCCTCCGGATCGATGTCCGGGGCCTCGTGACGCGATCGCATCAGCGTTCCCGTCGCGCGCCGCAGCTGGATGATCGAGAGAGCATAACTGGTCTGAGCCGTGACAAAGGCCGATTCTTCGTCGGCGAGGCGTTCGTATCCGTCGAGCAGGTCTTCCAGCAGCAACATCGTGGAATCTTCGATCATCGGCAACAAACTGAATTGATCCTGCAGGAAAGTGACTTCGTGCTGTGCGGCAACCATCGCCTGATATTTGCCCAGCATATCGCGGTACGCCGTATCGACTTCGCGGTTTGAAATTTCTACTTCCGTCAATGAAGTCTCCACGGTCACACGAAATGCCGCGATCGCCCGCTTGAGTTCCCATTGTCTTTGTTCCATCTTCGCCCTTGCGGCCCGGTTTCCCAGAGGCACTTCGAATTCAAGACCCAGGGTATACCCCGGACGGCCAGATGAAAACTGGTCAACAATCGAGCCTCCAATCTGATCGTCGTTGTCCAACCCTGCCACGTAAGAAGTGACCAGAAAGTCCAGACGCGGCAGTAGTTCGCTTTTACTGACACCGATGCGGACGCTGGATGCTCTCATCTGACGAATGGCTCGTGAAATATCGGGACGATTCACAAGAGCTGTTTCCAGTGAATCCCGCAATCCTGCGGGTGACGGCATTGAAGCTGGTGACTCGGACGGAGTGAATTCCAGCGGGCCGCTGTTCAACATCGACGGATCATTCACCAGAAGTCGCAGGCGGGATTCTGCATTTCGAATATCCGTTACCGCCCGCTGCATGCGTGATTCCGCTCGCGCCACGGCGGCCCGCGCCCGCAGAATCTGACGCGGAATTGTGTTAAGGACCGACGCAGAAATAACTGTCGTCTTCCGGACGTCGGGCACGTTTTCAAAGTGCCCGGCACGATGGAATCGTGTCCCACCTATTTCTGTCTCAGTCGTAACCTGATTTCGTCCAGCAAGGGTCTGCAGGACGCGCTGAGCGGACACGAGCAGTTTCTGACGCTGGAAATACTCGGCCCGAGCCCGATAAAGACGCCAGTAAGCTTCAGCCACGCCAAAGAGGTGTGTCTGAAGTTCCTGTAAAGTTTCATCACTGACCACGTTGGAACTGATGCCCGCCAGCACAATCTGATGCTGGTTATAGACTGTTCCAGCCTTGCTCATCAGTGGCTGCCGGAAGCTGAGTTCCAGGCGTGTCGTGGACTGCGCATTGGGTTGCAGAAAGATCGAATTGTTGTACTGGTGACCAATCGCCTGGCCGATCTGAAATTCGCCGCCGGATTCGGTGCGACGTCTGAGGCCTCCCAGCGAATTGACCTTGTTGTCCAAAAAGCGGCTGGCACTGTTTCCAGTCGTCAGTGTGTTGCCGACCGGGTCGTTGAGGTCGCTGTACTCTGTATCAAGGAACGTACGCCAGTCGAATGCTGCTGTTTCCTGATGCACGATCGTGTATTGCACTTCCGGATCGGCCTGCAGCACCTGGACCTGCGGTGAGTGAGCCAGGGCCTGTTGAACCAGTGTGGCGACTTCGACAGGAAAAGTTCCTGACGCCAGCCCTGCACTCTGACGTATCATCGGATCCCACCAGGCGACGAAGTCGGCCGGCAACTCCACAGACGGCGTCAATGTGGGTGAATCTTCAATGCCCTGTGGCATTTTCCCCGTGCGACCATAATACGGTCCCATCCACGCCGGGGCGTCGTACTCCACCGTGGCTCGAAAGCCGGATGTTTCCGGTGCATAACCAGCCTGCGGCGGCGGACCAGCATGTCGATCGCCAGAGTAGTGAGCACCTGGATGCGGCGCGACGATTTCCGGCTGATGTCCGGTTGAATGCGTTACCGGAGCTGACTGTTTTTCAGATCGATCACCCGCCGATACCTGGAGAACCGGCCGTTGCAGGACACCCCATGGCTGGGCAGAAACAGGAGTATCAGGGCCGCAATGACGGCCGCCAGATTTCAACAATGCCTGACGAACGACCGGTGCCCGAACGACCGGTGCCTGCCCCACTGGAATCGTTTGCCCCACTGGAATCGTTTCGGCCTGTACCTGGTCCGCGCCGCGCGGCACAATCATCATTCCGGAACTGTCAGCGGGATCGGATACCGTTGGGGCGGCCTGGAGAAGGGATTCCGGCATCAGATTCAGCGTCGCACAGGCGGTGATCAACGTGACCACACTCAGGCAGCGGAATGCTCTGCCGTCTTGCCGGAACCCACGCATCAACCTGCCAACGCCGCTCGTCCGAGCCGTATTCGACGGTTGTTCAGAGTGTTCGGGAAAGTGATACATGGATGGTCAGATAATCGTCATATCCGACAAAGTTGATCCAACCAATCGTCCGCCGGCACACTCGGATTATTGGGATTAGGACTGCGGCAGAATTAAGTGGGGCACGATTCCATCGCGCCGGGCACGTTACAAACGTGCCCCACGCCCGGAAGACGACAGTTATTTCTCCGCCAGTCCTTAGGAGCCGGATTCGGCAGATTTCGGGGCTGGGCCCGTTCTGCCATCTGCAACCTCGCAATGGCGTGGACTTAATGAGCGGAATGGCGCTAGCCACCGGTCACTGTTCCTGCAAATGCAGCAAAACACCGGCGGCTAGCGCCGTGCCGCTCACTGAAATACACTCAGTTCGATGCCATTGGTTGTGCAAATCAGCGGATTGACCCGATCTGTCGCGTTAATCTGCACCGGCATCTTCTGCCTGTTGACGGGCCAGTTCTGATTCCAGCGTCGTTCGCAGTTCGCGAAGCCGTTCCAGGTCAATGCCGTCAGGTTGATGTTCGAGGAACCAGTTTGCGTCGTCAAGGGCGTTTGTCAGTCGCCCGGTGCGAGCCCGCATTTCCAGCCGCTTCGCGCGATACTCGGGACTCGCAGGAACAAGCATCACCAGTGTCTCAAGATAGCGTAGAACCGCTGCGTCGTCTTTTTCGCTTTCTGCCAGACCCAGCAGGTTGCCGATCATGCGTTCGCAGATCTGCGCCGACGTTTGAGGGACTCGGAACTGAGGCAGATTCGGAAAACGAGCTTCTGTCAGTCTGGTCACCACATCCTCCTCTGAAAGTCGCTTTCCCTGTTCGAACGGATCGATCATCTGTGAATCCGTCGGCGTCGCGACCGGAGTGAACTGCACGACGAAGTGTCCCGGCAAGCCGATGCCCTGCATGTTGAGATTCAATTGACGAGCGATCTCGATGTAAAGTACGGCGAGCGTAATCGGAATTCCTTCACGGTCTTCAATCACTTCATTGATGTAACTGTTGGCGCGAGTGTAGTATTCAAATCGACTTCCGCGGATTCCCAGTTCTTCGAACAGATATCGATCCATCGCCGCCAGTCGCGTGGCCTCATCGGCATCGTTCGGTAACGACTCACGAACGTCAGCTGCCATCTGCTGGACGCGCCCGATGTACGTCTCCACATCCACATCCGGATTATCCATGCGCGCGATCAACAACGCCGCTCGCAGCAATGAGGCGTAGTGCGTGTCTGGCGGGGCATCTGCATCCCCGGTGCCAGCGATACCTGGTAAATTGGCAAGCTCGGCACGGATCGCGGATTCATGAACTTCAACCCCCAGTTGTCGCAATTGTCGGACTTTCTTCTCCATGCGGTCGGCTTCTGCAGATAACCCTGTTTCCGCCTGTTCACTGAATGGCAAGAGCTTCGTCACCGCGTCAGCGCCGGACGGATGATTCGGACTGATGCTGGAAACGACGTCGGCGATGGCACGTTGAGCGTCATCGGACGGCGGTTTCGGCAGCAGGTCTGCTCCGGTCTGAAATCGGCGAAACTCTGCCGGCGTGCCTCGAAAGGCCGCCAGTCCGATGGAGCCATGCGGAAGCGCGTTGTCGCGAGATTCGATGACTTTTCTGCCATTCAGAAAACATTCAAAATGATTCTCGTGGATTCGCACGATGAGTGTGTTCCAGTCCTGCGGTCGATACGCAGCATGTGGTTCGTTGTGCAGAATCGTCCATGAGCCGACATCGGGGCCATCGAAATGCGTAAGCCGCATGTTGCCGGCGCTGGGATAGAAGCCGTAGTGTCGATCACCGCCGTCGGAATGAAAGATCAGCCCTGCTGCGCCTTCTTCGTCGCCGAGCTTCACGTCAACTTTCAGATCAAATGGAAACTCCGGACGCGGGCTTTTTCGCACGCACAGGGTTCGACCGCCGAACGACGTACCTGCACCGTTGACAATAATTCTGGCAGAGCGCTGTTTCCATTCCGCCCCGAACACAGGCGTCCAGAGACGAGCATCCAGCGCGCCGATCGTTTTCCAGCGGGCCAACGGCACGGGGTTTGGTTTGTCGATCAGTTGCCGAATGAGCTTTGCAGGCAGCGCGTAGCCGACGCTGTCCTGCACAGTCGATTTCATTGTGACCAATCCGACAACCTGACCGTCCGTCGTGAGCACGGGACCGCCGCTGTTGCCAGGTTCGATGGGCATCGCCAGTTCCAGCATGCCAATCCCGTCCATCTCATAGACGCCGGAATACGAACCGCTGGCCATCTGATTGCGTTTGCCTCGCGGGTGTCCTAACGCAACCAGGAGGCTTTTCTCAACGGTGTCTTCGAGAGCAAGCTGCAACGGTTGCAGGGATGTATTGTCGATTCGAATAATGGCCAGATCCAGCTGACTGGACGACGCAAAGACCTCCACGACAGGGGCAGTACTGCCATCGGGCAGTTCAACCACAAAGTCGCGGCCATCGCCGATCACGTGCCTCGCGGTGGCAATGAGTCCGGGCTGATCGACGGCAAAGCCAGCGCCGAAACCCGACTCATCACCTGAGCGATTTGTGGCCCGGACGACGACCAGCGATTTGAGAACCCGGTCGGCAAGCGCCCGCTGAGCTTGTTCTGTGTCACGATCCGTATCTTCCGGCGCTGTTTGCGCGCCACATTTTGTCGCGTGGCTGACGAGGATTGCCAGGAGGAGCAATCGCCCCATGCACGACCGGGATTTCAGTTCAGCACTCACGGGAATTCTCCGGGTTCTCGATTTCTTCTGTCTATCGGCCGGAACGCATTAGCGTCCGGTTTGCTCAAAAATACTTGGAAAACCGGGTGCTAACGCACTGCGGCTGATTCAGGTTGCGATCAAAGTTATCGGGGTTTCCAGATGCCACGTTGTCAGCAGCTGGTATTGATGAGCAACCTGCAAAAGTCGCGCTTCGTTGAGCGCCGGGGACTGCAACTGAAGGCCGACGGGAAGTTTGTTCGCCGTCAGTCCGCAGGGCACCGAGATCCCGGGCAGACCGGCGAGGTTTGTACTGATCGTGTAAATGTCGCCAAGGTACATCGCGAGCGGATCGTCAAGCTTCTCACCCAGGCGGAATGCGGGTGTCGGAGCGACGGGGCCTGCGATCACATCGACCGTTTTGAATGCAGCAGCAAAGTCGTCGGCGATGAGACGACGAACTTTCAATGCCTTCAGATAGAACGCATCGTAGTAGCCCGCCGACAACGCATACGTCCCCAGCATGATGCGGCGTTTGACTTCTGCACCAAAACCTTCGCCCCGACTTTGGCAATACAAATCCACCAGATCATCAAACTTGCCCGCACGATGGCCGTAGTGGATCCCGTCGAACCGGGCGAGATTGCTTGAGGCCTCGCTGCACGCAATCAGATAATACGTGGCCACAGCGTACTTTGAGTGCGGCAGTGAAACGGAATGAACTGTGGCACCTGCGGATTCGAAAACTCGTAAGGCGTCCCGCACGCGCTGTTCAACTTCCGAATCCAGTCCTTCCGCGAAATACTCATCTGCGATCCCGATCCGCACACCTTTGAGTGGCTGATCAAGAGTCGATGTCCACGCAGGTGTTTCAACATCCAGCGATGTCGAGTCGCGGCGATCGTGTCCGGCGATACATTCCAGCAACAGCGCGGCCCCGGAGACGTCGCGTGCCAGTGGACCGATCTGATCCAGAGAACTGGCATAGGCGATCAGACCGTATCTGGAAACACGACCAAAAGTGGGCTTCATGCCAACGACGCCGCAGAAACTGGCCGGTTGCCGAATCGACCCGCCGGTGTCCGATCCAAGTGCCAGGGGGATGAGTCCCGCCGCAACCGCAACTGCCGATCCGCCGCTGGAACCTCCGGCAGACCGCATTTGATCCCACGGATTGCGCGTCGGTCCGAAGATGGATGTTTCCGTCGATGACCCCATCGCGAATTCATCCGGATTCGTCTTCCCAACGATGACCGCATCTTCCGCCCGCAGTCGTGCCACCACATGGGCGTCATACGGAGGCCGAAAGTTCTGTAACATCCGACTGCCGCACGTGGTCGGAAGATCTTTCTGACAGATATTATCCTTGATGCCGATCGGCAGACCTGCCAGGCGTCCAACGGGCTCTCCCGCCATTCGTCGCCGATCAATGTCGTCGGCCTGCTGCAACGCGCCATCAGCATCGACGAAGATAAAAGCGTTCAATGTACCGTTCAGCGCCGCAATGCGATCAAGGCACGACTGCGTGAGCTGCCGTGCGGAGAGTTCGCCGGAGGTCAGCTGAATAATAAGGTCATGAGTGGAAGAGAGCGTCATCGTCGTTCGGTGCTGCTTTTCGTAGAACGAGTCTCCAGACTCGTTCAGCCAACGGGACTGTAACAATCACAAGTCTGGAGACTTGTCCTACGGCTTTTCGCCGTTTCCGAAATCCAACTTGCGCTGGCGTTCATCGCGGGCTGACAATTCGCGATACAACAGGCTGGGCTGAATGTCGGAGTTACGCTGATACTTGCCAGCCGTGTACTCTGAGATCGCACCTTCCACGGTGTGATAGAAGATCTGGCAGACCTGAACCCCGGCAT
This sequence comes from Candidatus Kuenenia stuttgartensis, assembly GCA_945861465.1. Taxonomy (GTDB): domain Bacteria; phylum Planctomycetota; class Planctomycetia; order Planctomycetales; family Planctomycetaceae; genus SXXK01. Next base: position 19,831 of record CAMAVB010000047.1, read on the forward strand.
AAATTCGAACGGGCTGCACGGCCAGCATTTCCAACGTCCAGAATCCGCAGAATCCGACGTCGCCGAAACCTGCCGTGATATGCACAAACATCCCCAGCCGACCGATCGACGATCGACCTTCGAGCATCGGCACCAGGTTCCGTGTTTCGGTGTATTCCAATGTGCGACCCAGATACATCTGATTGGGTTCCAGGACAAGCCCTTCGGGAGGAATCGTAATGCGGCGATAGCGATTGGGGCGCTTCATATCGAGTACGATTTCTTCGTACACGAGTAATTCATCGTGCAGCCGCAGGTTGTAGCTGTTGGGATTCAGTTGATCATCATTAAACGGCTCAATCCCGATGTCGCCACCCAGTCGAGTCTTAATTTCACTGCCGCTCAGAATCATGAAGCACCTGCCGGTTCGAAACGTTCGAAATCGGCCTATCCGTTACGAGGTGGAAATTGAAGGACAACCCGCATCACGATCGACATCGACACAATGTCAACTCCGCAGCGTACGTGACGAACGGTTTGGATTCAACTGCGTGGGGGCCCTTCACCGTAGCCGTAGCTTGACTCTCTGAGTCGAGTAGTCCTGCAGGCTCTCCGGGGCAAAGTGGGAACTGAGGCAGGATGAGCATCCGGCGTGGCTTTTGAATTCCGGACCTGCACGCTATAGTCCCTGTTCAGCAAACGTTCAAGGATTTGTTGTCGTGAGAAGATTCCTGTTCATTAGCCGCAGCGTGCTAGCCCCGGTTCCTGCACTACAAACCGGGGCCAGCGGGGTGTTGAATTAGTCACTCGGATCAGGTTTTCGTTTAACGGCAAGCCGCAGGCGTCTGTTACCATGAACGCCGACGCCTGCGGCTTGCCGTTAAACGATGAAGTCAACAGACCGCTAGCGCCCTGCGGCTAATTGGGTTGCGGGCCAAGCCGGCGTCAAGGTTTGCAGTTTCAGAGAATTAAGGCAGAGGAATCCGTGGAAGACAACATTCAGGAACAACAACCGCAGCGATTTGTCGTCCGATACGGTGCGATGCGACTGCTCGGCGATTTTGAAACGCGTCGAGGGACAGTGTTTCGGCGCAATGAGGAAGTGGTCGTGCGTTCTGACCGAGGTGTCGAATGGGGGACCGTGCTTTGTCCGGCGACGGAACGCACGAGCGGGTATCTCGGGAACACTCGTTCGAATTCCGGACGTATCCTGCGGATCACGACCAGTGAAGATCGCCGCACTCGGTCTGAAACCGCTGAACGCGAAAAGCAGTATTTCACGCAGGCTGCTGCGATGATTTCTGAACGACTCGTCCAGATGCAGCTCATTGACATCGAACAGATTCTTGGCGGCGAACGATTAATCCTGTATTATCTGTCGGAAGGCCGCATCGATTTTCGCGAACTTGTCAAAGACATGGCGCGACAATTCAATATGCGGATTGAAATGCGACAGATCGGGATTCGCGACGAAGCCAAGCTGCTGGCCGATTACGGCGACTGTGGAAAACCACTGTGCTGCAACACCCACCTGCAGGAAATGCCAGCTGTCTCGATGAAAATGGCGAAACTGCAGAAAGCGACCCTGGACCCGAATAAGATTTCAGGTCGGTGCGGGCGTCTGAAATGCTGTCTTCGGTATGAATACGACACTTACGAACAGCATCGCCGCGAACTGCCCCCCATCGGTGCCATGGTGATCACTAAGAATGGCCAGGGAAGAGTTATCGCGCAGGAACTGCTGGCCCGCAAACTCGTTGTCGTCTTTCAGGATGGCCGACGTGTGATGACCGCAGAAAACGATATCGTCACAGTCATATCACGAGGCGGAACAACGCGACAGACAGATGATACTGACAGTGATTAAAATTTGTAATAGGCTCTTTTAACTGTGAGGCAAATGCTTTAGACTCACGGTCAACTGTTAAGAAACGATGATTTTCGGCACCTTTGCCTCTCAGGACGTTTCGAATGGGCTCAACCGCCAGCCAGACCCGAACAAGTACTTACCACCCCAACGCATTCAAATTCGTATACTCCGCATTAAAGTTTACGCAGGAACAATTGCGTCGTGATCGCAAGCCTGTAATTTCCAGTCACATCAGCGGACCGGAGTTGCTCGACGGACTGCGAAAACTGGCATTGCAGAATTTTGGAATGCTCAGTATCACAGTCTTGAGGCACTGGGGTGTCACATCAACCGACGACTTTGGTCACATTGTTTTCGAATTGATCGATGCCGGGGAAATGTGCCGCACTCCTCACGATCACCTGTCCGACTTCTTCGGCGTCTACGACTTCGACAAAGTTTTCCGCGAAGACTACACGTTGGACACCAGTTCGGCGTTCAACAAATCGTCGTGAGTGATTCATCATTTCCTGACGCCCCTGCGCCATCAACGCACATGCGCCTCACTCCGTAAATGCTAAGAGTTTTGTATTCGTGAGACGATTCTGGCACAGCGACAGATGTCCGCCGACTGAGCGGCGGACCTGCGCAGGCGAACCGCTCCGTCGGCTCGCGCCAGACACGGAGGCAAAGCCAGTGATACGTCGCTCGGTTGGCACTGACTCGTTTAACCTCGTACCCAGCGGGCCGTAATTGTTCGTATTTGAAATTTGAAATTTGAAATACAAAGCGCAGGCCGTTGCCCATCGTGGCATCGCTTCACAGCAAGTGGCACACCGGAGTGTTTCTCGGTACTCTTCGTGACTTCGACTGTTTGACTTTCGACCCCAACGGCCTCCTGTCCCGATTCTGCAAGCCACTTCATGCTGGAACTCCGCAATCCCCATAGTATTAAAGCCGCGCTCGAAGCGCGACCGAAAGCTGTGAAACTCGTCACTGTCCATTCTGAGAACCCCGGCGAACCGTGGGATTCGGTCGTGAAACTCGCACAGGAAAACGGCGTTCCGGTGCGTGTCGGCGAACCGGAGCAGCGCGATCACCGAGGGCAAAAGGGCGGCCAGAAAGGCGGACGCGAAACAGAACGCACGGGGGCCGGTTCAGCGACTGTCGAACCACCGTCGCCGATTCCCCTGGAATTCCTCTGGAATACGGATGAGGCCACTACCGGATTATGGCTGGCGTTGGATCAGGTGCAGGATCCTCAGAACCTGGGTGCCATTTTTCGCCTGGCAGGATTCTTCGGCGTCCGCGGCATCGTGCTCACCAAAGATCGCAGTGCTTCGGTCAATGCGACAGTCTGTGATGTGTCTGCCGGAGGAGCCGAACACGTTCCGTTCGCGGTCATCGCAAATCTGGCGCAGGCGATCGAGAAGGCTCAGCAGAATCAGATCTGGGTCCTCGGAACGTGTGAACGAGCCGACTCAACAATCCATGCCGTGCAGCGTGATCGTAACTGGATGCTGGTGCTGGGCAATGAAGGCACCGGTCTGCGTCGGCTGACCCGCGAACGATGCGACCAGCTGGCGTCGTTGCCTCCACTTGGCCCGATCCCGTCGCTCAATGTCGCGACCGCTGCCGCCGCGTGCCTTGCCATTCTGACGGCGCGGACGAACTGAACGGACAACAAGTCATGGAACTTCGCGCATTCGCTGAACAAGTCCTCGGTTCAGATGAACTGACCATCAAAATTACGCGGATCGCCGAATCGTTGACTGATGCCGCGCCGGGCGATGCGGTTCGAGTCACGCAGCCGACGCGGCCCGCGAATCTGCAGTTTGCCGAGCGCAAGCAGGCACCCGCCATGCCCAAGTCGGATGCATTGAAGGATGTCCGAAAGCGTGCCATCGCACATCATGTGATGGCCAATCATGAATTGCAGGCACTGGAAGTCATGGCAATGGTGCTGCTGGCATTTCCCGATGCTCCGGCAGACTTTCGCATGGGACTAGCGCACGTGATGTTCGATGAGCAGCGTCATACGCGAATGCATGTTCAGCGCTGCGAAGAACTCGGAATCCGTTTTGGCGACTTTCCGGTCAACGGATGGATCTGGAAGAAGGCGCAGGACTACAGCACGACGCTGGAATATGTCGCTGGCCTGCCGTTGGTATTCGAAGGCGCGAATCTTGATCACACGGCCGAATTTGAACAGTACTTTCGCGCTGCCGGAGATCGCCGCAGTGCCGCGATCATGCGCGCCATCCATAAAGACGAAATTCGACACGTCGAATTCGGCCTGAACTGGCTGCGACGATTAAAACCAGCCGGTCTTTCCGACTGGGATGCATGGACCGGCGCACTCCACTGGCCGATTCGCCCTTCCAAAGCACGCGGAGATTTGTTCCAGCGCGAAGCTCGCCTGGCGGCCGGATTGACGCCGGAATTCATCGATCAGCTGGAAGCTTATCGCTGAATGCGATATGCCTGCAGGTCGATGTGTGGCTTTTGACCGCTGATCATTTCAGCCACCAGCTTGCCCGTGCCGGTGCCCATTGAAATGCCCAGCATACTGTGTCCAGCGGCGACCCAGACATTTTTGAATCGCGGTGATCGGTCGATGAAAGGAATACCGTCGGTCGTCATCGGACGCCAGCCGTACCATTCTTCTTCGACAGGATCAGCGGTCGGTTCAATCAGATATTCAGCCGCCCCGGATCGGAGGTAGTTCAGACGCTGCTGATTCAGCGTTGTGTCGTAGCCTGCGAATTCCATGGTGCTTCCGACACGATAGCCTTTGTCGAATGGGGTGATGGCAACATGACACTCTTCCAGAATCATCGGATATTTTGGACAGATTTTCGGACGCGCCATCGTGATCGAATAACCCTTGCCTGGCTGGATCGGCAGCTTAACGCCCAGTGATTCTTTCAACAGCGGCGTCCACGAACCGGTCGCGACCAGCACTTCATCGGCTTCCAGTTCCGCATGACTCGTTTCGACTGCGGTGGCCTGATTGCCGGAACTTTTCAGGCTCTTCATTTCGCAGTTCTCAATCACGCGCACGCCGCTTTCGTCGAGCAAACGTCGCAGTTCCAGCATCAGCTTGTCCGGGCGCAGATGAGCATCGCAGCGATATAACCATGCACCGGCCAGACCGGACTTCAGAGCTGGCTCAAGGTTGGTCAGCGCAGCACCGGCCAGTGGTTCGGCGGACATTTGAAAATGTTTACGCAGCCATTCGTCCGTCTTTGCATACGCATCGAATTCGTGCTGGTCGCGATAGACAAACAGCAGGCCATCCGTGTGCCATTCGACCTGCATGTTGTGGGTCGCAATCAGCTCACGATACAGCGCTGCAGAAGACTGCAGCAGTGGATGACAGGCCAGCCCGGCCTGCATCATGTCACGTTCGTTGCAGCGACCGGCAAACTTCAGCAGCCACGGCCACAGACTCAGGATTTTCTTTGGTTCGATCCGCAACGCCGTCTGTCGGCTGAGCATCCCCTTGATACCTTTGCCGATCTGGCCGGGACGCGCCAGAGGAATCACATGACTGGGGCTGACGTAGCCGCAGTTGCCATGCGAACACGCTTTGCCAAAACGGCCTTTGTCAATGAGCGTGACGTCGCGTCCGGTCTGTCGCAGATACCATGCGGAGAATCCGCCGATAACTCCACCACCGATGACGACTGTACGAGGCGTTTTATGTGCCATGGTTCATTTCAACTTGCAGGCTGAACGCCTACTTCATTTTTGGTTCAGGATCGAATACCGGCGCGGAACGGATCAGAAGCCTGCAGAATCAGCGACGATTCTCCGGTGATCCATGCCGAGCCCGTGATTGTCGGAATGATGGCATCTTTGTGAGCAGAATTCTCATCCGGCAGCCAGCTGCCTTCAAAAATGCTGCCGACAATACTTTCCTGACGCCACACGGCACCAGCCGCCAGCTTTCCATCCGCCGCAAGACACGCCAGCTTCGCACTGGTCCCCGTGCCGCACGGTGAACGATCATAGGCGCCACCCGGACACATGACAAAGTTGCGACTATCGGAATTTCCATGAATCGATGGGCCAAACAACTCGATGTGATCGATTTCCCCGCCATCCGCTCCTGTGATGCCGTTTTGAGACAGAGCTTCGCGAATCTTTAGTGTAAATTCAGACAGCTCTTTCCACTTTGCCAGTTGCAGATCCTGACCATGATCACTGACGAGGAAAAACCAGTTACCGCCCCACGAAATGTCGCCGGTGACCGATCCGTATCCGGGCACATCGACCGCGACGGACTTTCGGCTGCGATACGATGACACGTTTTGAACAGAAACTCGATGATCATCCAGCAGCGTCGCCGTGACAACACCTACCGGCGTTTCAATGCGATGCGAACCTGGTCCAAGCTGTTTCATCCAGTGCAGTGTGACCATGAGTCCGATGGTGCCATGACCACACATGTGCAGATAGCCGGTGTTGTTAAAGAAAATAATACCAGCCGCGCACGTGGGGTCTGTTGGCTTGCATAACAATCCGCCCACGAGCACATCAGAACCGCGCGGCTCGTTAATCACCGCAGAGCGGATGTCGTCAAATCGCTCACGGAAGTTGTTCAGCCGTTCGCGGAATGGCCCTGTGCCAAGTTCCGGCCCGCCCTCGACGATAATCCGTGTCGGTTCGCCGCCTGTATGAGAATCGATCACTCGGATAGTCTGCACGTTGGGATTCGCCTTTCTGATTCGTAGCGTGGGCTTCGCCCGCAACCGAAACAAGTAAGCAGATTTCGCCGAAATCTGCTGTGCCGACTCCGGCGAAGTCGGCCTACATTGAGTCGGCCTAAAAATGATGCGTTGTCCTAAATCTTCTCAGGAATATTCAACTCTCAAGGTTTGCTGAGCACTGCGGGATGCGGTTGTTAACATCGACCAGCACGATCCTGGGAACGTGCTGTTGGCGTTCTTCATCTGAGTACTGTGCATAGCTGCAGATGATCACAAGGTCACCGATCTGGACAAGTCGGGCGGCGGCACCGTTGAGGCACACAATGCCCGAGCCGCGTTCACCGCTAATGGCATAAGTCGTGAGGCGATTGCCGTTGTTGATGTCGTAGATATCAACTTGCTCCCATTCGACAATGTCGGTCGCTTCCATCAGCAACGGGTCCAGCGTGATGCTGCCTGCGTAGTGCAGGCTGGCATCTGTGACAGTCGCACGATGGATTTTGGATTTGAGCAGCATTCGGTTCATTCAGCATCACGCTCGCAGTTTCGCAGACAATTGAGTTTCACAGCTGGCTATGATCTGTTGCACGACCGAATCGACTTCTTCAGTCGTTAACGTCCGGTCGGAAGCCATAAACCGGCAGGTGATCAGATACGACTTCCGATCAACATCGATTTGTTTTCCGCGATACTGTCCACCAAACGACGTCCCCAGCAAAAGTGTGCCAGCAGACCTCGAGACAGCTTCCGACAACCGAGCCCACGAAACTGATTCCGGAAGTACGAAATTCAGATCTCGGGAAATCGATGGAAAGCGCGGCAACGGAGTGTAAGTACGTCTCGCTTCAAATAATTCTTCGATGAGGGGAACTCGCAGCTCAGCCACGCAAACAGCGTCCTGCAGGTCGCTGCGATCCAGCACGTCGCGGTTGAGTTCGCCCAGCCAGCCCCAGAGTTTTCCATTCAGACTCACAGCCGCGCCCCGACCGGCCGCATATTCCGGATGCGATGCGGGCTCCGTCGTCAGGACTGCGTGTGGTGCCAGCCGCGCCGCCAGCGATTCAACCACGCCCAGGAGTTGAGCGAACGGACGTCCGGAAACAATGCCGATGGTCAATGGTTCGGCCTGATGTTCAGGCTGTCCCAGTCCAGCCGTCAGGTACACACGAGCCACTTCAAACAATTCCGCGTTCGCACAACCGTGACGTTCGTTCTGGCGACGGCAGGAGAGCAGGCTGGGAATCAGGCTCTGTCGCAATTGGTCTTCCTGACTGCGGCTGGAATGACTCACGGCCACCGGATGAAGCTCTCCGTGTGGCCGGAGCAGTTGCCGCTGTTGCGCGCTGACAAACGACATCGTCAGGGCTTCTGAAAGTCCGCTGGCGGCAAGTTGCATCCGAACCGTATCGATCACACGTTCACGCAGAGTTCGGGCTGTCGCCACGACCGGCAAGGCGGCGTCGATCGGGATGTGTTCGTAACCGTGAATGCGGGCAACTTCTTCGATCAGATCACACTCCCGCAGCAAGTCAGGACGCCAGCTCGGTGGTTCGAAGGTCGCTGAGTTCGCGCTGCGTTCAAGGCACGCCAATCCCAGTCGCGTTAAAATGTCAACACATTCATCGACCGCAATCTCAATTCCCAGTAGTCTCGATATTTGAGCGAAGCGGAGAGTGACAGAATCTCGCTTTGCAGGCACTGATTGTCCGGCGACAACCGAACCCTGCAGCAGCGTGCCGCCCGCGACCTTTTGAATCAGTTCGCAGCAACGCCGTGATGCCCAGTCGAGCCACTGTCGATCGACTTTTCGCTCAAAGCGATACGATGAAGGACTATGCAGCTTTAATGATCGCGCCGTCGCACGAACTGACAGCGACGCGAATGACGCCGCTTCGATCAGGACATTTGCTGTGGTCTCTGAAATCTCCGTGTCAAATCCGCCCATCACGCCTGCGACTGCCACTGGCCGATCAGCGTCGGCAATCACACACATCTCTTCCGTCAATGCATACGGACGCTGATCAATCGCCGTGATTGTCTCACCCTTCTTCGCGCGGCGGACAACGATTTTCTGTCCGTGCAGGCGATCGAGGTCGAAGGCGTGCAGCGGCTGTCCGCATTCCAGCATCACAAAGTTTGTGATATCGACGACGTTGTTGACCGAATTGATGCCGACGGCTGCCAGCCGATCCTTCAGCCACGCGGGACTCTGACCAATTTTGACTCCGCGAATCACACGCCCATGATACTCAGGGCACAGGTCCGGGCACTCGATTGCAATTGAGGCGACGGTGCTGGCGGTCGGTCCGGATTCTGTCACCGCTGCCGGAGGAATGGTGAGCGGCTTTCCGAAGAGTACCGACACTTCACGTGCGACCCCGAGATGTCCGAGGCAGTCGGGTCGGTTGCTGGTGACTTCGAGATCAATCGCCACGTCAGGCTTTGAGATGCCTGCCGTAACATCGTGGAACTCTTCCAGATTGAGCCCCGACATTGTCAGCCGATGTGTCAATTCTGCAACACTCATTGGCAACGACACGTATTCTGCCAGCCAGTTCTTACTTACAATCATGACTCAATGCACAACCGCTAACGTTCAGTTTTCGCCGCCCTTCTCAAGGCAGTCCAGAATCCGTGGCCAGTGAGACCGCAATCGCGGATTCTAACCGGCGAAACCCGGAAGTGAAGTAGTGTAGCCGAACGTCGCACCAACGTGAAGGATACCGTGACGTGCTGGATTTATGGGCTTCCTTCGACATGGACTTCGCGAATTTCAATCATGCGGTTGAGTTTTGTAATCGCGAGCACTTCGCGAATATCCGCACTGGGATTGAATATCTGGACGGTCAATGGGTGGCTGGGAATTCGAGTCAGTGAGACCAAAAGTCCCAGCATTCCACTTGGCACCAGCCGTACGCCGGTCAGGTCAAACGCCACGACCGACGAATTGTTAATCTTGAGCAGGTCAGAAATCGCGGCCCGGTAGTGGGCCACATTAAACTCGGACGGTACGTCCTTGCCGGAGAATCCCAGCACCGTGACAGGGCCGACACTGTAGACTTTCAGCAGCCCATCTTCAGTCAAAGCATATTGCTGCGCAAAATCTTCTGCTGCGAGGTGGTCTTCAGCGTTTTCATTTGTCATCGAATTCTCTCCGGATAAACCAACAACCCCAGCCATACAGTCTAGCAAATCCGCAAGTGACACCAATCGTCACCTGAGGAAAAATGAAAATTGTGGTCAGGTTTGCCTGGTTCGCGCCGTTATCAGCCGGAATGCATTCGCGTCCGCTGAGGTCCGCATTCCGATGAAGTGGGCACACGCTCTTTTTCCACCATCAATCATGCGATTTCGAGCGATCCGAAATACCCAGCCCCGAAAATGCTGACCATCGAACGACGTCGGGCTTGAGATATTTCGGCGATCAGCAGAGTTGTGTGAAAGCACGTCAGGAACTACACTTCGACCAGACAAGTCGCTGGATTTAGAGTCTGACTCTGTTTTATGTGCGCACCGTGCGCGCATCATTGTTGCTCGTGTCTCCGACGCGAGTCTTCCCGTCACAGAGTGACGGGCAGCTATGGGTTGCGGGCAAAGCCCGCGTTAAGACCAGTGCCTTATACTGCGGAGGCGTGCAATTTCCGGATTTCGCACCTGTCTGTATTGGCATGGTCTGGAAAAGGGCTCTCACCATGTTTTCGGCGTTGCGGAACCAGACCGCTTTCTTCCGCCAGTTTCGGCAGCGGTTTGAAACGACCGGTGCCATCGCACCCAGCAGCCGATTTCTCGCGAGATCGATGACCAGTTATCTTGCCTTGCGCGATCCTGCAGTTCCCGTGCGAGTCCTCGAAATCGGGCCGGGTACTGGTCCTGTGACTAACAGTATCGTACGACTCCTGCGACCGGGCGACGTGTTCGATCTGGTAGAGCTCAATGCAGAATTCGTGCAAATCCTGCAGCAGCGATTCGAGTCTGAACCTGCATGGGCGAGTGCGAAGACGCAATCGCAGATTCACCAACTCCCGGTGCAGGAATTTGAGGCGTCGGCTCCGTACGATTTTGTGATCTCCGGATTGCCGCTCAATAACTTTCCGGCAGAACTTGTGAAGTCGATTGCTGAGAATTACTTTCGATTACTCAAGCCCGGCGGCGTGTTGAGCTATTTTGAATATATGTACGTGCGGCCGATTCGCAAGGTCGTTTCGCGCGGTGCAGAACGCATGCGGATCACTTCCATCGATACGACGCTGCAAAGTCACTGCGACCGCTGCCGCATCCGCCGTGACAACATCTGGCTGAATACTCCGCCCGCCTGGGTTCAGCACCTCCGCGGTCTGGAATGACCCGTGAGCGAATCGCCCGACAATGACACTTTGCATCAGCGTCTGACAGCATCGTTGCAGCATCTTGAGGCTTCTCATCAGCGGCGCGTGCGACGATGCGTGGAGGCCGTCAGCACGACAGAATGTCTCGTCGATGGCCAGCGCTGCCTGAGTTTTTCGACGAATGACTACCTTGGGCTCACGCGGCATCCTAAAGTTGTCGGTGCGTTTGCCGCTGTGGCCGCAATGCAGGCTGGAGCTGGTGCGAGCGGATTGATTGCCGGGCGTTCGCCATACCATGTTCGTCTGGAAGAAGTCCTTGCGGAATTTGAGGGGACGGAATCTGCGTTGTTATTTCCGTCCGGCTTCGCTGCCAACGTCGGAACACTCGCGTCGCTGATTGGTCCGCAGGACGCGGTCTTCTGTGATCGCGAAAACCACGCCAGCCTTATTGATGGCTGCCGCGCGAGTGCCGGAAAATTCTTCGTGTACGATCGCACAGAACTCGATCGACTCCATAAGTCGATCGCACGTCGTCGTCACAGCCATGACGCTGTATTCGTCGTCACCGACTCGGTGTTCAGTATGGACGGAACACTGGCAGACCTGCCGCAGCTGTGCGACATTGCGGATCGCTTTGGGGCTACAGTCATTGTAGACGAAGCCCATGGAACGGGCGTGTTCGGTGCGACCGGTCGAGGCGTGTCTGAACTGCAGGATGCAGGAGACCGCATTTCCACGAAGATCGGCACGCTCAGCAAAGCGATCGGCGGCCTCGGCGGCTTTGTAGCGGGCTCGACAACATTGTGCGAATGGCTGTGGAACACGGCGCGCAGTCAGTTCTTTTCGACAGCTCTGCCGCCTGCTGTCTGCGCGGCGGCGGCGGCGGCGGTGCAGGTCATCAGGCACGAGCCTGAGCGACGCAGGACACTGGCAGCACGGTCCGTGTTGGCTCGTCAACTGCTGCAGGATGCGGAACTCGAAGTAATCACTGCTCCGCCCGACAGCCCCATCATTGCCGTGCTGCTCCGCGATGACGAACTTGCCGTGCGTGTCGGTCGGCAGTTGACGGCCAATGGGGTTTTTATTCCTGCGGTTCGTCCGCCGACAGTCCCCAGCGGGACATCGCGGCTGCGAATGTCGCTGTGCTGTGATCATTCCGAAGACCAGATCCGATCCGCTGTGTACCAGCTTCGAGATGTTATTCATGCGGGGCGTCGATGATACTGGAATCAAAGCGGTTGTCGGCATACTCTCCAGCACCGCCGGTGCGCTGCTGCGTCTTCACGAACAGCGACCGATAACGAGCGCCATCTGGCTCAACTCGACTCGGAGAGTCAAGCTACTCATGCCTGAACCCATCACCCGTCTGCTCACACTGGAACAAGTCGATCCGGAGCTGCGTCAACGCGCGGAGCGCCGTGACGGGTTTGAGCAGGAGTATCCGTTTGCGTCGCACTGGTTCGACGTGGGCGGGCATGTGCAGCATTATATCGACGAAGGACAGGGGCCAGTGCTGTTGATGGTGCATGGCAATCCCACATGGAGCTTTGCGTGGCGGCGACTTGTGAAAGATCTGAGCCGCGACTATCGCGTCGTCGCGATCGATCATCTGGGTTGCGGGTTTTCTGAAAAGCCTCAGGATCGCAATGTCTATACGCTCGAGGCACATATTCAGCGTCTGGCGGCGATTATCAGGCTCCTGAGTCTGCAACACATCACGTTATTCGCCCATGACTGGGGCGGTGCGATTGGCCTGGGCTGCGCGGGACGAATGGCCGATCGATTCCAGCGCTTCGTGCTGATGAATACCGGCGCGTTTCGAAGTCAGGCCATTCCGTTTCGGATCGCGCTCTGTCGCATTCCGCTGCTGGGATCAATCGGAGATCGTGGCCTCAATCTGTTCGCCCGCGCCGCCCTGACGATGGCCGTTGAAAAACCACTCAGCCCTGCTGCGCGGGCTGGCTTTATCGCCCCGTATGATTCGTGGGCTCATCGGATTGCCGTGCATGAGTTCGTGCAGGACATACCGCTCAAGCCATCTCATCGCAGCTATGCCACGCTGACGGAAGTCGAGCAGTCGCTGGAAAAATTCCGCGATCATCCGATGCAGCTGATCTGGGGAATGAAAGACTGGTGCTTCACGCCGCATAATTTCCTCAGCGAATTCCGCCGCCGCTTTCCGAATGCTCGTTCGCTGGAACTCGCGCAGGCCGGCCACTACGTCTTCGAAGACGCTCCGGACGAACTGCTCAGACAGGCGCGAATTTTTCTTGACGGTTGATGGTGTCTGGTACTTGTTCATAGAATCAGATTGTTTTATTTGAAATTTGAAATTTGAAATTTGAAATACGAAGCGGGGCGTTGCCCACGCGGTTAAACTTAAGTGCCATCCTCAACCACGTGCGGCAGATACGCCTGGGGCCATGCCTGGCCGGAACTCTTCCTTATGACCATCGAACACATCCTCGTCATCCCAACGCCCGTCTTTCATCAGGTTGGGCACTTTCAGGGCTTTTGCGGCGAGATTGAGCGTTACCTGGAAGTGATCCTGAATCCTCAGCATGCCAGTTATCGGCCTCGGCCTGAGATGGAACAGGATCCAGGCTTCAAACAATTGATCCCGTACTGCGTGTTTCGCTGCAACGGCGAGGTTTTTTACTACCAGCGTGGGACGGCTCAGGGAGAAGCGCGATTACATGCCAGGCGATCAGTCGGAGTTGGTGGGCATGTGTCAACACTCGACATGGATGGCGAACTCACGCCTTATCTGGAGGGCATGAAGCGGGAAATCGAGGAAGAAGTGGAAATCGGGACGGGCTGGCAGGAGAAGTGCGTCGGGTTAATCAACGACGATGAAACGGAAGTTGGGAAAGTTCACCTTGGGATCGTCCATATTTTCGATTTGGACAATCCCAAAGTTCGACCCCGTGAAAAGTCGATGATCAACTCAGGATTCGCACGACCGTCAGAATTGGTGTGCCAAATTGATGAATTTGAAACATGGTCCCAGATCTGCCTCAAGTACCTTGCAGAGCTGGAAACTCAATGAAAAACGCGGATTCCTGTGGATGAGGCGGGCTTCATCAGCGCCAGGACTGCGACATTCGGTCGAATCATGATGGACCATGATGGACTGGGTGGACTCAAAAATTTCAACCGAACTCCGGCTAGAATTGCCGAAGCGTTTCAAGGGAGTGAACGATGAAAGCTTCAAATGCTGTATTGTTGCCGGCACTGCTCGTGCTGGGTGGCATGTGGTACTCAGCTGCGGCTCAGGACGAAAAACCAGAAGTCCAGCCCGCGCCCTTGCCGGGGCAGATTTCTGAACCGGAACTGGGAGAAATCCTGGCAGCGATCGGCTTGAAGCCAACCAAGACTGAGCAGCGTTACGACTTCGCATTCAAGACCAGTTATCGTGGTGAAGAGTGGAAGTTCTCGATGTCTGCTGTGCTCAGCCGCAACGGTCAGTCCATGTGGGTGATGGCATGGCTGGATCAGATTCCCACAACATCCAACGAAGTTCCTCGGACTGCTCTGCTGCGTCTGTTGGCTGCCAACGATCGGATGGGGGAAGGCAAGTTCTTCGCCTATATTCCGAATAACAAGCGCTTCGTATTGCAGCGCGTCGTGGCGAATCGCGACATGAACAACAAGAAGATGATGGAGCTACTCCAGGATCTCGCCGCCAGTGTCGCGGATGAATATCCGACATGGTCTGTTGCGAACTGGACCCCGAAGGCGGATCAGCAGGCTGCAGAAGGCGAAGCCAGCGGTCGGGCTGTGCCTGAAAACCCAACTGCTGCGAGCCGTACCGCTGCACCTGCCAACTTAAAAACGTCCGAAGCCGCAACTAAGTTCAACGGCAAATCCGTGAATTAGTTGCCCCGGCACGCATTCATCAATGGTTGTGTGCCACTGGCTTGGCCAGTGCTCTCCATTTGCAGGAAGCACTGGCAGAGCCAGTGGCACACATCAATACACGACTGACCGAGCACTACATCGACTCGGCAACGCTTCGGCACTGAACAAATCTGACATCGCGCAAGGCCTGACCGTTCAGCAAACGGTGAGGCCTTTTTGCGTTCACGGAAATGGGTTCATTGAGCATGTGGGCATTACTTTGTTGCTTCGAGTTTATCGAGGGCTTCTGTCAGTTTTGCGACTCCGGTCTTGTCATCCGGAAGAGGTTCGTCGTGCATGGCTGGCAGGAGTTTGTTCCAAACCACGTTCAGTTCGGCTTGCATATTGCTTGTATTTGCCGTAATCGCGATGACCGCGTCCAACTTTGGCAAAACGATGCAGAACTGTCCGTCCTTGCCATCGCCGCGGTAGGCGTCATATCGACAACGCCAAAACTGGAAACCATATCCTTGATCCCAGTCCAGCGTCGGGTCGCTGCCATTCGAGACTTGCTTCGAAGTTGCCAGCTCGATCCACTCTGATGGAATGAGCTGTTTTCCCTGCCATTGTCCTTTCTGGAGATAGAGTTGCCCGAATTTGGCGATGTCCTCGGTCTTGAGATATAACCCATAGCCTCCCAACGAAATGCCCTGCGGATTCATGTCCCACTTCGGATGTTCAATTCCCAATGGCTCAAAGAGTCGAGGCTGAAGGTATTCCAGTACGGTCTGACCAGTGACTTTCTGGATGATCGCCGACTGCATAAATGTCGCCGGCGTGTTGTACTTGAAGTGTGATCCTGGTTTGTGTGGCACTGGGTGAGCCAAAAATGCCTTGATCCAATTGGACTCATTGCGGAGATTGACTTCGTCCTGATGGCCGGTCGACATCGTCAACAAATCCCGAACGCGCATCGCCTTCAGGTTGGCAGATATTTCCGCCGGGGAATCCTCCGGGAAAAACTTAAGTACCGGATCATCGATCGACAATCGACCCTCGGATACAGCGAATCCAACTGCAGTCGAAGTGAAGCTCTTGCTGAGCGACCAGAGGACGTGTGGCTTTTCGGAAGACTCGGGCTTCCACCAGGCTTCTGCGATGACATGACCGTGACGGACGAGCATAAAACTGTGCATCGACTTAACTTCACGATTGGCTGTCTCGATAAAGTCGAGGACTGCCGTTGAGGAGACTCCTTGAGCCTCGGGTGTACTTCGAGGAAGCACTTTTGAAGCCGACAGCTGGGGCTCCTGCGTCAAGCCTTGCGATGAACTCGCGATCAAAATGAAGGCAATGAGACCGTTGACAAATCGTGTTCGCATCGATTGAGTCCAAATTGGGAGAAGCAGAATTTCGTCGTCCATAGTTTAGGGTCCTGAGGAATTGCCGTCTACAAAGCCTGTCGTGCAAACACGGCTGGCCGGTTTATGGAACTAAGTGGTATGTAGGGTGGGACAAGCGCCAGCGCCGGCCCACCATTTTTTCGATCTGGTGGGCCAGCGCTCCGCTTGTCCCACCCTACGTATTTCCCAATTCCACAAACGACCCGACCGTGATGCATCCGCTTTCCCGCTTCCAATCCTGATCGGCAGAGGTCAGAATGCGGACACGTTGATTCCTGTGATTTCGAACTTCGCGTGAGATCTGCCGATGCGCTGTTTTGTCTTTCTGTTGATTGTTGGTGAGTTGTGCGTCCCTGACACGTTGTTGGCGGCGACAATCATTCATGCCGGGCGATTGATCGATGGTCGCAGCGAAGAGTTGCAGTCCGAAATGTCAATCGTGGTCGAGGACGGCAGGATCACGAAAGTCGTACCTGGGTTCCTCAAGCCTGCGGAAGGCGACAAGCTGATTGACCTCAGCGCGCTGACCGTCATGCCTGGGCTGATGGACATGCACACGCATCTGATGGGACAGCATTCGAAGGATTCGTATACCGAAAAATTCTTCATGGAAGAATCCGATTATGCTCTGCGATCCACCATGTTCGCTCGTGCGACTTTGATGGCGGGCTTCACGACGGTTCGTGATCTGGGTGACAACGGAATCAATTCGGTTTCGCTCCGAAAAGCCATTACGGAAGGCTGGATCATCGGGCCCAGGATTTACACCGCCGGAAAATCAATCGCGACCACCGGGGGGCATGCGGATCCTACGAACGGACTGAAGGGTGATTATCGTCGGGATGCCGGACCAGTGGAGGGCGTGATCAATGGGACGGATGACGCCCGCAAAGCCGTTCGCCAGCGGTACAAGGACGGAGCCGATCTGATTAAGCTGACCGCGACCGGAGGCGTACTGAGTCTGGCCGCCAGTGGACAGAACCCGCAGTTCACGGATGAAGAACTCAAAGCGATTGTCGAGACCGCGAAAGATTACAACATGGTCGTGACTGTTCACGCTCATGGAGCCGAAGGGATGAAGCGCGCGGTGCTGGCGGGGGTGAATTCGATCGAGCATGGGACCTACATGACCGACGAGATTATGGAGCTGATGAAGGAACGCGGCACGTACTGGGTTCCGACGAACATGGCAGGAGAATGGGTGGCGAAAAAGGCTGAGGAGCCTGGTTACTTTCCGGAGATTGTGCGTCCGAAAGCCGCAGCCATCGGACCTGCCATCCGTCAGACGTTTTCGAAGGCGTACAAGGCCGGAGTCAAAATCGCCTTTGGCACCGACAGCGGCGTGTCACCTCACGGAGAAAACGCGCATGAGTTCGAGCTGATGGTTGAAGGCGGAATGCCGCCGATGAAAGCCATCCAGTCGGCAACTCTGGAAGGCGCACGATTGCTGCGCGTGGAAGAGAAACTCGGAACCCTCGAAGCGAC
>CAMAVB010000048.1 GCA_945861465.1 Candidatus Kuenenia stuttgartensis
TACGGCGGCGACGGCAACAGGTTCAATTCGTTTACGCAGGTGATCGTGCCTGATGCAACGCTGGTCGCTGAATCAGCCGCCGACGCCGTGAAACCGGGTTCTGCATTTCGTCAGAGGCTGGAAGCAATGCCTGCCGACAGTGCCGTGACGATCGTCGTGTACGAGGATTCGTTCAAGGAATTCGCGGCCTTGCGTGAAGTCGCTCACGGACTGCAGATCCGAGTCGCCGCAAGACCCCTGCCCGTGGGCACCGACATCACGATCAGCGCCAATGGCAGTGCGTCGCGGGCGCAGTAGGATGGGGGCGGTGAGCAAGCCGAATCGCAATTTATGGCAGGAAGATTACGGGCAGGAAGATTATTCAGCTCCAATGCGACTCATTTTCCTGCCCCCAATTTTCCTGCCCAAAAACATCAGACTGCTGTTCATTCTCCGGCCCTTAAGTCAACAGCAGTCATCCCATTCTGAACGGACTCATCCGTGCGCGACCAGCAGGCCGCAGTTCTTCTTTGTGAAATTTCGTATTTGAAATTTGAGATTTGAAATTTGAGATTTGAAATACGAAGGCAAACACGCACTTTGGATGGCCCCGCCGTATCGCGGCCCCGCCGTATCGCGTAGCCCCGCCGTATCGCGTATCCGGGGCAGCTTATGTGATGTCGCACTCATCTGCTCTGCTTTGCCGCCGCCTTTTGCAGCCGAGGAACGCTAACAGACCTGTGCCAAACAGGATCATGCCACTCGGTTCGGGAACAACGTGTGCACCCTGTGCGTCTAGCAGAACATTGTCGTAGTTTACTTGTCCGCCCGTATGGGTGATGAGCTGGATTTGCAACGCTGCTCCCAGATTTGGATGATCCGCAAACGTCTGGAATTGCACCGTTGCTGTCGCGAATAGTCCGTCGAGCGGAACTGGCGTGGACGTGGAAGCGAGCACCGTGCTTCCCGCGAGCAAGTTAATACTGTAGCCAAGACCAGGAAAAGGTTGATCCAGTCGATCCCCCACACTGACCGATAGGGTATAGAGCGTGTTTGCCGTCAGGACATCGCTGAGAATCTGGGAGATGGTACCCCCGTCAGTGTGACTATAAGCCACGTTGAAACCGTGGGGTATCCCTGCAGTGTATTTCGTGGGACCCGGTCGGAAAGTCCCCTGACCGCCTAGAGCACTCCAGTCAGTAGGGTTCCAATCGTAAAGCCGTTATCAAGAAGGCTCTGACTCTCAAAGCTCGGATTGAGGACCGTTAGGAGGCCGGCCGATGCGGAACCCCCAACGGCATTCAATACTGCCACAAAAATTACACAATAACGCGAAGTTTCGCATTGTCCACCCTTATTTTTTGAAACGATTAAGAATCCGGTCCGGAAGTTTACTAACACATCAAGTGATATAATTCGAATATCCTAGGTGGTCCAGTCAGTTAGACCCATATTTCCCGTATTTCTCGAATTGCCGAGTTTCGTGGGTGATACCGGGGTGATACCGGGATACCGGAAAGCAAAAAGGGGTCAGGCGTATCAAGTCTTTAGTCGCCGAATTTGCGAACGCTCACCACTTGGCTCCGACTGGTTTCGCGCCGGCGTTTTTCATGCGGATGCAGTACAGCGAAGTCCGCGCCGTGATAAACAGCGTCTTGTAGTCGTCACCGCCGAAGGTGACATTGGCGGGACCTTCAAGGACTGCGATTCGTTCCAGGAGTTTTCCATCGGCGTTGTAGACGTTGACTCCGCCGTGCGTTGTGTAGAGGTTGCCCTTCTCGTCAACCGTCATGCCGTCACTGCCTTCTTCGATCGTGAACAACTTCTTGCCGAGTGATCCGTCCTTTTTGACCTCGTAACAATGAATACCTGCGGGTAGTTTATGAAATGCCGGATCGGGATGTCTCGGATTGCCACCGGTGTCGGCGATGTAGATCCGGCTTTCATCCGGTGAAAAGTCGATGCCGTTGGGCATTGCGAGGTCCTTGACGATGGGCTCAACTTTTCCGGATGCCGGATCGAGACGATAAACCCAATGGCCGGGTAGTTCAGCAGCACCGGTCAGACCCCATGGCGGGTCGGTGAAGTACAGTGTGCCGTCAGACTTCACGGCAACATCGTTGGGGGAATTCAGTCGTTTTCCGTCGAACTTGTCTGCCAATACCGTGATGCTGCCATCAGCTTCTGTCCGCACGACGTTGCGACCTGCGTGCTGACAGGAAATCAAGCGGCCTTCAAGGTCGAGGATATTGCCGTTGGATTGCTCACTCACGCGGAACAGCGATAAGCCGTCTGCTTCCGACCATTGCATGATCCGGCTGTTTGGAATGTCCGAGAAAACGAGTATCTTCTTCGCCGGAATCCACGCCGGGCCTTCAGTGAATTTCATGTCACCGGCCAGCTTCTGCACTTTGGCACCCGGTGCGATCAGTGATTCCGCATCGTCGGCACGCACGTGCGTCACGGCGACGAGCAGGATGAGTAATGAGAAAAGTCGTTTGAGCATGGCTGTTTCGTCACATTATTAAG
This sequence comes from Candidatus Kuenenia stuttgartensis, assembly GCA_945861465.1. GTDB lineage: Bacteria > Planctomycetota > Planctomycetia > Planctomycetales > Planctomycetaceae > SXXK01. The sequence goes on from CAMAVB010000048.1 coordinate 2,509, forward strand.
GAGGGGTCGATTTTCATTGATCGTAGCCGGTCAACGGCATGTTGTCAGGTCTGCGGATTGTTAAAATGTTCAACCGCCCGAAACAGGAGCCTGTCTGAGTACCGCTGGTTTTGTGAGCGGCAAGGCGCTAGGGGTCTGTTGATTTAATCGTTTAGCGGCAAGCCGAAGGCGTCGGCATGCATGGAAACAGTCGCCTGCGGTTTGCCGCTAAACGAAAACCCAATCCGAGTGACTATACTTCACGCGGGTTGGACTGAGGCTTCGTTCGGCGAGCGGGGGACGTGAGTCCCCTGATTTTTGAAGTGTCCACGCGGTCAATCAGGGGATTGACGTCCCCCGCTCGCCAAAGGTCAATCAGGGGATTGACATCCCCCGCTCGCCAAAGAAATACATCAATTCCGACCGCGCGGCGTATATCCTTCACGCGGTCAGGAATGATGCCCTGCGTTATCAGCCGCAACGCGTTAGCCGTGTGTTGATTTAATGATTATTGGGTCCCAGGGTCATACCAACCCGAAGCGCCAGCGAGGAATTCAGCCTCGCTGGCGCTTCGGGTTGGTATTAAATCAACAGACCGCTAGCCGCGGGTTGTGCATTCGGTCAGCACCGGCGGCTAGTGCCTTGCCGCTCACAAAACCTCAAATCTGACCGCACGGAGTATAAGCACCAGTGCAGAAGTGTTTTAGTTTAACGGCGAGCCGTAGGCGTAGGCGGAAGCACGCTGGATTCGCCTACGCCTACGGCTCGCCGTTAAACGATTTGTGCCAACTTACTTATGCACCAGTGCTTAGAACCCCGTTTTCAGGTCAACCGGGCGAAGCCGGTGTGGCGGACTGAACCGCCGATAGTCTGAAGTCGTGGCAGTACGTCGTCGAGGCGAATTGCTTCGGCCAATTCGACGAAGACCGGTTCGACGGCTGCGAGGTACTGCGTGATATGGTGTTCTTTGTGGGCGAAACTGGGGTAGAAGCCGCTGCCGGTCAGGTAGCCTCGGTCAAGCATCCGCGCGGTGAGTAGTGTTCCGAGTGCTGCGGCTTGTGCGTGATCGAAACTCAGATGAAGCAGGGCCGGGTGCCCCGTGACCTTGACAGGCACTCCAATTCGCCGGCCCAGAGTCTTCCAGCCATCGCGCATCAGGGTGCCGATGTGACTCGTGTGAGCGGCGATGTTGACGTCTCGAAGTTTCCGGATCGTCGCCAACGCGGCGGTTGGACCGACGCCTTCGGTCCAATAAGTGCTGGAAATGAATGACGTCTGCGCAGCGTCCATGATGCGGCGGCGGCCAATGATCGCGGCCATCGGGTGACCATTGCCGATTGCTTTGGCAAACACAGCAACGTCCGGCATCACGCCGTACTTCAAATGCGCACCGCCGAGATGCATCCGCCAACCGGAGGAAATCTCGTCGAAAACCAGTGCTGCACCGCAACGGTCACAAAGTTCGCGGACGCCTTCGAGAAAGCCCGGATCGGGATCGGTCGAGCGTGTTGGTTCCATCACAACCGCTGCGAGTTCACTGCCGTGAATGGCTACGATCTGCGCCAGTTCTTGTAATCTGTTATACGTGAAGGGCAGTGCGGTTCCCGCGAGTCCCCGCGGTACGCCTGCCGGTGCAAGGCCCGGCAGCAGGTGACCTTGCAGACTGTCGGCAGCACCCACCGGATTCACGTTCGCCGCCAGATACCAGTCGGACCATCCGTGATAGCCACAGAACGCGATCTTATCGCGTCCGGAGGCAGCACGCACAAGGCGGACGGCGATGGCCATCGATTCACCGCCGGTACGTGCATAACGAACCTGCTCGGCCCACGGATGCAGTTCGATCAGCAGCTCGGCTAACTCGACTTCCTCAGCGGCGTTCAGCGTCGACATCGAACCGAGCGCGATGCGGCGCTGGACCGCTGCCGTAACATCTGGATCGGCGTAACCCAGCAGGCACGAACCGATGCCGGATGTCGTCATGTCGATGAATCGGCGGCCATCAAGGTCCGTCACTTCACAGCCATGTGCTTCACGGGCGTAGGCTGGCCAGAGTCCGGGAGCGAACATCTCCGGACGCTTGCTGAGCAGTTGGGTTCCGCCAGGAATCAGTTGCTTTGCCCTGGCATACAACTTCTGTGTCTGCCCACCGTCAGGCGGAACTGCGTGGGAATCGTCTTCGCGGAACTGAACATGAAACGCGGAGACGGCGTTTTTCCAGAAAAGGTTCTGAATGTCGTCTGGAGACCATTGGGCAATTTCAGCCGCATGCTTCATGGACAGCAATTGTTCATAGATCGCCAGAATCGGTCGCCCGTCGCAATGCGGAAATTGCAGGTTCAAGCGGCCGGCGTCCACGTATTGCCAGGCGCGTCCCATCGCGGCGTACTGACCATGAAAGTACATCGCATCAATGCCGTCTGATCCGTACAACATGCGCCGGCGATCCTCACGCGAGAACAGCGTGATCAGCGGTCGCACGTCAGTCACTGCCGACACGTCGTACCAGATATTCGGCATGTCACGAAGTTGCTCGATCGCCTTACGAATCGGCCAGTAGGTAAAGCTGCGAGCACAATGGGCCAGAATCCATTTGATGTTCGGGTAGCGGCTTCCCGTGAATTCCTGCAGATCGCTCAGATTGAACTCGTCCGCGCAGCCATGGAAACGAGAAAGGTGCATCGTAATCCACAGTCCCATTTCATTCGCCAGCCCCAGTTGCTCGTGAGTCAGAAACTCGTGCATCCGACATTGCGCGATATCGCCGGTGGTCGAGAACAGACGGTAGGGTTTGAGTCCGATGAATCCTCGCTCGCGGACGTCGCGTTCGATGTCCTGCACGCGACACGCCGGCGTCACGAGTCGATTCATGCGAGACTGCGGATCCTGTCGAACCTGCTCGATGCACCAGTGGTTGTGAGCATCAACATCGATCCCGACTGCTGGCGTCCCAAGCACCAGAAAATGCGTCTCACGACCGGGGTACAATCTCGCTGCCCATTTTTGTAACGTCGAGAAATCTGCGAAACTCCACGGATTCGCGGTCGATGGCGAAGCTGCCCTCACATGCTCAGGATGGAACATGTGAATATGGGCGTCGAACACACGATCCGGGACGAAGTCGTGGAGTTCCTCGTCCCAGATCTGCTGATCGTGTGGTGAGAAGTCGCTCAGAGAAACCGGCATTTCGAGTTCCGAAAAAAGAAAGTAACTTCGTTGGACTGTCAGTGAGCGGCAAGGCGCTGGCCGCCGGTGCTGTAAACCAGATTCAGAATGAGAACCAGAGTTTTCGCAGGTAGGGTGGGACAAGCGGCTGACAAGCCGCGCCGGCCCACCGTTCTCAAGCACACATGGTGGGCCGGCGCTCCCGTTGCTCGCTGGTCCCACCCTACAAGAACTCCGCTTCTCATAGAGAGCCTGGTTTAGAACCTGGTCGATCGCCTGGATTCTCAATCGTTTGCCAGCACCCATGATCTACACTCGCCAGCGCAGCCAGATTGACGCGCAATGTCTGCAGGCCGTCATGCAGACTACAAAGCAGCGAAGTTTGACCTTCGACGGCATCTAGAAATCGATTGGCCTGCGTCACGAACATGGCGTCGCGGGGCTGCGGCTCGTGCGGTTCGTCGTGCCAGAGTTCGTCACGGCGCATCATCCATCGCCAGCGATGCGCGTGCGTTTCCCAACGGACAGTGCCATGTTCACAAATGACGGTGAGCGTGATTTCGTTTGGTGCCTGATGCTGATTCAGACTATAACTGCCGAGCACATCGCCGTGACGCGTCAGCACATGCACCGTGTCTTCCACAGTCACGCCCTCAAGCACCAGGTGAGCGGCATCCGCGACGAGTCGTGCGATCGGGCCGACGATCCATTCCCCGGCGTTCAGAACATGCGTCAACGCATCCTGGATTGCTCCACCTCCCGTGGCGCGGTCCACGTAATAGGTGTCGCGATACGCCGGGCGGTAAGTTGGAAAATGCTGGCCGCAGACGGCCACAATCTCGACGGGTTTTCCGAACCGACCACTCAATACGGCTGCGCGCATCGCCGCCAGTGCCGGATCACAACGCAGGACATAGGCCACACCCACCACAAGACAGCGCTGGCTGACCAATTCTGTCAACAGGTCAACTCCGTCGGTGTTGGTGCTGAGCGGTTTTTCGATCAACAGATGGAGGCCGGCTTCAGCGAGTCGCGTGGCAATCTCCAGATGGCGATCCGCAGGGGTTGCAATGACGGTCGCGGTGACCCGCCCGGGTGCTCGGTCAAGCGCATCGGCGTGACCCGCCATCGCCGTTTCAAGATCGGCGAAACCACGAACCTCGTAGCGTTCAGAGATCGTTTTTCGGAGTGCTTCATTGATCTCAACGAACGACACCTCGGCACGACCCGTTGCCTTGAAACAACGCAAATGTCGCTCGCCAATGGAGCCGACGCCAACAATCAGAACCCGGTGCAGATCACTCATTAGCCACCACCGTCCTGTGCAAACCGCATGGCGTACAGGTCCGCGTCCTTCATTACGAATCGCAGGCGAACAGTTCTTCCCGCAAGGGATCTCACATTGCTGCCGGATTTCCAGCTCACCGTGCGATCGATTTCGTTTCCAATGACTTCCACACAATCGGCTGCCGCGAAGCCCGGAATCGATTGACCACTCTCGTCCTGAATTTCAACGCGGATCGAACCCACCGCCGAGGTCGAGAAGTTCAGATCGAGGTGCCCGCCGGAAAAAATCAGTTGTTTTGTGAGAAGCTCTCCACCGTTGTAGTCGGCATGGACAGACGCAAACCCGTCGAGACGTAACGAGTAGCGATGTAAATGCGCAGTCGGCTGGGCATTGTCCTGATTCGTATAGATCGACATCTCGGTCGGTCCAGTCTGCAGGATCCCCAGGGCAGGATAGTTGGTCCGGGACACCCAGTTCCGCGCTCCGATGCCGGGGCGAATGAAGGAACTCAGAAAGGTGCGATCGTAAACGTGTCCACCGCGCGTGGTCAGCAGCACGGCGTCGGACAAGTCTTTGTGATAGCCATCGGCCACATGAAGTGCGGCGGCTTCCTGATCACTGATGGCTTGCCGACCAGGTACAAAACGGGCAGCGATGGCGACATACAGGTGCGGCGCGCGGAAGTAGGGATGTGTCTGATTCGTGTACAGCTCTTCTGTCGGAGAGGGATGGTCGGCAGTGACGTAGCTCATCAGCACCGGGTCGCTCCACTGGACAAAGTCTGCACTCTCGCAGCGCGCAATGGTTCGGACGCCATTCCAGACTCGGAAATAGCAAACATATTTTTGCTCCGATTCCGACCAGAAGGCCACGTTCTGCGAATCAAACATCCAATCGAATTTGAACGGGGCCCGGCGTGGAATAACCGGTTCGCTTCGCAGCTTTGTCCAGTGCAGCCCGTCAGCCGACACATAGGCAATCAGCCCGCTGCTATCCAGTCCGCTCAGCGCCTTGTAGCGTTGTTCCGGAGGGCATTCCGGTCGCGTGTCGATCACAGGACTGAAGTTGTGCGAGAAAGGAGGGTCGCCAGCCAGCACGATGTTGTTCTCGTGCGCACCATTGACCTCGAACAGACTGAGCTTCTGTCTCGTCCAATGGATGCCATCGTCGGAGTCGGCCACGCAGGTGACTTCGCCCGCCGTTCCATCCAGAGTCCCCGATGGCATGCCTCGATAATACACCCGCATCCTTTCCCCGTCCCGGATCATCGTGCAATAGCCGCAGTGAATTCCTTCCCACGGTTGATCGAAACTGAACACCGTCCCTTCGTCCCGAGGTTCGTGCAACTGCAGCCGCACGTGATCCAGCTTCTCGATCAGATACTGATCGAGAAACAGTTCACGACGCACGCCAATTTCGAGCGGTGCCTGCTGAGCCAGAGCCGAGGTGCCACAGACAAGCACGCACCAGCCCACAATCCACGATCTTCCTGACGCCTTCACGACCGCCGCTTTCCTGGCTTTGTCTCGACTCCGCCTCATTCGCTTGTTCCTTTAAAATGGAGCACCCTGTAGAATGTTTGGCACTATAGTACGATTTTTCGTGAACTTCCAGGAGGTTGCCGATGATTGACGTTTGTCGCCACACACAGTGGGAAAGTTTGATTGGATGCCGATCGTCGCGTACATCTGCGCGGATGGCCAGTTTGTGAATTCGTAGGGTGGGACCAGCGGAGCGCCGGCCCACCACATCGGACAAATGGTGGGCCGGCGCTCCGCTGGTCCCACCCTACATATAGTTCAATTCGACAGTCGGAAAGCCATCTATCACATGAACACTGCTCTGGATACTGCGGACAACCGCGTTTCTGTCACGGACTTTTATCGATCATTTGTGCGATTCCGGATTGATCTGAATAGCACACAGCCCAGAACGATCAGCCAACCGCCGCCGTTTACGCTGAACAATGCACGCTTCCCGCTGGAATGTGTCTGTAGAATCACCAATGGTCAGGGTGTTGATGCCAGGACCATCGAGTATGTGCTGGGTGCATCCTGCAAGGCCGAACAGGTTCACGTACTCGAAAACATCTGGCATGATCCGGCGGCTGATATGTGCCTGGTCGCATCCCGAGACGAATTCCTCGTCATCAAAAGCTGGGACCGAAACAACCGCGGCGTCATGCTCAGTCCTCCGACACTTGGCCCACAACCGGAACGTCAGGCGGGAAAGTGTTCAGTGGCCTTTACCGACATGAACATCGACCTGCGTAGAGTATCCGGGCAACTGCTGACGAAAACTGACGAAATTGTCGCGGCGGTGCTCGACAATCGTCCGCTGGTTTCTCAGACCGAATTCTCACTCAGCGATGGTTCGCAGGTTTTCCTTGAATACCCGGTCAAAGTGATCAACGCGAGCGAACGAGAAATGTTCTATCAGGTCGATACAGGACCAGTTCTGATACCGGATCCTACGGCGTTCGATGGGACGAACGCAATCTCCGCCCTGCGATTGGCGTTCATGGCTCACAACACGCTGGGTTGCACGGAGCTGCTTTTGAATGTTCCGACCGAAATCGCCCCCGGCCTGAGCGTAAATCATTACTCTAAGGTAATGAAAATAAACGCCCTGAATAACATCATCGCAGTGGACTGAATCCAGTTTAGAATGAGTTTATCTGGTGGAACGGACCGTACATCCTGGCAACATCTTAGGAGCGACCAATGCGGTTGTTTACAACAGTTTTCCTTGCAGCGTGTTGTTCGTTGGTTGTCGCCACGCATGCTTTTGGGCAGAATAGTGATGCCAAATCGGCAGACAAACAATCAACGCAGAAAGAGAGCAAGAAGATGCCCGAGCCTGAACGATTTCTCGGTCAATGTGTTGGCAAGTGGCAGGGGACAGTGCAGACATGGTTCGAACCGGGGAAACTGGCCGATGAATCGAAAGTCTCTGGTGAGATCGTGTCGTTGCTGAACGGAAATTTCTTTCGACACACTTATGAAGGATCAATGAAAGGTAAACCGCGGCATGGTGAAGAGACGCTGGCGATGAATGGCATCACGAAGAAGTTTCAGGTCTGCTGGTTCGACGATTTTCACATGAGCGGTGCGATCCTGATCAGCGAAGGGGACGCGATCGAGCGTGGTTTTTCGGTTTCTGGCAAATACGACTGGGCACCGGGAGAACCCCAGGGTGGATGGCGAACGGACTATGAATTGAAGGACGCTGATCATTTGACGATCACCGCTTACAACATCATGCCCGATGGGCAGGAGTCAAAGGCAGTCGAAACGATTTACGAACGGGTGAAGAAATAGTGCCCAACGAGCATATCGATGCTGTCAGGGAACACGTGAATCGCTTTGTGTGGGGCATGATCCAGCTACAACTGACAACCGGAATGCGCCCTGGAGAAGAGCGGCTGATGCATCTGCGTGACATCGAGATGAGTGGCGAAGTCTGGGAGTACCGTCCACAGGAGCATAAGACAAAACACCACGGTCGCCAACGGTTGATCTTCATCGGACCGAAGGGGCAGTAGATTGTGAAGCAATTCCTGGTGGCAGATCGTGAAACGGCATCTAAGGACCGGCGCAGAATTAACTGTCGTCTTTCGGGCGTGGAGCACGTTTTTAACGTGCTCGGCACGATGGAATCGTGCCCCACTTATTTCTGTCTCAGTCCTAAGGTGTCTGCCATCTACGGTGTCTGGCACTTGCCCAGGTGGAAGCGAATCTGGCTGCCGGGCACGTTGCTGACCCAAACGAAGCTACCACCGAGGCAAGCTCGGTGGCGTGCAGCTAATTGGAATAGACGTCGCGATCTGGTGGCCAGACGGGGCTTCCATCCACGCAGGGTGGATGGCGTGCCGGGGAATACGGTATAGTCGTAATCGACGCTCGGCAACCATGAACAATAATGGCACAATTCAAAAGTGAAGTGTACTCTCGTCAATAGCAAATCTTTGACAGCCCAGGCTAGCGGTCTGCGGCGGATCGTGATAAATCCTCTCAGAAAAACAAAACTCTCAACGTTTGCTGAGTAGGGTGCGTGAAGCGGAGCGTAACGCACCATTTGGGGAAAGCGTGAGAAACTGGCATGTTTCGCTGACGCTGCACACATCCGACTAACCCGAAGCGTCAGTGCGGGATTAAAATAAGGGACAAGTTCAGTGCAAGTAACTTCACACGATCTGGTGCTGGTCACAGGCGCGACCGGCCTCGTTGGTAGTCATGTGGCGGAGCAGGCCGTGCAGCGGGGTTGGCGCGTGCGAGCGCTCGTCAGACCGAATGCAGACCTGAGTTTCCTGCGTGGGCTGAATGTGGAATTGGTTCCAGGTGATCTGGATCAGCCGGAATCACTGAAGTCCGCGTGTGACGGCGTCACGATCGTGATCCACTGTGCCGCAAAAGTCGGTGATTGGGGACGCACGGAGGAATATCGTCGCATCAACGTCGCGGGAACCAAATCGCTGATGGAAGCCACTCTAGCCACACAGACACTGAAGCGGTGGGTACAGATCAGTTCTCTCGGAGTCTACGAAGGCAAAGATCACTACGGCACCGATGAAGCGACCGCGCCTTGTGCAACCGGGATCGACGGCTACACGCTCACCAAGGTGGAGTCGGAACTGCTCGTTTGCGACTACATTCGTGATCGCAGATTACCGGGCGTGGTCCTGCGTCCAGGTTTTATCTATGGCCGGCGTGATCGCACTGTCCTGCCAAAGTTGACCGACCGACTGCGTTCCGGAAAGTTTGCATTTCTTGGTTCATCGGACAAGCTGATGAACAATACGTACGTCGGCAATCTCTGCGAAGCTATCTGGCTGGCGATTGAGCGGGACGACGTCGTCGGAGAGGTCTTCAATATCCGCGACCCGCGTGCCGTTACGAAACGCGAATTCATCGATACAGTTTGTGATGCCGCTGGAATCGTCAGGCCGACAAAGATCGTGCCGCTGCCGATTGCCAGATTCCTGGCGAGCGCGATGGAGACTACGTGGAAGTTGCTCGGCAAAAAAGACGCCCCGCTACTGAACAGCGCCCGGATCAAGTTTCTTGGTTTGAACCTGGACTACAGCATCGACAAGGCCGTTCGTCAACTTGGGTATGCGCCATCAACCGACTTCCGCGATGCCATGCCTCTGAGCATTGAACCACGCACTTGAACTGAATGTTGGCGGTATGACTTCTCGCGATTCGCTGAATTCCTCGCTGGCGCTTCGGGTTGGTATGACCATGAACCATAAAAACCACTCAATCAATAGACCGCCAGCGGGCCGCGATTGTTCAATTTGAAATTTGAAATTTGAAATACAAATCGCGGGGCGTTGCCCACGCGGTGAAGCGATTGTGCCATCCTCAACCGCGCGAGGTATAACTTGCGATGCGATGGGTGTGGTCAGGCAATTTTCAGTTAGGCGAGCGGCAGATAGAAATTTACCGGCGAGCTTCCGTACGACGGACTTCCAGTCCGTCGATGACCAGTCTCGACGGACTGGAAGTCCGTCGTACAGGTAAGAGATCATCTACGGCTCGCCTTATTAAGCATTGGTGCAGAAGTTTTTTAGTTTAACGGCGAGCCGTAGGCGTAGGCGGAAGCACACTGGATTCGCCTACGCCTACGGCTCGCCGTTAAACGATTTGTGCCAACTTAGGACCGCTCGAGAAATAACTGTCTCTTTTATACCCCTCACCCTGCCCTCTCCCCTTCGCAGGGGAGAGGAGGATGCGGTCAATTATTTCTCGAACGGTCCTTACGGATGCACCAGTGCTTAACCCGGCTCGGGCAGTTCTTTTGCGTAGAGAACGGACCATCCAGCAACTTCGTGGACGAAGTCGGTGGCCACGGTTTCGGTGATGTGCAGAGCGTCGAGCGACCATGCTGCGGGATCTGTACCGGAATCGGCGCGGGCAGCGGCGATTCGTCTGGCCAGGCGATCCGCTTCACCCCAGCGACCGCCTTGCAGAGCGACTGCCGGCGGGCGTTTGAGCAGGTGCCACACCACCAGTTTAACGCTGCGCCACTTGCGGATCAGCCACGACCGTTTCTCGGATGGCGGCGTTTCGGCACGACCGGCAAGAATCACACGCATCACTGCGGAACGTTCGGCAATGCGTCGACATTCTGACTGGAATCGCACTCCATTGAGCGCGGCCACGGCGGCAGGAAGCAGGGCGGCGAAAAAGATCAACCACGGAGTCCACGGGACCAGCGAAATCACCCAGCTTTCGAGGCCTTGGGGCAGCAGGTGCAGACGGTGCAGCATTTCTCCGGCAACGATCAGGATGTCGATCGCGACGAACAGGATTACGAACGCGCCCAGCGTTGCGCTGATCCATTCAGCGCTGCGGTGAATCGAATTCATCGTGTGAGCGCTACGGGCGTGGTAGATCGCCTGCCCGCAGATCCAGCGGTCCCGCACAGCTTCGACAAGGGCTTGCGGGTTGAGCCTGAGAATCTTTACGGTGAGCCGACTTGCCTGACCATCGCCGGGTTGACCGTCGCCAGGACGAGATTCTGTGCTGCCCCCCGGAAAGACTTCTGCCGAAACGTCAGCTGGCGAAACGTCGGCTGGCGAAACGGAGTGGATGATTGCGTCAAAGAGCCAGTCAATGTGACTCTGACGAATGACGCGCGAGGCGTATTGTTGCGCGGAGGCTGCGGGAGGCTGAATGCTGCCCGCCAGTGGCAGGTAGTACATGCCTCGCAGTCTCTCGGCGAGATACCGGTAGTCTACGGCTCGGTCGTTCCACTTTTCATGATTAGCCCGGTAGGTGTTGCGAACAATCCCGATCACAAGGCACAACTTGGCGATGCCCAATCCAAGCAGCGTGGGAGTCCGCCATCCCGGATGATTCTCCCCGCAGACCGCGAGGAGGGTGAGGCTGAGTGCCGCGAGGGCTACCGCCACAATGATGGCCCCGTAATTAAACAGAAATGCCCCGCGATACATTCCTGAATAGTGGTAATTCAGTTCAGTGGCTCGCTTGCGCCAGACGTGATAAGGGGCCAGCGGCTGATCAGTCGTCAGACCCGGTCCCGAACGAAAGAACGCCTCGAATCGTGTCCAGACGTGTTCACGCCAATCGGGCTTGCGCTTTCCCGTCGCGGGATCGAGCGGCGGCGTTACTGCATCAACAAAGAACTCGGAGAGCAGTTCTTTGTGCGGGAGTTCCTTGTCGGGCTGCGTGACTTCCCCGTGAGCTTCCAAATTGTGTTCTGTGCCGGGGTCGGCGACGATTTGAGTGACCCACTTATCGAGAGTGTCTTGCAACGTGTTGCTTTCAGGGTCGATGGCCCGGGTGCTGTCGGACAGAGCGGAATAGAGGTTTTCCGTCGGTTCGATCAGGAACAGCAGCTTCCTGCCTGTGTGAAAGAAGACGACAGGAAGATCGAACGCGAGGGCGTCCCGCACTGTCTCCATTGTGCCGCCGGGCCTGGCGGGCTGGCTGGGATCGGCTGCCGCTACCAAAATATCGGAGTGGCGTAACAGCAAGGCGGACTGCGCCCGGTAACCGCGGCCCCGACGTGTCTCAGCCAGATTCTTTGCCTCTTCTGGCTCGCTGGTTTTGTCGTAGTTGCCATCCAGCTCCAGGATGTAAGCACACTGGGCGGCCTGACGATCAAACTCGCTGCGGAATGTCTCGGGGCGACTCTCGCGATACGCTGCGATCGGGAACGGAAGAATGGCAGCCAATTCTTTCTCCAGGCAGCACTGTGGTGCGTCCCCTGGGGAGCCTTGATCAGGCAGGACGTTGACATGTTCCAGCGCCCTGGCAGCGACCGCATCCGCCCCTTCGCAGAGGCCAGTCACTAATCTCAACAGTGGAGCGTCTTTTGGGAAGCTCTGGGCATAAAACCTGGCAATCCAGGGTTCCTGGCCCGCTTGAACCGGGATGCCCGGAAGCACCGCGGCGAGTCGATGTCCAAGAGTCTGAAACACCCTGGTGAGGGCTGTCTGCAGGGAGGTTTCGGCAGAAGCATCCAATTTCTGTGTGCCGGCAAAACCAAGACGCAGAACCAGACGTGGCCTCGGGGGCAATGGGTTGAGTGCTGTTGCGGGCATGTCGTCCGATGATTCCGTGTTCATGAAATGGGACGCTCCGGTGGTTTGCGAAAAGTTGAATCAGGCCAGGCTCATTGCCCTGCGGAAAACATGGGTTTCAGTTGGGCGTAGAGCTGTCGCATTTGGGCGTCCATCGGTCGGCCCTGGGTGGCGAACGAGTCCAGAACGGCAAAACAGGCCGCGAGATTTCCCATAGCCTTTTGCTCATTGCCCCGGGCTCGGTGAAAGTGGAAGAGTTTGAAATGCGACACCGACACGTCGCGCGCGGCCTGCGCCGACACGGGGTTGGCGGCCAGCAAGCGTTCGCGGACCTCCAGACTGCGCGTGTAATGGGCCAGGGCCTGCTCCGCGTCCCGCGGCAAGCCCCGGCTGGCCAGAAAGTCGGCCAGCTTGTTCAAGCTCACCGACGCATCGCGCGCGGCCTGCGCCGACTCGGGGTTGGCGGCCAGCAAGCGTTCGCTGACCTCCAGACTGCGCGTGTAATGGGCCAAGGCCTGCTCCGCGTCCCCCGGCAAGCCCCGGCGGGCCAGAAAGTCGCCTAGTCGATCAAGGGTCACCGGCACGTCGCGCGCGGCCTGCGCCGACTCGGGGTTGGCGGCCAGCAAGCGTTCCAGTACTTCCTGACATCGCGTGTAATGGGCCAGGGCCTGCTCCGCGTCCCCCGGCAAGCCCCGGCTGGCCAGAAAGTCGGCCAGCTTATTCAAGCTCACCGACACGTCGCGCGCGGCCTGCGCCGACTCGGGGTTGGCGGCCAGCAAGCGTTCGCGGACCTCCAGACTGCGCGTGTAATGGGCCAGGGCCTGCTCCGCGTCCCCCGGCAAGCCCCGGCGGGCCAGAAAGTCGGCCAGCTTCTCAAGGGCGACCGAATAGAGCCGCGCCTTGTCTTCGTCGTCCGACTGCCGCTCATGCTGCTGCTTGAGCGTGTCGTGGAAACGGCGGAACAGAACCTCGGCACGGACGAGCTGGCCGGTGTGGAACTCGGCGGTCGCCGCCGCCCCTGCCGCCATCGCCAGTTCGCGGCTGCCAGGCTGCTCGCGCCACAACCGTTCCACCGTTTCCTCCAGCGGTCGCAACTGCCACAGCACGGACGAGTCGTGGTCGTAGATTTGTTCAAACTCTGCCGCAGCGGCAACAACCACGGTAATGAGCGCGCCGGCTGACTCCGCGCGAGATTCGACCGAAAGCGTGGCCAGCAGGTGCTCGCCCACCAGTCGATGCAGACGGGCCTGACGCGGCTGATTGCGCGCCGCAGGATCAAATTCGGTGACGACGAGCAGACGACGGCCCAGCAAGTCGTGCAGCAGCGTGAGCCACGGATCGGTGAGGCGTGTTGTTTCCGTCCCTGGTACCGGCGCAGAAATAACTGTCGTCTTTTGGACGTGGGGCACGTTTGTAACGTGCCCGGCACGATGGAATCGTGCCCCACTTATTTCTGTCTCAGTCCCTGGCTGCAACTCCGAATACTGCATAGCTGCCGCTCGCCGAAGCCAGTCGATTACGATCATGTCGGATGGGAGCAGTGCGGCGAGTTCCAGCACATGCCGGGCAGCGGGGGAGAGTCCTTCGAGCGAATCATCGACGATGACCGACACTTGCAGCGTGCGGCGTTTTTTACGCGATTCAGTTTCCGCTGCCGTTTCTTCGCCGTAGCGAACTCGGCGTGCGGTTGGCTCATCGGCCCCGTGGACGTCGCTCCCGACCAGTCCTTTTTCCCTCAGCCACACGAGATATCTGGTGCAGGTTGCGCCGTCGCGGGCGTGGGCTTGTAGGTAGGCGGCGACAAGTTCGATGGCCAGCGTGAATCCGCCCAGCGCGCGGACGATTTCCCTGGCGGCCGTCTCTTCCTCTGGGGAGGCGAATTTCTGTCCCGGTTGGAAGTCACGGATAAGCGCCAACGCATCCGATTCCGGCAGGTCATCCACAGGAATCGGCGTCAGGCTGGCGGAGTCTCCGCCGAATTCATGGGGGTCCAGCCGCGTGGTGACGACGACCTGCAGCCAGTCCTCCTTCACCAGTCGAGCCAGTCCGCCAGCAGAAAGCAGATCTTTCTCCGAAACATTGTCCAGGATCAGCAGACAGTGCGGCTCGACCCGCGGGCGGTTGGCCACGTCCCGCGCGGTGTGCAGATCCGGCTGGCGGGAGAGCTGTTCCTCAATGCGAACCACGTTGCCGCGGGTCCACTGTTCCAGCGCAGAAAAGAGAGCTTTCAAAATGAACGCCCGCGCTTCCTCGGGTCGCAGCGTGGTCGGCGGTGGCGGAATGGTCAGCCCGATGAGCGAAGCGACGGACTCGAGCGCCTCAGCCATGTCGCGTTTGCCTTCACACGGCACAAACCACCGTCCGCCGGATGCATAGTGCTCAGCATAGGCGTACGCATACTGCATGGCCAGAGCCGTCTTTCCCTGCCCGCCCAGGCCGTGGAGCGCGCCCACGAGGCCGATCTTGTCCGCGATCAATCCGCCGTGCAGTTCGCGCAGCTCCCGATGACGCCCGACGAAGTGAGAATACGAGGCGTCGAGATTGCCAGGTGCCAGCGCGGCAAGCGTTGACTTGTCGAGCCGCCTGGCAATGACGCGATCCATGGCGTCGATCCGCGCGGCGAGGTCGAGCAGCCTGTGCTTGTCGGTTTGCGGGTGAGCCCGAAGCTCCGCCAGCCGTTCGGCGACATCCAGTTCGCGGAGCAGGTCGGGGCCGGCAGTGAACCAGGGAATGAGTTCGAATGGTTCACCCCGATTCCGGCGCTGGATATCCTTAATCCATGCGGCGAGTTCCTGCTGGAGTCTGGCGTCCTCCGGTCCCGGGTTCTTCGATGGGACGATTTCGAAGTAGATCGGCAGGATGCCATCGTCTCCGCGCGCTAACGTGTGCTCCAGCCGCAGAAACTCTTCCCACTCGCGGCGACACCATTCGCTGCGCAGGTAGTTTGCTGAGAGAAACGCGATGAACAGCTCCGAATGCCGCAGCCCCTCAGAAATTCCGCGCTGCCAGTCCGTGCCGTGTTCGATCGACGCCTTGTCAAAAAAGACTTTCAGCGCGCGACCGGAGTAACGCTCGTGCTGAGCCAGCAGCCGATCATGAAACGCCGTGACCCAGCCATCACGACCTTTGTGTTCTGGGTCGTTGTCTTTGCGAGAGTAGGAAAGAAACAGGTGGTAATTGGGCATGGTCTGAGTCTCAATCAGGATCTCTTGTTGACGGAGTATGTGGGATGAATTTCAGAATGCCAGCATTCAGCATTCTGATTTAGTCGTTTAACCCGACCCAAATGGGAGGAATGCCACAGGAACGCCTCGCCTACGGCATCGGGTTAAACGAAAACACTCCTGATCGTCCTTAAATATGCCATTTTTGTTCATGGTTGCGAAGCGTCGAGTATGACTGTTCCGAATTCCCCGGCACGCCATCCACCTTGCGTGGATGGAAGCCCCGTCTGGCCACCAGATCGCGACGTCTCTACCACATTACTGCACGCCACTGAGCTTGCCTCGGTGGTAGCCTCGTTTTGTTCAGCAACGTGCTCGGCAGCCAGATTTGCTACCACCTGGGCAAGCCAGTGTGGAAAGCGGCGTGATGGGAATGGTGCCGCGATCTGGTTGCCAAATCTGGCTTCCACCTGGACGAGCCAGGGTGGAAAGCCGACAATACGCAAAACCCGATGCATGATAGAATCCCCGCCGACAACACGGGTCGTTCAAATCCTGCATCATGAAAACCTGCCAACAACCCCGGATTTTTAACAGCCCAGCGCTAGCCCACGGTTAGAACCGGACGCTAACGCGTTCCGGCTGATAACCTGAACCCGAAAATCAAATCGTGACAGAGCACTAGTGCCTCGTCGAGACTTTATCTTCGGCCTGCTCAGGATCAAGCATCGTAAGATTGGCGTTTTATGGTTATCGTGCCCATGCTTCTGTAATGGTCTCAGATTCTCATCCTTTGATCGCGAGGTATCCACAATGTCTCCAACTCAGCTGTGCATCGTGTTTATTGGCCTTGCGCTTGTCCCGTTGACTCCGGCAACCGCGCAGTTCAGTGGGTCTCGTGGCGCAGTGGGCGAGGGACGCGATCAAACTCAGGGATCTACCGGGCTGGCCCCTTTGGATCCGGAGGTAGCTCAGGGGTACATCACGATCGAAGGTAAGGCAGAACTGCGAGTCAAGCCGACCGAGATTCGCGTTGTCCTTGCAGTGACCGCGGAAGGCAAAACGCCCTCTGAATGCAAACTGAAAGTGAGCGATACCATCAAGTCACTGACGGCAGCATGGATGGCAGCCGGGATCGCTCAGGAAAGTATCGTTGAGGACTTTATTGCTGTCCTGCCAAGATACGAATTTGACATTGAAAAGATTCGAGATCAGGACGTAGCGGTCGAAAAGAAAGCTGGCTATCTGATGCAGACAAATCTGCATTTGGCCGTCAAAAACGATGTCAAGGCGATGGAAGCCATCAATCTGGCGTTTGAAAAAGATGTCGCCGATATCATCGCGTTCGACTATTGGAGCAAAGAACTTGATGAGATGAAAATCAAGGCACGTGCCGAGGCTGTCAAGGCCGCACAGGAAAAATCCGTGACGTTGCTTGGCGCTTTGTTTGAACAGCAGCCGCCGCTGATCAATCTGCAGGAATCAACCCGTGTCTATTATCCCGAGTCGCTGTACGAGTCGCTGTACGAGTCGTTCACCAACAGCAATGACGCGGAATACGAGACTTCCTATTCACGCCGTGACATACCTGTGCTTCGTACTTTCCGACCAAAGAACACGTATTACCGCGGCCTTTATCCGGACGGTGATGTGCAATCCAAAGAGTTGCCGATGCAGTCGGAAATCTCAATCGTTTCTACGGTACGATTGTACTTTGAATCCCCCGCATCCAAAGGGCGTCCGACGTCGAAGAAAAGCGAGAACTTGCCTCGATAATAGCTGCGTTTGGTTCAACAACGTGCCCGCCAGCCAAATTGGCTTCCACCTGGACACGAGCCAGGGTGGAAAGCAGCGTGATGAGAATGGTGCCGCGATCTGGTCGCTAGGGACTGGCGAAGACATAACTGCCGTCTTCCGGATGTGGAGCACGTTTTTAACGTGCTCGGCACGATGGAATCGTGCCCCACTTATTTCTGTCGCAGTCCTAAGGACCGCTCGAGAAATAACTGTCTCTTTTTATACCCCTCACCCAACGCCGTTAAGAATTTGATAGCGTCCGATCCAGCGAATAACCCCCTCATCCGGCCTTCGGCCACCTTCTACCCCTTACCAGGGGGAGAAGGGACTTCGAGAAACCCTGTGAAAACACAACGCAACGTCAATCTGAACACTATCTTATGGCAAATCTGACACTCAAAGTAACGCTGTCCCATTAGGCGAGCGGCAGAAATGAATTTACTGGTACGACGGACTTCCAGTCCGTCGCATGGTGCTACTCGACGGACTGGAAGTCCGTCGTACAAATTGCGGATGGTAAGTTCTATCCTGCCGCTCGCCTTAGTCCAGATAAACAAATTCGTTCAGGTTCAATGCGACGAGGCAAAAGTATTTCCGAGCCTGTTCGGCAGTCATGTTCTGTTCGTTCTGTAGCGTGCTGATCAACTGCAGTCCACGAGTGACCTCGGCATCAGTTGGTGGCCGTTGTGTGACCCGCTGCAACGCTGTGCGGACCTGGGCGTCGAGCGCATCAGGGTGTGCTTCCTGGAGCATAGCTGCAAACACGGTGGCCTCGGCAAGGATAAACTCACTATTGAGCAGTCCCAAAGCCTGTGTGGGCTGCGTTGTGGCAAAGCGAACGGGGCAGGTCTGATCGGTATCCGCCATATCGAAGCTCTCCAGAATCGGATCGAGCAGTGATCGTTTCACGTGAATATAGACGCTGCGACGGGCTTCATCTTCCGGAGATGAATGGCCCCAGCCAGAGCCGGGTTGCGACTGTCCGGCTTTCACTTCGGCCGGGATCTTCGTATAGATCGACGGGCCATACATGCGGTCTGCATTCAGCGTTCCGTTGGCCCAGAGAATGGAATCGCGAACTTCCTCGGCCGAAAGTCGGCGCATCTCGAATCGCCAGAAATTGTCGTTTGTCGCGTCCTTTGCAAGTGCTTCTTCGCGACCGGCGGAACTCATCTGATACGTCGCTGAATTCATGATCAGGCGATGCATGGATTTGATAGACCACTTGTCTTCGACAAATTTCGCCGCCAGCCAGTCGAGAAGTTCCGGATGAGTTGGCTTGCTGCCCTGAAACCCGAAATCGCTTGAGGTACGCACAATTCCCCGGCCAAAGTGATACTGCCACAGACGATTCGCCATTACGCGGGACGTGAGCGGATTTGCGGGACTCGTTATCCATTTCGCTAACGCTTTACGCCGACCACTGGAAACGGCTCCTGCGGCGAGCGGGACAATCTCAGGTTCCGGCGGAGACAGCACTGACGGAAACGCGGGACGAACTTCTTCGCCCGGTGACTGCGGATTCCCGCGCATCAGCAGATAAGTGGGCTTCATCCCGGCGACATCTTCTTTGACGCACAATGCCTGAGCCATCCCGGTCGGGCGGTTTTCTCTTAACTTGTCGCGACGATTCGTGAGACCTCGGTAGCGATTGACTTCCTTGTCCGTCAACAGTCCTCCTTCGCGCTTTTCGATCAAACGCACACGATTGGCCTCGAATGCAAATTCGTCGTTATCGACACCCGAGAAATCTGCCTTTGCTTTCTCTTCGATCGTTGCAAGATCGCGTTCGATGTTTTTCAGTTCGCGTTCAAACTGCTCGACCGCAGCTTCATGCAGCGAACTTTCTTCCGGCTGCGGGATTTCAGTGACCGAAGCTTCCAGTACTGATTCATGAGAGCGGTTTCCGTAGCGCTTCACGCCGCGAAAAAATGCGATCATGCTGTAATAGTCGGTCTGCGGAATTGGATCGATCTTGTGGTCGTGGCAGCGAGCACAATTGATCGACAGACCAAGCATCGTCTGCCCTGTGGTTGTGACAATGTCATCCAGATCATCGTAGTAGGCCAGTTCCGGATCGGCCGGTTCGTCATCCCAGCGTCCCAGGCGATAGTAGCCCGTCGCGATGATGGCATCCGGAGTCTCATGCAGCAGTTCGTCGCCCGCCAGTTGTTCCGTCAGAAATTGATCGTATGGCTTGTCGCTGTTGAATGCCTGAATCACATAGTCGCGATAGCGCCAGACAAAGGGCTTGGCTCCGTCGCGTTCGTAGCTGTTGGTTTCTGCGTAGCGAACGAGGTCAAGCCAGTGGCGACCCCATTGTTCTCCGTAATGCGGCGATTCGAGCAATTCATCAATCAAGGAGGCCCATGCCTGCGGTGACGGATCGGCGGCAAATGCTTCAACGGCTTCCGGTTCCGGCGGCAATCCGGTCAGGTCGTAATAGGCCCGACGCACCAGTTCACGAGGTCCGGCCTGGGCATTTGGCGTCAGGCCGTGATCCTGCAGTTGTTTCTGGATGAAGCGGTCGAGATCGTTCTTCACCCAGTCGCCCGCAACTTCGGGAGCCTGCGGCTTGACGACGGGCCGAAACGACCAATGCTGTTTGGTTTGCTCGTTAACACGAGGCGGTTCACGCGGGGCTTCAAAGTGCAGTGCTTTCAGTTCCTTTGGCCACGCAAGTCCGTTTTTCACCCAGTTCGTGAGCGATTCAATCTGCTGTGGCGACAATTGCCCGGTTGGCGGCATCTCGTACCCGTCGTAATTGATCGCCTTAACCAGCAGACTTTCGGCAGGATTGGCAAGATCGACTGCGGCCCCGGATTCGCCCCCTGTCAGAATTGCGGCCCGTCGCGTCAGATCGAGCCCGCCCTTCGGCTCCGCACCAGAATGGCATGTCAGGCAATTGGCTTCCAGGATAGCTGCGACTTCCACTTCGAATGCGGCGAGATGCTCCGCTGGAAAATCGGGAATTTCATCAGCGACTGCGTCACCGGCCAACAGAGAAAGCATCAAAAGTGCTGGAACGCACCGAAAGGCAACGCCGTTAAGGATTTTGATCAATGAAACCCTTGGTTGGACACAATCCAGGTGATTTCTCGGAATGTGATTCAGTCCCGGAGGGACGACAAGATATAGCCACGGGCGAGAGCCCGTGGTACGTGATGATAGAGCGTCGGAAGTCCCGAAGGGACGACAGGAATTGCGCCTGGGTTGTCTCATGTCGTCCTTTCAGGACTGAAAACCACCTGTATTTCACTAACCACGGGCTCACGCCCGTGGCTACAACCTGCCGCCACATTCGTGGCTCAAACGCAGGATCGGTTCGCCAGCTATGCGTTTCAAAAGTGCCGTTTTTTTCGGAAAAAGTCCTTCACGGCGTTGACCGAAAGAGCATCTCAGAATTTCAATTCAACGGAGGAATTACATCGTCCTGATGACAATGGATAGATTTTATAGGCTACCCAGCACATCTCACACTGTCAACGAGCCAGCTGTTGTACCGATCTCCGGAGGTTTCGAACATTGGCTTCCGCGATTCTTGAACCATTCGGAAATCCTGGTAACCTGCTCCAAATTTTGCGCGTTTTGACGCCACCGGCCCGGTCGCGAACTACTTTGCTGTCTTTCGGAATTTTCCGATCCTGTCTGCGAAAGTGGTACGCGCAGGCCGTGCTGATCCGGAGTTTTCTTGCGGATACCGATCGGAATCGTGATCTCGCTACTGGAAGGACCACTGCCAAGTGCCACGTCGTAACGATCTTAAGAAGATTCTGATCATTGGTTCCGGTCCGATTGTGATCGGCCAGGCATGTGAGTTCGACTATTCGGGAACTCAAGCCTGTAAAGCTCTGCGGGAAGAAGGCTACGAAGTCGTGTTGGTGAATTCCAATCCTGCGACCATTATGACCGATCCGAACACTGCCGATCGGACGTATATCGAACCGATCACGTGGCAGTACGTCGAAGAGATCATCAAGCAGGAACGTCCTGACGCGCTGTTGCCGACGCTCGGTGGTCAGACAGGTCTCAACACGGCGATGGAACTCGTCAAGCACGGCGTACTCGCGAAGTACGGCGTCGAAATGATTGGCGCGAAAGAAGAAGTGATCAAGCGAGCTGAAGAACGCGACACGTTCAAAAAGATCATGCTCGAAATCGGCCTTGATGTTCCTCGAAGCTACACCGTTCACAATATCGGCGAAGCGCGGGAAGCCGTAAAAGACATCGGGCTGCCGATCATCATTCGAGCCAGTTTCACGCTGGGCGGTACGGGCGGCGGGATTGCGTACAACATCGAAGAGTTCGAAGACATGGTCCGCCGCGGGATCGCACTTTCGCCCATCAATGAAGTGTTGCTCGAAGAGTCTATTCTCGGCTGGAAGGAGTACGAAATGGAAGTGATGCGCGATAATGCCGACAATGTCGTCATCATCTGCGCGATCGAGAACTTTGATCCGATGGGGGTTCACACGGGCGATTCGATCACCGTCGCTCCGGCTCAGACGCTGTCCGACAAAGAGTATCAGCGGATGCGCGACGCCACGATCAAGATCATGCGTGCCATCGGCGTCGAAACCGGCGGTTCGAATGTGCAGTTCGCAATTCATCCGGACACCGGCCGCATGACCGTGATTGAAATGAATCCGCGCGTCAGTCGTTCGTCTGCGCTGGCGTCAAAGGCGACAGGATTCCCGATTGCCAAGATCGCGGCAAAGCTGGCGGTCGGTTATCGACTGGATGAGATTCCCAACGACATTACCCGCGAAACTCTGGCATGTTTCGAGCCGACAATCGACTACGTCGTCACCAAGATCCCGCGCTGGACGTTTGAGAAATTTCCGGAAGCTGATCCTACGCTGACGGTGCAGATGAAGTCTGTCGGCGAAACGATGGCGATCGGTCGAACGTTTCGTGAATCACTGCAAAAAGCGTTGCGCGGCCTGGAAATCGGCCACTTTGGACTGGGCGGCGGCAAAAAAGATCTGTGGGGAACCGACAAGCAGCCGACGCGGGAAGAGATTCAGAGCAAGCTCGCGGTTCCGAATGCGGATCGCATTTTCTATCTGCGGTATGCATTGAAGTTCGGGATGTCAGTTGAGCATATTCACGAGACCACCGATATCGATCCGTGGTTCCTGCGCAATCTTGAGCAGCTGGTCAGACTGGAAGATGAGATCCGCTTGATCAGTCGGCTTGACGATGCGTCGCCGGAACTGATCCGTCGTGCCAAAGAGGACGGGTTCTCTGATGCGCAGCTGGCGTTTTGGTGGGACTGTTCTCAAATGGAAGTCCGTCAGCGGCGAAAGGAGCTGAACATCGTTGCCACATTCAAGCAGGTCGATACGTGCGCGGCGGAGTTCGAGGCTTACACCCCGTACTATTATTCCACATATGAAATGGAAGATGAAACGCCGGCAAAGGAGCCTGGCAAAAAGCGTATCATGATTCTGGGCGGCGGACCGAACCGCATCGGCCAGGGGATAGAATTCGACTATTGTTGCTGCCACGCCGCGTTCGCGCTGAAGGAACTGGGTATCGAAAGCATCATGGTCAATTCGAACCCGGAAACAGTTTCGACGGACTACGACACATCCGACTACCTGTTCTTTGAGCCGTTGACGATCGAGGACGTGCTGAATATCTGTGACCGGATGCAGCCAGACGGCGTCATCGTGCAGTTCGGCGGCCAGACACCGTTGAATCTTGCCCGAGGTCTGGAAGCAGCGGGCGTCACCATCATCGGCACCAGTCCGGACATGATCGATGCAGCCGAAGACCGTGAGCGATTTCAGAAGATTTTGGAAAAGCTCGGCCTGCACCAGCCGCCGAACGGCATCGCCACCAACATCGAAGGCGCGCGGGCAGCGGCCAACCGGATCGGATATCCGGTGATCGTTCGTCCAAGTTATGTGCTGGGCGGTCGCGCGATGGAGATCTGCTACGACCAGAAAAGTCTGGAACGCTACATGACGGAAGCCGTCGATGTGTCGCCGGACAAGCCTGTCCTGATCGATAAGTTTCTGGAAGACGCGATCGAAGTGGATGTGGATGCGATCTCTGATGGCGAAACGACGGTCATTGGCGGCGTGATGGAACATATCGAAGAAGCCGGTGTGCATTCCGGCGACTCGGCGTGTGCGTTGCCGCCCTATTCTTTGCCTGCCAGCGTCGTCGATGAGATCCGTGCTGCCACGCGATCCCTTGCGACCGCGTTGCAGGTGCGCGGGCTGATGAATATCCAGTTCGCCGTCAAGGTCGATGGTGACAGTCCGCAGGGCACAGTTTATGTGCTGGAAGTCAATCCGCGCGCCAGTCGTACGTCGCCATTCGTGTCGAAGGCGATCGGACATTCATTGGCGAAGATTGCGGCCAAAGTGATGGTCGGGGTTTCGCTGAAGTCACAGGGTTTCACTGAGGAAATTGTCCCGAAGTACACGTCGGTCAAAGAAAGCGTATTTCCGTTTAACCGCTTTATGGGTGTCGATATTGTACTCGGCCCTGAAATGCGATCGACCGGCGAAGTTATGGGGATCGACGCCGACTTCGCGCTGGCGTTTGCCAAGGCACAACTTGCGGCTGGCTCGCGTCTGCCGATGACCGGCAAGATTTTCATCAGCATGTCGGCCAATCATAAGGCGCGGATGATCGAGCCTGCTCGCCATCTGCGGAAACTCGGCTATCAACTGGTCTGCACGAGCGGCACTGCTCGAGTCTTCCAGGAGGCTGGCATTGAGGTGGACGTCGTGCGAAAAGTTCAGGAAGGTCGTCCGAATCTGCTCGACCTGATGGCTAACGGAGAAATCCAGCTGATCTTCAACACCCCCAGCGGCAAAGGGGCTCGTACTGACGAAGGCAAAATCAGGGCCGCTTCTGTGACGTATGGCATACCCTGTGTGACCACGATGCCCGGCTGCTCGGCAGTGGTCAACGCTCTGGCAGCACTTCGCGAACATCCAGCTCCAGGTGTCAGGGCAATTCAGGATTGGGTGGGTGCAAACAACCAGGAATTATCTTAAACAGCAATGCAGCCATGTGAGTGATGAACATGACAAGTGCCCAGCGGCTCAGAAAGATTTCGGAAGAAGATTACCTGGCGGGCGAAGTGCATGCGCGATTCAAGTATGAATACGTCGCGGGAATGGTCTATGCGATGGCGGGCGGCACGTATGCTCACAATCTGATCGCGTCCAATGTGCTGGGTGAACTGCATTCGCAACTGAAAGGCAAGCCGTGTCGAGCCCTGAATTCCGACAGCAAAGTGAGGATTCAGACGAATACACGGACGCGGTTCTATTATCCGGACGCTTCGGTGGTATGTGCCGAAAATATTCTGCAAAGTACATTTCAGGACAAACCCACCTTGATTGTCGAAGTCCTTTCGGACATGACTTGCAGAACAGACGAAGGTGAAAAGCTCGACGCATATCAAACGATCTCGGCTTTGAACGTTTACCTGATGTTTCGACAGGATTGTGCGGGAGCCGTCGTTTACCGGCGGTGTGGAACCGAGTTTCAGCGCGAGGTCTATTCCGATCATGCGGCGATCATTCTCCTCCCCGAAATTGATGCCCAACTGCGTTTATCCAGCGTGTATGACGAAGTGAATTTTGTGTCCGAGTCTGACACTCCGGAACTCAATTGAATGGATCTGCCGGCGTAACCATGAGCGAAGAAACTCCCACCAGTCTTCCCGGAATGATGTTCTGTGCAAAACAGCACATTGCACGGGTCGAAGCAGTCCGTCAGATGGCCCGCGATACATGGGCCGTGAAAATTCATGCACCGGAGCTGGCAGCCAGCATTACGCCGGGGCAGTTCTTTATGATTCGACCGGCAACGGGGAGTGATCCGTTGCTGGGGCGACCCTTTGCATTGTTTGATATCTACTGCGATGCAGACGGAAAACCCGCAGGCGTGGAATTCGGATTCGTAAAAGTTGGCAAGTTGACGTCGCTGATGAGTCAATGGACAGTGGGTGAGGAAGTCAGTATCTGGGGGCCGTTGGGCAATGGCTTTCCGATTCCGGACTGCCGCCACCTGATCTGCGTCGCGGGCGGCATCGGACAAACGCCGTTTCTGGGAGTCGCGCGCGAAGCGCTCGGCCTGGCGACATATGGCAACCCCGCGCGGCGCATCGCGCGGCGGCCGGAATCTGTTTCGTTGTGTTACGGAGTGCGATCAATGAACTACCTCGCAGGAATCGAGGAGTTTACGATCGACGGACTGGACCTCAAAATCGCCACCGACGACGGATCATTCGGTCACCATGGCTTTGTCACCGATCTGCTGAAGCTCCAGTTGGCATCGAACCACGATGAAGTTCACGTCTACTGCTGCGGCCCTGAACCGATGATGAAGGCTGTCGCGGAGATCTGTAAACAGCAGTCGGTTCCATGCTGGCTGTCTCTTGAAACTCCCATGGCCTGTGGGTTTGGTGCCTGTTTTAGTTGCGTCACGAAAGTCGTCGAACCCGATGGTTCATGGGACTACCGCCGCACCTGTGTCGAAGGACCGGTGTTCAAGGCGGAACAGTTAGTGCTGTAGTTGTGACGTATTCGCACATCGCAACAGCCGGATCCGCACATACGCACAGTGCCGCAGGCTTTCGCCGTCCCGGATTTGTCGGGAATTGTTCGAGCAGACCACAGGGAATTGTAAATTTTTCGCAGTCTGTGACTGATTCGTAGGCATTCGGCGACGTCTCAATGTTGATGGAGCGTGGAAATGCAGAGATTATCCGCTCCCCAGGATTCCTGCGATGAACTCGGCACGCCGTGTGCAATCTGGTCCACGAGGACAACTTTCGGGGTTTCGGCCCGGTAAAACTTTCAAGTCATAAGAAAGCATCCCCATGCCACAGTTATCGGCGGTTGGCAAATTGCAAGCGGGATTCGTCGCCATTGCGGTCACGTGTGCCGTCATCGCATTGGTCAATCCCATCAGCGTCAGGGCTTCATCGACATCGACATCGACATCGTCAGGACCTGGCCAGGATGAGATCGCAGCACCGCCATCCAAAGCCTCAATGGACGAGTTCATGAAGCAAAAGCTCGCGGCCGCGCAGGGAGCGCTGGAAGCCGTGGCACGAGAAGATTTTGAGCAGCTACATCAGGTGTCCCTGCAGATGATAGAACTCAGTCACAAAGAAATCTGGGAGCAGATGGCCAGTCCCCGTTTCGTTCAGGACACGGTCGATTTTGTGGCGGCGGTAGAGTTCATGGATCGCATGGGAACCGCGAATGATGCGGAAGGCGTCACTCTGGGATTTGCGCGTTTGATGATGGCTTGCGCTGAGTGTCACCGCCATATGAGAACGCCGACAGTTGCTGGGCTGAACGTCTCACCAGAGCCAACGCGACAGAATCTGCTGGCTCACTTTCAGCAGAATCTGTAAGAACCCCTTAGGACCGTTCGAGAAATAATTGACCGCATCCTCCTCTCCCCTGCGAAGGGGAGAGGGCGGGTGAGGGGTATGAAAGAGACAGTTATTTCTCGAGCGGTCCTTATAACACAGGTGGCAGGATTCGCTATGCTTCGTTGTTCTGAATTGATCATGTCAAATCCAACCGAAAACCGATGCCCTTCAGCGATTCAGCTGACCATGTGTCTGGAGGGCCGATTACAGGGTCTGATGTTGGGTTCCATTCGGGTGCATGTATGCGAAAACGAACTGCAACTCTTTGGCATCGTGGCGTCATGGCACGAAAAGCAGCAGGCGCAGGAGTTGGCCCGCGAGGTTGCGCCGACGTATCGTATTCGGAATGAATTGCAGGTTTCACGTTAATGCTGCCGCACGAGATCTTCAGGATTCTGCACGTGTGCAGGATGTAAAATCAGGCGTCGCTGATTCGTTGGGGAAATCAGACCGGATTACGTCATAAGTTCGATGGTCGGTGACGAGTCTCTGCTCCGAGACACGACAATTCTCAATTTGAACCTGGGTTGAAATCGGACGATTGACTTGCCACCATTCGCGGGGAAGGCTATCGGCGATGATTTGAGGAACTCCGGACGGCAACGATCGGGGAATCTGACTGGTCGTCGTGCACGTCGCGAGAGTGGCGAAATTGGCAGACGCGCTGGATTTAGGATCCTGTGCCTTAAACGGCGTGGGGGTTCAACTCCCCCCTCTCGCAATTCAGCAAAAAAGCTCGGAAAACTGTCTTCGACGGCGTTTCCGGGCTTTTTTCGTTTCCTCAAGCCCGAAGCCCGCTGAGCAAGCGGTCAAACGAGTCGAGGCCATCCGAGCGGAGTATGACGCACTCCGGCTGAGCCATCTTTCTCAGCCGCGTGAAGTATCAACGACAGTCCTCCGGAATCGGGGAATTCCTGCCAGATGACGCTGGATGTTGACTTGCAGGCCAAAAATCGTCAAACGCTTGGTATGTTATACGGCGCGAGGTTAAAAGTGACAATGACCCGCAGCGTCAGCGCGGGCTGCAAATCGCAACGCTTCGCTGAAGCTGCGGGTTACAATCCCGTGCTTGCAAGGCCTCATTTCAAGCCGCGCGGAGTGTCACAGCTTGAGTCCAGCGCTGACGTACTCCAGCGTTCATCTTTTTCAAACCAAACGCCGAGCTTTGCTTCCAAACAAAATGTCCGTCGAATCACCACGCACCCTGAAACTTGTTTCCGATCGATTGCTGGCAGAACTCAGTGCAGAACTGCGCGGCCCGAATGTGTTGGTGTTGCTCATGCACGGCACAACGCTCGCGTCCGCGCTGCGTGAATCGCGTCCGGATCTGAAATTTACATTCTTTACCACAGAGCATTTCTTCTATCGCACTCTGCAGGCGTTTCACGCGGATATGATAGTGACGCCGGATGCCGTCAGTATTATCTGTGCGGCTGATCTGCCGGAACAGGAATTCGACGAAGTGATCTTCCCGACCCTGTCCGGTGATTCCTCAGAACTTGCACAGGACCTGATCCAGGCCGCGCATCAGCGATTGCGGTCCGGAGGTCGGCTGTTTGCTTCGACGAACAATCCAAAAGATCGCTGGGTCCAGAATCAATTGAAGGCGCTCTTCAGCAAAGTCGATGTGTTGAAGTCTAAGCAGGGCACAGCATGCATCGCGACGAAATCCAAGCCGCTGAAGAAGGAAAAAGGGTTTCGAGCGAGATTTGCGTTTCGCCAGGGTGCGCGACTGGCTTTCGTCGAAAGCCGCCCGGGAGTTTTCTGTCATCGCCGCGTCGATGGCGGCGGACGGGCATTGATTCGCTCGCTGGCGTTACTGCAGGAAACGAATGGTGAGCCCGAATTCAAGCCTGAGCGGATCGTCGAAATGGGCTGCGGTTCCGGTGCGGTGTCGGTCGCCGCTGCGATCGAATATCCGGACGCCCGCATTCTGGCTGTCGATAGCGATGCACGGGCAGTGGAATGCACGCAGCGATCCGCAGCACTGAACGAAATCACATCGATTCAGACAATCCTGTCATCGGACGGCGTGCTGCCTGAACCCGGGACATGGGATCTGTTGCTTGGCAATCCACCATACTATTCCGATTACAGAATTTCAGAGCTGTTTCTGCAGGCGGCGCGCACGGGATTGCGCGAAGGCGGCCGCATTCACATTGTGACGAAGCTGCTGGAATGGCATCAGGCGCGAATGGAACAACTGTTCGCCGATGTCACACAGCATGTGATCAGTGAATACACAGTTTTTACCGCAGTCGCCCGAAACAGACCAGGATCAAAGACCCGCCGCTAACTGCGGATCCGACGATTCCAGTCGCTGGCACAACATCTGAATCTCGTCCAGGTCCATACTGCGGCGATAGGTGTCGTACTTCGTGGGTTCGCGCAGTTCCAGGATAATGGAACTGCGCACGTAGCGCAAACCACGCAAGAGGACTTCGCGTTCGTGAGTCGATACTTCAATCTGCATCATTCCGCTTGTCACAACAACGGCTCCGATTAACTTTCGCCGCCTAATCCGGGTACCTCCTGAATCCGAACTCGGCATTGTCTAAGGACCGCTCGAGAAATAACTGTCTCTTTTTACACCCCTCACCCTGCCCTCTCCCCTTCGAGGGGAGAGGAGGATGCGGTCAATTATTTCTCGAACAGTCCTAAGCTGTCAGTGGTAACTTCCAGCTGACAACAGCAAGCCTGGCGCAATCATGGCCAGCAACGGGGTAAGTGTACGCCTCAAATCGTCAATGCTCAAGCGGTCAATGTAAATCTACCGCGAAGCACGCAAGCAAGATTTTGAGCGGGTGAGTTTGAACGGGAAACGCGGGAAGTCCAGTCCGTTCGCAACGTTACGTTCGGGAGCAACGGTCTGGCGGCCCGACCACCGCCAGACCAGCCGAAATCGTGATCGTACTGTCAGAACAACTCAAGTTTTTGGAGCGGCTCGCAGCGCTCCCCTGCGGTAGGCATCGGCCATTGCCTTTGGAATTTCGGATTCCGACAACACGACTTCGGCCTGATTCTCCTGCGTCAGAGCGCGCATTTCCTGTTCCAACGCGACGGCAGCGGCTCGTCGTTCTTCCGCATGAGCCCGAGCGATTCGCATATCGGCCTCCGCCTGATCGGCCTGCAGTCGAGCGCCCACATTGTCGCCGATGTCAATGTCTGCGATATCGATCGATACGATTTCATAAGCTGTCTGCGAATCCAGCCCCTTCGCCAGCACAGCGCGGGCGATCAGCATGGGGTTGGCCAACACTTCTCGATGGCTCGCACACGAACCGATCGCCGAGACGATTCCTTCGCCGACTCGCGCAATAATCGTCTCTTCGGTGGCACCACCAATCAATTGCTGGATGTTGGTTCGCACGGTGACACGCGCCTTCGCCCTCAATTGAATCCCGTCGCGCGCCACGCCATCCAGAGTCGGACGACCTGTTCGACCGTCCGGGCAGTCAATCACTTTAGTCTTCACGCTCGTCTGTACGGCTTCCAGCACGTTTCGTCCGGCAAGGTCGATGGCGGACGCTGTTTTCCAGTCCAGCGGGATTTGAGCGCGATGGGCTGCGATCAGTGCGCGGATGACCAGAGGGACATTGCCGCCAGCGAGGTAATGGGATTCCATGGCATTGGTGGTGATATCATCCAGTCCTGCCTGAACGACCATGATGCGTGTGTCCACAATGAGCTGTGGATTCACTTTCTTCAGCTTCATCACGACCATCTGCAACGGTCCGATTCCGGCTCCCGACATGAAGGCACGAAACCATAGCGAGGCGACGGACGCAAAGACGCCGAGAAAGACCAGCAACACGATCCCGAAGATCACTGCCACACCGGCCAGCAGCAATTCCGTAAAATTCAATGCCCCCAGCACAGGAGCCAGCATTGCGGAATGTAGCTCAAGCATCGTTTTCTTCCTTACAATTGTTCCGGAATCGTCAGCGTCCCGGCGGAATGCAGACGTTGTTCACCTGAAGTGTAATGCAATCCGCGCAGAATTCGCAAACCACTCAACAATGATCTTTAAGCGGGCTTCGCCCGCAACCCAACCTCACTATGTCGCATAACTGGCATCGCCGCCTTGTCTGATGCGAGCCGACGGAGCGGCTCGCCTCCGCAGGTCCGCCACTCCGTCGGCGGACATTTATCGGTTTGCGAGAATCTTCTCACGAAAACAAAATTTTTAACGCTTGGTGAGCAGAGTTCGGCTGCCACCTCCACGATGACTGGCGAGTCGCTGCTGCGTCCGACTATGATAACAGGCTCGGCAAAACGTCATTTCGCCGGTGGCGGATCAAAATCAATTTCCAAAGTCGCCATTTTTAATGTGCGTCGATGCTCTGCAGCGACAATTTCCGCCTCGGTATTGCGGAGCGACTGCAGTTGCTGGCAACGTCCGCATGAGTTTCAACGATCCAGGAGACCCTGTTATGAGAATCGAATCCCGCCTGAACGAATTGGGAATCACATTGCCACCAACTCCGACTCCGGGCGGTGTTTACACGCCGGTTGTGGTCGTGGAGCACATGGCGTACGTGTCCGGACAGGTGCCCTACGGAGCCGACGGAAAACTTGTCATCGGTCGAGTTGGCTCAGACCTGACTGAAGAAGAGGGAGCTGCGGCGGCTCGGACAGTTGCCCTGACGATGTTGGCCACGATCAAGGCATCTTTGGGCAACCTGGATCGCGTGAAACGCATTGTGAAGGTTCTGGGGTTCGTTAACTGTACACCGGAGTTCCAGAAACATCCCGCCGTGATGAACGGATTCAGTAATACGATGGTTGAAGTGTTCGGGGACGCCGGAAAAGCAGCCCGCAGTGCGGTGGGCATGGGGTCGCTGCCTTTCAACGTTCCGGTGGAAGTGGAAGCCGTTCTGGAACTTCACTCGTAAATCCTGCGTTCCGGAAAGGTTCGTGCTCGAACGCACCATCTGAATCCTGAATCCTGAATCCTGAATCCTGAATCCTGTTTCTCTCAGATTCCGGCAACCCGCGCCGCAGCCTTTTCCTCGGTTGTGTTTGGTGGTGTCAGGCTTTCAAATACGTTTCTGCTTCGGACGCTGCGCCATCACAAACACACATCGTCCTGTATCCCGCCACAACGCGTTTGCCGCGATCTCTGACTTTGTTCAGGAATACACCCATGACATCAACCAGTCCTGAGACGCCCAATCATGCGTCCGTGCATCTGCGGCCCGCAGTCGAGACACCTCGCCGCAGTATGCTGGTGCATCTGTTCACGGCGGCGCTGAGCTTTCTGATCGTCGCTGTGCCATCGACATTGAGCGGGCTGTTTTTTCTGGATCCGATTCTGCGTAAGCGGAAAGCAGCGTCCGGCGGTTCGACCGATGGCGAAGTGCCTAAAAAAGATGAAGCCGGATTCATTCGTCTCGATGTGACAAAAGATGCTGTCCCGGAAGACGGCACGCCCCTGTCTGTCACCGTGAACGACGACCTCATTGATGCCTGGAACATGTTCCGAGATGTTCCGGTCGGCAGTGTCTGGCTGCGAAAAGTCGGTGCCGGCCCGATCATTGCCTTCAATTCAGTCTGCCCGCATCTGGGTTGTTCGGTCGATTACATTCACGCCGAAAATCACTTCTTCTGTCCGTGTCACACCAGTGCGTTTGCTCTGGATGGAAAGAAGACGAACGAAATCCCGCCGCGCGACATGGACGCTCTGGATGTTTCGATGCGAACCAACGGCAAGGAAGATGCGAATGGTTCTGAGATCTGGGTGAAGTTTCAGAATTTCCAGCGAGCGACCTCAGACAAGATCGTCATTTGAAAGACTACGGAACCATGATCGCATTGATTAACTGGCTGGAAACTCGGACGGGCTTCAAAGCTCTGATCCATGAAGCGTTTAACGAACGAGTTCCCGGCGGGGCGCGCTGGCGCTATGTGTGGGGAAGTACTCTGGTCTTCACGTTTACGCTGCAGGTCATTACGGGCTTCATGCTATGGGCCGCTTATAGTCCCAGCACGCGCACGGCCTGGGAAAGTGTGTACTACATTCAGCACGAAATGTTTCTGGGCAACATCATTCGGGGCCTGCATCATTATGCGGCACAAGGAATGGTCGTGCTGATGGCCATTCATCTGATTCAAGTGATCATCGATGGAGCTTACAAGGCTCCGCGAGAGATGAACTTCTGGCTGGGTATTGTGCTGATGATGATTGTGCTGGGCCTGTCGCTCACCGGTTACCTGCTTCCGTGGGATCAGAAAGGCTACTATGCGACTCAGGTGACCACGAACATCATGAGTGCGACGCCTGGCGTTGGTCGCGAAGTTCAGATCCTGGCGCAGGGTGGCTCGGACTACGGGCATCTCACGCTGACACGTTTCTTTGCGATGCACGCCGGGATACTGCCAACTCTGCTTGTCGGTTTTCTGGCTTTGCACATCTACGTGTTCCGCCGGCACGGGCTGACGGTCCATGATCCCAATCGCGCTCCGGAAACGACGTTCTGGCCGGATCAGGTCCTGAAGGACTCCGTGGCATGTCTGGCGGTGCTCGCGGTCGTGCTGCTGCTGGCCATTTTTCGCGGTGCCGAAATGAGTGCTCCGGCAGACCCTTCTGTGAAATTTGATGCCGCCCGGCCGGAATGGTATTTCCTGTTTCTGTTTCGCTTCCTGAAGTTTCATGCTGTCGATGCCCTTGGCGTGACGTTCGGCGCGATTATCGTCCCCGGAATCATCATGGGCATCATCGCTATGATGCCCATCACAGCGAAGGTGTTCGGTGGCTTCGGTCATCAGCTCAACAGAGCTTTCATCTGGGCACTGTCGCTCGGTGTGGTCGTGCTGACGGTCATGGCATTTTACGAAGACGCGAACAACAAAGATCATCAGGCGGCCTTGACAGAGGCTCATCGCGACGGCCAGCGCGCGATCGAACTGGCTTCCGGACCGGACAAGATCCCAGTCGAGGGTGCCGTCTCGCTTCTCCGCAAAGATCCGTTCACTCAGGGACCGCGATTGTTTGAACAAAACTGCTCAGGTTGTCACCGTTACAATGGCCATGATGGACGTGGTTCTTTGGTAACAGAAGCGGGCAAGACGGAATTGGATCCTCCGGTAACTGGATCGCCGACAGCGGCAGATCTGGGATCGTTTGGTAGTCGTGAATGGATGACGGCAATCGTGATGGATTATTCAAATCACTTTGCCTGGATGAAGAACTCGAAGTGGTTCCTTGATGCTCAGGCGAAGTCTGCGGCAGGCGAAACTGTCGACTACATTAACCCGGACAGTTCCGAAATGGCCGACTGGACCAGCGGCAATCTGGAATCCCTGAAGTCTGCTGAGAACGCCGACAACGTAAAAGCACTGGTCGAATTTCTGGCCGCAGAAGCTGGGCATGTCGGCACAACCTATGATTCCGCGCTGGTGGAAAAAGGCCGCGAGCTGGCAATCAAAGGGGAGTGGGCCGGGGCGCTCAACGGCACGTCCTGTGCGAGTTGCCACGATACGATCGGTCAGGATTTCCCGTCGAATCCGGATGATTCAACAGCTGGCAGTTACCCGACACTTGCAAAGTACGGATCGGCCGCATGGCTGAAAGATTTTATTCGCCACCCTGACGCAGCTCGACACTACGGGGCGAAGAATCAGATGGTCTCGTATTCGCCGGAGAAGCTGTCTGAGGAAAATCTGGATCTTCTGGTGCGCTGGCTGACGCACGATTACACGACATCGACGGTGCCCGACTATGCGGACCAGATGGATGTGCTGAAGTCTGCACTGACACAAGGAACGTCAGCTGCACCCGAACCGGCACCAGAAAAGTAGACGGGGCTGTTGAAAAGCTGGTCTTCACAGAATTGGAATCAAACGACCGGACCAGCATGCTTTAAGACATTTGTCACCTTGGCGCGGGCTTCGCCCGCAATTCAAAGTAGTCGTCACTCTCTGAGTGACGCAATGCGATTCATTTGGCCAGTTCAGACAAGCGTCACTGAGGCAGTCGCATTCTGGTTGATCCGCCC
>CAMAVB010000049.1 GCA_945861465.1 Candidatus Kuenenia stuttgartensis
ATCAGTCACAAACGCTACGCACTTCAACGCGACATGTCAGCGTTTGCCCAAAAATACAAAAAAGGCACAACCCTGTTCGTGCTGCTTGCGCTTTACGAACTGCCCATCCTGCTGCATTACCTCGCATTCGGCCGCAAAGACTGGGTCCGTTGATTGTTCGGCTGTTTGACTGTCGACTTCAACGGCCTCAAGGACTGTTTTCTGAATCGTTCAACGGCAAGCCGCAGGCGTCGTTGCGAGGCGTCGCCTGCGCCTGCGGCTCGCCGTTAAACGAAGTTGCCGACATTGGGGACAAGAACGACACACCCCAGGCTGGGTGGGGTCTTAGATGCGAAAGACAAACAGTCCCTGCAGCGAACTGGAAAACGTTCACTCATGCCATCCCACCTTCAACCTGTGGATCGGATTTGGCTGACAGCCATTTGGTAGAAATGGGATTCTTCAATTCTTAATAGTCTCTTCACGAGATCTTCTTGCCGCTCTTCAAGATGCCTGGGAGTAGATGATTGTGAAATGCATTTGAACGGGAGCCGTGACTCCCGGCTTAGGACCGCTCGAGAAATAACTGTCTCTTTTACACCCCTCACCCCGCCCTCTCCCCTTCGCAGGGGAGAGGAGGATGCGGTCAATTATTTCTCGAACGGTCCTTACATTCTCAAGAGCAGTCTGATCCACGATTGCTGAAATCAGTCAGCCGCCTGCATGACGTTTTGCGCGGCACAATTTGGATGAACACAGGAGGTTGATGAATGAGTCGTTCAGGGATCCCAAGGCGTCGTGAGTTTCTGTTGCAGACCGCTGCGGTGCTCGGTTCATGGGCAGTACCGCAGTCGTTTCGCAGGCTGCTCGCGGCACCTGTCCGGAGCGTTGTGGCAGGAGGCGTCTGCCCGGCTCCGGACGAAACCACCGGCCTCCCGCTGCTGATGCTGCCCGAGGGCTTTCGGTATGTGTCATTTGGATGGACCGGTGATCTGATGAGTGATGGAGTGGTGACGCCGAATCAGCATGATGGCATGGGGATCGTGCAGGAAAGCGACGGAGTGTTGACCATCTGTCGCAATCATGAATGCAAACACCGTGGAACGTCATTTGGTCAAGCAGATCTGGCCTATGACCCGATGGCCACCGCCGGGTGCTCGAATCTGACATTTGACACTGTGCGTGGCCGCTGGGACAAGGCCTGGAGCAGTCTGTCCGGCACTCTGAAGAACTGTGCTGGTGGTCCGACGCCTTGGGGTACATGGTTAAGCTGTGAAGAAACCGTGCTTCAGGATGGCGACGAAGACGCCGGCGTTGTCATCAAATTGGAGCAACCGCATGGTTACGTGTTCGAGGTCGCGGTCGATGGTGCCATTCCGCCGGTTCCGTTGAAAGCCATGGGCCGATTTGTGCATGAAGCGGTTGCCGTCAATCCCATGACCGGCATTGTCTATCAGACAGAAGATCGAGAACCAGCGGGATTGTATCGCTTTGTTCCTCTTCAAAAGGGAAGGCTTTCGAAGGGCGGATTGCTGGAAATGATGAAGGTCGAAGGCTGCAGCGATCTGAGTCTGGATGCTGAAACAGGGCGATCATACGACGTGAGCTGGGTGACGATCGAAGATCCGGATCGAGCTCATTCGCCTGGCACGAAGGACGAGGGTGGAGTCTTCGAACAGGGCCATGTTCAGGGTGGATCAGCGTTTCAGAAACTGGAAGGCTGCTGGTGGGGAAATGACCGCTGCTATTTTGTCGCGAGCCACGGCGGTCGAAGCGGGAAAGGTCAAATCTGGGCATACACGCCGCGAAGCGAGACTCTGGAAATGCTGTTCGAGTCACCCTCGTCCGCCGTGCTGGACTGTCCGGACAATTTGTGCGTCAGTCCGCGAGGCGGTCTTGTGCTGTGTGAAGACGGAGATCGGGTTCCTCAGAAGTTGCAGGCCCTGACACGAGCCGGCAGGCTCACGGAATTTGCCGCCATGAACGTACAGCTCAACGGGGAAAGAAACGGTCTGAAGGGCGACTTCAGAAATTCAGAATGGGCTGGAGCGACATTCAGCCCGGATGGGAAATGGTTGTTCGTAAACAATCAGGTGCCCGGCATCACCTTCGCCATCACCGGCGACTGGCAGATGCTTGGGATTTAGTGCGGCGAGCGGTTGGGCGACAGCCCTCCGTGTCTCGTCGATGGCATTCGTAGATACAAGCAGACGCAGGGTCTGCAACCCTGAGAGCCACCACTGTGAACTGACGAGGCGTGCAACTCGGAGGGCTGACGCCCTGCCGCTCGCCTTTTGCGACAGTTCTGTTTGTTTTTTGTTCTGGTTCCAATTTTGAATTCAAGAGGAGTTAAAGATGAAGTTGACGAAGAAGCGTTTGGGTTTCACATTGATTGAATTGCTGGTGGTGATTGCCATCATCGCGATTCTGATTGCACTGCTGCTGCCGGCGGTCCAGCAGGCACGAGAAGCGGCTCGCCGCACGCAGTGCAAGAATAATCTGAAGCAGATTGCGTTGGCTCTGCACAACTATGAAGGTATCTATGGAGTACTTCCGCATGCAATGTGGGCTAACGGGGTTCAGCCTTGCACGGCACTTCAGGACAATGGATTTGGCTGGATGGTGTCCATTCTGCCAATGGTGGAACAATCAGCCCTGTTTCAACTGATCAACCCGCAGGGACAACCAGGCATCTTCAATGCGGCGATGATTGCGCAGTTTTATCCGGGAAACACGATCATCCCTGGGGGGAACACAATCGTTGCGGGCTACCTTTGCCCGTCATCTCCGATGCCGCAGATTGTTCCAGCCACCTGGACTATTTCGGGAGGAGCGGGGGCTCTTGTTTCTGATAAGGTTGAAGCCGTCGGGTACGCGACGTCCAGTTACAAGGCCGCAGGGGGTTCAAATTCGGGCGACTTTGGGATGATGCATAAGGCATGCGAAGGTGGTGGCGTGCGTTTCCGTGACGTAACAGACGGGCTGAGCAACACGATCGTGGTTGGCGAATCGACCTATGCGAGTTCAGACGCCAGTACCGCCAATCGATTGCTTGGTACGGGGGCCACGGAATTCCGTGACTGGCCAATCTGGATTGGTTCAGGAAATCAGAGCGATGAAGCGATCCGCATCAATGGTCGTTTCAACAGTCCCATCAATGGTCGCACGAACTTCAACAGGATGTTCCAGGTAATCAACGACGACTGCGCCTTCAGCTACCATGTCGGCGGGGCTCAGTTTGCTCTCGGAGACGGATCAGTTCGCTTCATCAGTGAGAATATCGACACCCAGACTTACGACTGGCTTCACGATAAACGCGACGGCCAGGTTCTGGGTGACTTCTAACATTGGCTGGAGTTAGGTGTGCCTGCGAGCGGCTTGTGACATACAGCAAGCCGCCCGTGTTTTCAGATTTTGCTTTGATGTGTTCGGTCCTCCCACGGTATCGCGAGGCGTGAGGGGTTTTTCCGGTTTAGGATTTCTGATCCTCGAGTTATCTCTGTTTCTGGATTCAAAATTAAAAATGAAACGCAATTTTTTGCTGGCGTCGCTGCTGGTTGTTTCCTGCGTCCTCGGTTGTTCGGAAGGACTCAAAGAGTTTCCCTGCGCTGAAGCTTCCGGAACTGTCCTCTGTGAAGGCTTACCGGTTCAAGGTGCTCAGGTCTACTTCTCGCCGAAGATGACCGGGAAATCGGCCGAGGTCGGAAAGCCGGGATTCGGAATCACCGACATTGCTGGTCGCTTCGCATTGTCGACTTACGGTAATCAGGATGGTGCAGTTGTGGGTTCTCATGTGGTTCGCGTGACCACCAGCAATGAGTTCCCCTGCGATTGCGTTGGTGAAGAAACGATGAATCTTATGGATGTCGAGATCGTCGCTGACAAGACCAACGAATTTGAAATCAAACTACCATCAAGAACAGCGCCTCCTAAAGTGAACCCGTTTGATGACGCGGAAAGCGCAGAGGACGCAGAGATGGAGTAGCTTTTCGTTTAGTAATCGATGGAAATCACGTTTTGCAAGTCGGCCTGCACAGAATGACGGTTGCCCCAGATGACTGCAGTCAATACGAACGTCAAAACGAGCGAGCCCATGACATGGGAAGGCATGATTCATCGATGGAGTGAAAACTCCGTACGCTGGTTGTCCAGTCCTGTTTCAGCGTATAGCCTGATCGCCTTCCGCGTGGCGTTTGGACTGATGCTGGCGTTCTGGGTCGTTGACTATCTTCGAACAGATCGAGTCCGGCTGCTATGTGCTCCGGACGTTTTTCACTTCACGTATCAGGGATTCTCATGGGTCAGGCCGTGGCCAGGAAACGGTATGGTGATTGAGTTCGTCGCCATGCTGCTGGCCGCGATCTTGATGGCGGCAGGGGCAGTGTATCGCGCGGCAGCGCTGGTTTTTGCGCTCGGGTTTACTCACTTCTTTTTGATCGATCGAACAAACTACCAGAATCATTATTATCTGATTCTGTTACTGAGCTGGCTGATGGTGCTGTTGCCCGCCAATCGGCTGGCGGCCCTGGATGTACTCAACGGCTCTGTGACTCGGTCAGAGACAGTTCCACGGTGGTGTTTGCTGCTGCTGCAGTTTCACATTGGATTGCCTTACTTCTTTGGCGGAATCGCAAAGATCGAAGGAGACTGGTTGTCGGGCGATCCAATGCGGAACATGCTGATGACTCAGTCCTCGGCGATCAATGCCAATTCGTGGTTCGATCCCCAACTTGTTTCTTCCGCTCTGACGTGGGGAGGCTTATTGTTTGATCTTCTGATTGTGCCAGCGGTTCTGTGGCAGAGAACTCGGATGGCTGCCTTTCTGCTGGCCATCGTTTTTCATGTCTGCAATTCCTTCCTGTTCAGCATCCATGTGTTTCCCTGGCTGATGATCGCGGCGACCACTGTGTTCTTTGCAGCGGACTGGCCCAGGAGACTCCTTCCGAAACAGTCATCCGGACCATTCGATTCAGTACCAGGCGGCAACGCAATCGTCGAGAGTGTCTCGATCCGTTCTGGTCTCGTTTTGAGTGCTCTGCTTTTGTACTGCGGCTTTCATGTTTTGTGGCCTCTGCGGCATCTGATGTATGAAGGCAACACTGGCTGGACTGAGAGAGGTCACTATTTCTCGTGGCGAATGATGCTGCGAGGAAAAACTGTTGGAATTCGATACTACCTGACAAATCCGGAGACCGGTGAAACGCTACAGGCAGACATCCGGGATTTCCTTAACCCTGAACAGCAGATCAAGTTCGTAAAGGACCCCGAGATGATTCTCGACCTTGCTCACGGTCTTGCAGACGAATATCGACGCCGAACCGAAAAATCCATGGAAGTGCGAGCACTCGTACTGGCGTCACTGAACGGTCGAAAGCCACAGTTACTGATCGATCCTGCCGTGAATTTGGCGGCAGAGCCCAAAGGCTGGCGCCGTCGCCGATGGATCATGCCTTTGACCGAACCACGACGAACCGATCCCTGGACGGTTCCTCTTAATGAATGGGAGCATCATGTCGATCTTCCCGACCTTCCGTTCCTGACAACATGCGTTCAAAACACAACCTCGCGCCTCTGAAAAAGGAGTACTTTATGCTCTTCCGTCCTGTTCATCGACTTCTGTTACTGGCCGTTTTCTCTGCGATATGTCCGGTGGCTGCGGATCATGTGGCCGCTCAGGATCCGACTCCTGATGTCATCAAGCTCGTTCCGAAGGTAGAACCTGTCGAATTCGCGCGACCTTCCATCCTGCCGGACAGAATTGTGCTCACCTGGGCTGCTGATCCGACAACCAGCCAGGCCGTGACCTGGCGAACGTCCGTCGATGTCCCGCGCGGGCTTGCTGAGTTCACTGTCGCTGATGCCGGTCCCAACCTTGAAGCGAACAGCAGACAACTGGTTGCAGAAACTCAGTCCTTGACCACGGATCTGAACACGGCCCATTTTCACACTGTCAAGTTCGAGGGACTGTCGCCGAAAACGAAGTATGCCTATCGAGTGGGCGACGGCGTCAACTGGAGTGAATGGTTTCAGTTCTCCACCGCCTGCACAGATCCGGAACCGTTTTCGTTTATCTATTTCGGCGACGCCCAGAATGATATACGGTCGAAGTGGTCACGAGTGATCCGCGAAGCCTATGGCGATGCACCCAAAGCGAAATTCATGATCCATGCCGGTGACCTCATCAACAACGCAGAATCTGATGTGCAGTGGCAGGAGTGGTTCGAAGCTGGAGCCTGGATGAATGCCATGGTGCCCAGCGTGCCGATTCCGGGGAATCATGAAATGGCTAAAGTAGATGAAAAGACTCGACGATTATCGCATCACTGGCGGCCTCAGTTTGCCCTGCCAGAACACGGGCCAGCCGGAATGGAAGAAGCCTGCTTTACGCTGGTTTATCAGGGCGTACGCATCATCGGTATGAACAGCAATGAGAAGCCAAAGGAGCAGGCTGAATGGCTGGACGGGATTCTGGCGGAGAACAAAGAGAAGTGGGTTGTCTGTTCTTTTCATCATCCGATGTTCTCCACCGGCAAGGATCGGGATAACGCGGAACTGCGAGCGATCTGGAAGCCGGTACTTGACAAGCATCGCGTCGATTTGGTGCTGCAGGGACACGATCACACCTATGGACGCACTGGCCTGGACACTCCGATGGGGCATGTGAACGCCGCGACGGGCGTGAACTCTGCGGACGTTTTCTCCGGCACGGTCTATGTGGTGTCCGTCAGCGGACCGAAGATGTACAGCCTTCAGCGACATCCGTTCATGTCGCGTCATGCCGAAGATACTCAGCTGTATCAGATCATTCACGTTGATAAGGACAAGCTCCACTACGAAGCATTTACTGCAGTCGGCGAATTATACGACGCCTTCACGTTAACTAAACAATCGGGTGCTAAAAACATGCTCACTGAGGAAGCGCCTGCGACTCCGGAAAGACTCCGCCCGCCTGTTGTGGCGGAACCGGCAAAAAAAGCATCGGAAGTATTCAAGTAAGACTTTCGGGCGAGCGGTTGGGCGTCAGCCCTCCGTGTAAACCACAACGCACACGGAGGGCTGACGCCCTGCCGCTCGCCTTTTCCGCTGCGTACTTTCGAACCCACCATTCTCGTTCTGCGCTTGGTGCGCGCGTTGCTCATGTTAAACGAAGGAGAAGCATGATGATTCGTAGTGTTCTCGTGGGCGGATTGATTCTGATGTCGGGCGTGAGTCTGACTTTGGGAACGGAGAAATCATCAGGCAATGCCAGAGTGACCGCGTCGTTTCGCAACGGCGTGAACGGATACAACGGGACGATCGATTCCGAGATCTGGGCCCTGGCTGCGACCACGATTCTGGATGGAAATGGAAATGCTTCAACCGACGCAGACAACGATGGTGGTGAGAGTCAGGTCCTGCTGCGATTCGACGGCATCATTGGAACGGAAAAGGGACAGGTTCCGCCGAATGCTGTGATTCATTCAGCTCGTCTGCTGGTCAGTGCCTTTGATCAGGGCAGTACGGTGAATCTGCACCGCATGCTGGTTCCGTTTGATGAATCCGTCACCTGGAGCAGCGTAGTGTCTGGTGTGTCGGCCGACGGACTTGAGGCTTCCCGACACAAGGATGCGTTTACGTTCGGCAAGATCGCTGCCAACTCATCAGAGATTGTCTTTGATGTTTCGGACACCGTGCAGTTGTGGGTCAATGGGGAATCAAACCATGGCTGGGCATTTTTGAATACAGGCGGAAACGGATGGGACTTCTATGTCTCGGAGTTTGAGAACGTCGGACAGCGACCGAAGCTTGTGATCGAGTACAGCGTCGTAGAACCATAGTCCGTGCTCGCTGCGCGAACAAAACGTCATCGTCGAAATTTCAAATTTCAAATTTCAAATCTCAAATCTCAAATTCATGACCTTAACAATCAGGAACATTCCCATGTCAACATCACAACCCGGCACATGGCATTCGGATGCTTCGCATTTTCGCAAGTCGGCTCGTCGTGATATTCTTTATGCTGGCTGGCTTGGCGGACTGGGACTCAGCATGGGAAATCTCTTCCGGCTGCAGGCGGCTGAAAAATCCGATGCCACTGCAAAGTCACCAGAGCCAGTCGCGAAGTCGGTTATCCATATTTATCTTCAGGGCGGCTTCGCCCATATGGACAGCTTTGATCCAAAGCCGGATGCACCGCTTGAGTATCGAGGAATTCTCGACAACATCGCCACGACGATTCCCGGAGTTCACTTCAGCTCGCACATGCAGGAAACGGCCAAGGTTGCTGACAGGCTGACGATCGTGCGGAGCATGACTCATACGGAAGTCGATCACGCTCGCGGCGAGCACAGCATGTTTACAGGTTATCGTCCCAGCCCGGCGCTGGTCTATCCAAGTGCGGGAAGCGTTGTGTCTCATGAGCTCGGGCCGCGCGGAGCAATGCCACCGTATGTCGTTGTCCCTACTGCCGGCAGTCAGTTTCTGGGAAGCGGATATCTGAGCAATGCGTTTGGGCCATTTGCACTGGGTGCCGATCCGGCTCGAACGGGATTTTCCGTGCGGGATCTGAATCATCCGGTCGGCATTGACGATGCCCGATTTGAAACCCGAAAGTCCTGGAAAGAGCTGGTCGATCAGCATTTCCGCAAGATGGGTGAAGATGATGCCATCGCGACGATGGATTCGTTCTATCAGCGAGCGTACCAGTTGCTGGATTCTCCGGAATCTAAAGCGGCGTTCAGCCTGAACGGCGAATCGGATGAAACCAAAGCTCTGTACGGAATGAAGCCGTGGGGACCAATCCTCCGACCGTCCGCTGGAGCAAGATTCCTGATGGCGCGCCGACTGGTCGAAGCGGGCGTTCGATTCGTCACTGTCACGTACGGCGCCTGGGATACTCATTCTTACCACTACCGCGGCATTCAGACTCAGTTGCCGGATCTCGACAAAGCATACGCGGGTCTGATACAGGATCTTGATCAGCGAGGCCTGCTGGATTCGACACTGGTTCTGATCACCAGTGAGTTTGGCAGAACTCCCAAGGTGAATGCAGGCGGTGGCCGCGACCATTGGCCTCGAGTTTTCAGCATCGTCATGGCTGGCGGCGGAGTCAAGCGTGGACATGTCTTCGGAGCGTCCGACGCACTAGCCGGGGAAGTGGCCGAACAGCCTCTGTCAATCGAAAACTATGCGACGACGATGTACCACCTGCTGGGCATTGATGCGGAGAAGTCGCTGATGTCACCCGGTGATCGTCCGCAATCGATTGTGATGAATGGCAATGTTGAGAGTGACCTGCTGGCGTAATGACACGTAAAGGCGAGCGGCAGGGCGTCAGCCCTCCGAGTGTACTCGCTGATCCGGTGCCCGCGATTGCAAGCCGGTTTGATCGAACGAATGATTTGACCGCAGCCAGTGTCTGTCACCCATTCATTGATGGGTTGTGTGCCACTGGCTTTGCCAGTGCTCCTCATGCGCAGGAAGCACTGGCAGAGCCAGTGGCACACATCGAAACACAACTGACAAAGCACCAGGTTCGCG
Organism: Candidatus Kuenenia stuttgartensis; assembly: GCA_945861465.1. Classification (GTDB taxonomy): domain Bacteria; phylum Planctomycetota; class Planctomycetia; order Planctomycetales; family Planctomycetaceae; genus SXXK01. The sequence goes on from CAMAVB010000049.1 coordinate 9,499, forward strand.
ATGTTTTATCGCGAGATTGGAAAGAATGGCTCGGAGGGCTGACGCCCAACCGCTCGCCAGTTTAAGAAATTTCAGGAGACTGGAAACATGTTCCGACATTCCCTCTTTATTGCGACAATCCTGCTGTTTTCGCATCTGCTGCAGGCGGCCCCGCCGTCTGTGGAACGTATCTTTCCTGCGGCCGGGCAGCGGGGGACGACGTTTCCTGTCACCGTCTTCGGAGCTGGCCTGGAGAATGCTGTCGAAGCGATGTTTTACAACTCAGACATCACTTGCGAGCGTTTGGAGCCAGAATCAGACAACGTCCTGATTCTCCATCTGACGGCCGCAGAGAAATGTTCACCGGGGATGTATCCGTTTCGCATCCGTTCTGCAGACGGAATTTCGGAACTGCATGTCATCGGGATCTCGAGACTTCCCGTCGTGGTGGAGATCGAATTCAACGACGCCAGTGAAGATGCTCAGCCGCTGACAGTCAATAACACTGTCGTCGGCACCATCGAAGCGGGCGACGTTGACAGCTTTCGTGTCACGCTCAGAAAAGGCGATCGAATTTCTGCGGAAGCAGAAGCCATGCGTTCCGGCGGGACAATGCTGGACGCAGTTCTCAATGTCCTGAGCCCGCAAGGTGAATGGTTGGCATCAGTGGACGATACTCCGCTGCGACGGCAGGACCCGATAGTTTCGCTCAGCGCTCCTGTCGATGGCGACTATATCGTTCAGCTGCATGAGTCCAGCTTCGAGGGCAATGAAGCCAGCCGATACGCGCTGCATGTCGGTTCGTTTCCCGCACCGCAGTTCGTTTATCCGGTCGGCGGCCCGGTCGGAGAGACTGTTCCTGTGACATTTGGAGGTGATGCGAGCGGCCCGATGGCGCAGAGCATCTCATTGAAACAGAAATCTCACGGAACGACGCAGGTCTTCTGTGAGCAGAACGGTCAAGTTGCCCCGACGGGGCTGCCATTTCGAGTGAGCCAGTTTGCCAACGTCCTGGAGCAGGAGCCAAACGCGACATCGTCAGAAACTGCGGCTCCGGGCAGCGAACTTCCGATCGCTCTGAATGGTCTGATTCAGGAACCGGGAGACAAGGACTGTTTCCGGATTCGAGCAGAGGCTGGCCTGAAGTTTGACGTCGAGGTTTTCGCAAGTCGACTGGGCAGTCCTGTCGATACTCTGCTGGAGATTCGAACGCCGGACGGGACAGTCATTGCCGCCAGTGATGATGGGATCAGCCATGACAGTCATGTCTCCGTAACGTTTCCGACATCTGCGGAATATGTTGTGCAAGTCTCGGACAAACGTGGAAATGGTGGCGATGGTTTCTTCTATCGAGTCGAAATCACTCCGTTTGAACCAAAGTTGACCGCATTTCTGTCTCGACCGAATCGACTATCTCAAGAGCGACAAGCTATCGCGGTGCCTCGTGGCAATCGAGTGGTCACGTTCCTGGCGTGTCAGCGAAGTGGCTTTTCCGGCGATGTGCATCTGGCGGCCAGCGGACTTCCCGCAGGAGTTCATTTGCCTGTGACCGTCATTCCATCGGATCGCTACTGGGTTCCGATCGTGATTGAGGCCACATCCGATGCAGCTCTTACGGGCGCACTTGTGAATGTGGAGGCATCGGCGTTAACCGAGGCTGGCAGTGTGATCGGTCACTTTCGGCAGGTCGTTGATCTGGTTGCTGCGTCGGCGGACCAGTTGTTTCAGTCCGCGGAGGTCGATCGGCTTGCTGTTGCTGTGGTGGATGAAGTGCCGTACTCCATCGCTCTATCGACACCGGCAACAAGCCTTGCTCCGGATGGAACTCTGAATCTGGCGGTCACGGCGACGCGGGCCGATGGGTTTACGGCACCGTTAGAGATTTCGTTTCCGTTCCTGCCACCATGGGTCGATGGGCCTGACAAGGTCATCATTCCTTCGGGACAAACCAGCGTAAACTATACGATGCATGCGTGGTCCAAAGCGATTCCCCGAACCTGGCAGATCTGTGCCGAGGCGCGGCCCGGTCTGGCTCCCGATGCGGCTCCTGATCGAACCGGGATGGACGAGCGCGGCGGCCGTCGAACCAAGCCGCTTTCCCGAATGGTAGTGGCCTCAAATCTGATGGACCTGACGATCGCACATGCTCCGATTGCCGGATCAATTGAACCGGTTGTTGCAGAACAGGGTAAGACTCGTGAAGTGTCCTGCGCGCTTGAGCGACGCGGTGAGTTGCCGGAAAAGCTGACGGCAGTCCTTGAGGGGCTGCCCAATCGAGTCACCGCAGGAACTGTGGAAGTGGCGACTTCGGATAATGCGATCCGTTTCGTTGTTAGCCCGGAGGACTCATGCCCGATCGGAACGTTTCCTGACCTCATGGTTCGTCTTACCGGAGAAGTCGATGGTCAGAACGTGTCCTGGCTCGTCGGACGAGGCAGCGTTTTGAGAATCGAACTCGCAGGAATGCTGGTCACCGATCAGGATGGCAAACCACTGAGCAAACTCGACGTCCTGCGTCAGCAGGCGAAGAAAAAGTGAGGGAAACGAAAAGAAGGGGCGAGCGGTTGAGCGTCAGCCCTCCGTGTGCGTCCTGGTTTACACGGAGGGCTGACGCCCAGCCAATCGCCGAACTCATATCAATCCAAAACAACAGGCCACTCTCTATGAATCTCCAACGCTCCGTTGCCACACTTGCATTGATACTCATCACTCCCGAAGTCTTCGCTCAGAATGCAGCGCGCCCCGATGCGGTGCAGGCTGAGCGGTCACTCAGGGTATTTCCTTCAGAGATCTCTTTGTCCGATGGCAGCGACTGGCAGCGGTTGTTGATTCTCGCCGAACGTGCGGACGGAAGCACTCAGGATGTCACAGCATCGGCATCGTGTACGGCAGGCGATTCTTCCATCGTCAAACTGGAAGGCGGACTCGTTCAGCCTTTGGCAAACGGGGCGACTGAGATTCATGTAAGCGTTGACGGTCAGAAAGTCCTCGTCCCCGTGAAGGTCGCCGACTTCGACGTCATCCCTGAACTCAGTTTTCGCACAGACGTGCTGGCGACGCTGACAAAGGCGGGTTGTAACACGGGGAAGTGCCACGGATCTGCGTCCGGAAAGGACGGCTTTCGTCTGAGTCTTTTTGGCTACGATCCCGCGGGAGACCATTACCGTTTGACTCGAGAACTTCCGGGACGACGAATCAATCTCGTTTCACCGCAGGACAGTCTGCTGATCAATAAAGCTCTCGGCAACGTCGATCACACCGGTGGACAGTTGATCGTTGAAGCCTCGCACGAGTACGAAATCCTGATGACGTGGATGAAGAGCGGAGCGCCTGCGGATCCAGCCGACAGGCCTGTTCCGACTGCGATTCGAGTTTTCCCTGAGGAAGCGGTGTTTGCGGGAAAAGGTGAGACTCAGAGTCTGATGGTGATTGCGAGCTTCAGCGATGGATCTGATCACGATGTGACAGATCGTTCGGTGTTTATCAGCAACAATGACGCGGCAGCCAGCGTCACTGAGGACGGCGATGTGTCATCAAACGGTCGTGGTTCAGCATTTGTGATGGCTCGTTTCGACCAGTTCACCGAAGGCTGTTCGATCGTCGTTCGCCCTGGAACGGCATATACCGCTCCGGACCTTTTGAGCAACAACTACGTGGACGAACTTGTTCAGGCTCGCTGGCGAGACCTTCACCTGCTTCCCTCCGAGCCGTGTTCGGATGAGGTCTTCCTTCGTCGAGTTTATGTCGATCTGATTGGAATGCTGCCGACAACTCAGGAGCGTTCGGAGTTCCTGGCTGAGACAGATTCTGAGAAGCGCAGTAAGCTGGTGGATGCCCTGTTGGCTCGGCCCGAGTTTCAGGATATCTGGGTTATGAAGTGGGCGGAAATGCTACAGATTCGCACGGTCAACGGCGTCAGCCCGAAAGGTCTGCAGCTCTACGATCGGTGGCTTCGTGAACGCATTCATTCTGGCGTTACGATTGATCAGGTCGTCCAGGAACTGATTCCCGCCACCGGAGGAACCTTTGACAATCCGGCAACGAGCTACTATCAGACCGAGACAACACCACAGTTACTCGCCGAGAACATGGCTCAGGCGTTTCTGGGAACTCGCATCCAGTGTGCTCAGTGTCATAATCATCCGTTCGACCGCTGGACAATGGACGACTACTACGGCTTCGCAGCCTTCTTCAGCCAGGTCGGATACAAACAGGCTCAGGATCCTCGCGAGATTATGATCTTCAACGCCGCGACGGGAAATCTGAAACATCCCATCGACGAGCGACCGGTTGTTCCGACATTTCTTGGTGCCGGGCCCGCTCCACTTCCGCCCGGCATCGACTACCGCGACGTTTTGGGGCGCTGGCTTGCGTCAGATCAGAATCCGGCGTTTGGAAGAAATCTGTCCAACATCGTCTGGGCTCACTTCTTCGGAGTCGGGATTGTTGATCCCGTCGATGACATTAGAGTCAGCAATCCTCCCTCCAACCCTGCATTGCTCAACACGCTTGGCGAGAAGTTGTCAGAATACAAATATGACATTAAACCGTTGATCCGCGATATCTGCACGTCAAACACATACCAGCTTGCAACCCGCCGGAATGAATCGAACATGCTGGACGAACGGCACTTTTCGCACGGTCGAATCCGCCGGATGCGAGCGGAAGTACTGCTCGACTGTCTGAACCAGGTCACGGAAACAACCGTGGAGTTTCGCGGACTTCCCACCGGCAGTCGAGCCGTCCAGATCGCGGATGGTGCAACGCCGAATTACTTCCTTTCCACATTCGGTCGCGCATCGAGAGCCACGGCATGTTCCTGCGAAGTCAAAACATCGCCGACGCTGTCTCAGGCGCTGCATTTGCTCAACGGTGAATCGACGACCGGCAAGATCGCCGAGGGCGGTGTGATCGATCGATTGCTGACAGAGAACTCTGATCACATGACTGTCGTCACCGGACTCTACGAACGTTGTCTCTCTCGCCAGCCAACGACGGAGGAATCGGCGGCAATTCATGAACGCCTGAAATCAAGTCTCGACGTGAAAGCATCACTCAGTGACCTGTTCTGGGCTCTGCTGAATTCCAACGAGTTCGTGTTCAATCATTAGCACCACTTCAGGCGAGCGGCAGGGCGTCAGCCCTCCGAGTCAGGAATTTTTGATTTGAGATTTTTGATTTTTGATTTGAGACTAGTCCCCACCCAGATCGCAACTTCGATTATGACCAAAACGAGACACAACATGCGAGATCTCGCGATCACCATTTTTACCATACTCACTCTGATACTCTTCACTGAGCGAAGCGCAGTATCTCAGGACACTGCTGGTGCGGAAGTGACCTGGGACCAGGTGAAGCCAGTGTTTCAGAAACGATGCTTTGCCTGTCACCGGGGTGAGCAATCGCGCGGGGGGCTTGATCTTTCGACGGTCGGAGGCATCAAAGCAGGCTCCACATCCGGCGCAGCGGTTGTTTCAGGGAAGCCCGAAGAAAGCATGATCTATACCCTTCCCGCTCATCTGGAAGATCCTCAGATGCCTCCCAACGGCGCAAAGCTGCCGCAGCGCGAGCTGGATCTGATCTTTGGCTGGATTCACGGTGGTTTGTCGGAACGAGTCACTGCGGCCACAGCACCGTCGTCCAAACCCATTCGGCCCGCGATGAATCGCCCGCGACCGCGAATCGCTGCACCGGCAACGGCGAAAACAGAGATCGCGTCGCTGCCAATGGCCGAAGTTCAGGCAGCACTCATGGATATCTCTGCGACGAAGACTTTGGTCACGACAGCGCGTCCGTTGAAACATGTTGTTACGGCGGTTGCGACAAGTCCAACCGCGTCGCTGGTCGCCGTCGCGGGTCATCGGGAAGTGATGATCTACCAATGGACCGATCAGTCTCTTGTCACAACCGTTCCTTTCTCGCCAGGTGATGTCTTTACGCTGCGATTTTCTCGTGACGGGAACATCCTGCTCGTCGGCGGAGGGATCGGCGGCACCTCAGGAAAAGCTGCTGGCTTTGACGTGGCGACAGGATCGACACTATTCGAAGTGGGAAGTGAATCTGATGTTGTGCTTGCCGCAGACCTGAGTCCCAATGGTCGGTTCGTCGCTCTGGGCGGTCCGTCACGAACCGTACGAGTTTTCGACACGATCAGCGGTGACAAAGTTGCTGAGATGAAAAAACACACTGACTGGGTACTGTCACTGGCCTTCAGCAACGATGGTTTGCTGCTGGCATCCGGAGATCGCTTTGGAAGCCTGCAGATCTGGGAGGCTGATTCCGGAAATCCATTCCATACGCTCCGCGGTCACTCAGGAGCCATTCACGGCCTTGTCTGGTCGGCTGATTCGAACACGGTGATGTCTGTCAGCGAAGATGCCACCGTGCGTGAGTGGGACCTGCATCAAGGGCGTCAGCTTCGACTTCTCCGTGAGGAAATCGGCGGCCTGCTCGCGACAGATGCGACGGCGGCAGGTTCATTCATTGTCGGAGGTCGCGGTGGAAAACTGGCTGTCTGGCAGAAACCGGATCACCGATTGCGTGAAATTTCCATGGACGATGAAGTCACCGATCTGGCGATCACTCAGGACGGTACTCATGTGATCGCCGCCGACGTGACTGGCAATGTGCGGCTCTTCAATCTGGAGTCGGGCATCGAAGCCGGCCAGTTCGTATTGCCATAGTTGAGATTGAGTGATCCCTTGATTTTTCCTGACCCTACCGGATTCTACGTTTGTGTTATTACGGGAAAGTCATTCGTTTAACGGCGAGCCGCAGGCGCAGGCGAATTCTCTGCCGCCTACGCCTGCGGCTCGCCGTTAAACGAAGCATTCTCCCACACTCGATTTTCACTTGAAAACCAGTTGGGAGCTGCACATAGAATCCGGTAGAGTCAGGAATTTTCGTGTCAACACAAAGACAATTCCATAACCCACTACGAAACGATTGAGTAGAACATGTCCCGATCAGTTCAGTGCCTTCCACACATTTTCGCAGCGGGCATTCTCACGATTTTTACACTTGCAGCATCGCCTGCGGACGACTGGCCAGCGTGGCGCGGCCCAAACGGCAACGGCATCAGCACTGAATCTGTAGCGCCGATGAAGTGGAGTGCGTCGGAAAACATTGCCTGGCGAATTGAGATTCCCGGACGAGGCCGATCGTCACCGATTGTGACTGGCGATCGTGTCTTTGTCACAACCGGCGTCGAAGAAGATCAATCGCGACGAGTGATCTGTATTCACCGAGCTGATGGCAGGATTCTCTGGTCGAAGTCAGTCCACACCGGGCCAGGCGGCAAAATGCATCAGGACAACACAATGGCGTCCTCTACGCCAGCCACGGACGGGGAGCGGGTCTTCGCGGCGTTTGTGGATGATCAGGGAATGAAGGTGGTCGCTCTGGACATGGACGGGAATCTTCTGTGGAACGCGACCCCGGGAACGTATTTTTCAAATCACGGCTTCGCCGCTTCGCCGGTGATTTACGGCGAAGGAGTGATTATCAACGGCCATCAGGATGGCACAGCGTTCGTGGTCATGCTCGATCGCAGGACCGGTGATGAAGTCTGGCGATACACTCCCACCATCAATCAGCGATCTTTCTCGACACCTGTGCTGACACAGTATGACGGCAAGGACCAGTTGATTCTGACAGGGTCGCAACAAACGCTCGGACTCAATCCCTCGACCGGCGAACTGCTCTGGAATGTCTCTGGCCCTTCCGAAAAATTCGTCTGCACGCCATCTGTGGGTCACGATATGGTTTTCAGCTTCGGTGGATCACCCGAAAAGAAATCGCTGGCGGTGAAACTCGGCGGAACAGGAGATGTCTCAGAAACACATGTCGTATGGCGAAGTGAGCGAGGAATGCCTTACGTGCCATCTCCGTTGCTCGTCGGCGACTACCTGCACATCATCAGCGATCTGGGAGTGTACACGTGCGTCGAACCCGTTTCCGGAAAAGTCCTGCACACAGCGCGGGCCGCGGGATCGACCTACAGTTCTCCGATTGCTGTTGGCGACAGAATTTACATGTTTGAAGATACTGGCACCTGCACGATCTTCGAGAACCGCCCCGGCTTCCATGTGCTCGCAAAGAACTCACTCGACGAGGAAATGTATACTACGCCGGCTGTTTCGAATGGGCAGATGTTTGTGCGAACAACCACTGCGCTGATTTGCATTATTCATGTTCAGTAGTACCAGCAGGAGAAGCAGGAAATCACTATGACTCAATGCACTCACATGGCACCTGTTGATCGGATTTTCTCAATCTTTCAGCAGCACGGTCATCGCCACTACGGCGAGAACGTCAGCGAACTGGAGCATGCTCTTCAGACCGCAGAGTTCGCAAAGCAGTCTGGCGAATCAGACACGATCGTTCTGTCCTGCCTGCTGCATGATTATGGGCATATGCTGCATGATCTCGGTGAAGAGATTGCTCAACACGGTGTGGACGCAAGGCATGAAGTGATCGGTGCCAGGTTGCTGCAGGATTTGTTTCCCGAAGTGATCCTGGAACCGATCCGACAACACGTTGCGGCCAAGCGATACCTGTGCTGGAAGATTCCGACATATGCTCAAGAACTTTCCGAGTCATCCCGCCTGAGCCTGCAATTGCAGGGTGGGCCTATGAATGATGCTGAGGCACAAAATTTTGAAACCAATCCTCACTTTGCCGCGTGCCTCAAAGTACGTCGCTACGACGATATGGGGAAAGTGCCTGGGATGCAGACTGCGGACCTGGAAAGCTATCGCGGGCCGATTAATAGATTCCTCCTTGAGAGCCCTTAAATAAACCTCCAGGGACGCTTGCGGGATGTTCGTCACAAACATGAACGGAATGGCGCTAGCCACCGGTGTTTTATGACCGCGGATTTCGCGGATGATACGGATGAGTCACCTTGTGTTTATCTGTGAAATCCGCGAAATCCGCGAAATCCGCGGTTAACATTTTTCTCACTCTCTTCCCTGAGTTGCGGGAAAAGCGCGCGATCGGTTGTTTCAGAACTTCACCGGCGGCTCGCGCCGAACCGCTCAATAAAACAACGAACCACTTGTCCTGTACTACGCTATCCAACTTTTCGTACCTTCTGACTCGTTCCCGGAAAAGAAATTCACGATGCCAACTCAGCGTCAACTCTTCGAACTCGCAGTCACACGCAGAAACATGCTTCTTTCGGGAGCCTCATTGGCCATCCTTCCATGGCTGGGTCGATTCTCTGCAGGAGCTGTGATTCCTCGGCCAATCTTTGCACAGGATCCGTTTCAACTTGGTGTCGCTTCCGGAGATCCGACCAGCGATGGAGTGGTCTTGTGGACCCGCCTTGCCACGGATCCCCTCAACGGCGGCGGCATGAAGTCGGAGAATTTCGAAGTAAAATGGGAAGTCGCGAGCGACGAAGGATTTCAGCAGATTGTGCAGTCAGGAACAGAACTGGCCACGCCTCAACTGGGCCACTCGGTTCACGTCGAACTTTCCGGTCTCAAGCCTGACGGTTGGTACTGGTATCGATTCCATGTCGGCGATGCGATCAGCCGCATCGGAAAGACTCGGACCATGCCGGCTGAAAACGTGATGCCCGAACGACTGCGGTTCGCATTTGCTTCCTGTCAGCATTACGAAAGTGGATACTATACGGCCTATGATCACATGGCCAAAGAGAATCTCGATCTTGTCCTTCACCTGGGCGATTACATCTACGAATACGCCGGAATGGACAACCGAGTTCGTAAGCATCACGGTCCCGAGATCACAACTCTGGAACATTATCGCAACCGCTATGCACAGTATCGCATGGACCCGTCGCTTCAAACCATGCACGCACTGTGCCCCTGGGTCGTTGTCTGGGACGATCACGAATTTGACAACAACTGCGCCGGAGCCATTTCGGAAGAATCCCATGTCTACCCGGCTGAGTTCCTGCTGCGTCGAGCAAACTCATATCAGGCGTATTATGAAAACATGCCGCTGCGTCGCACGTGCTTGCCTCAGGGACCGGACATGACCCTTTATCGTACCATTGACTTCGGTCGGTTGGCACGTTTTGAAATGCTTGACACTCGGCAGTATCGTACGGATCAACCAAACGGCGACAAACTGAAACCGCTCGAAGGTGGTGTGTTTGATCCGCTGGGTACAATGCTGGGAGACGCTCAGGAGAAGTGGCTGATGAGCGAACTTCTGATGTCCGAGGCAAAATGGAACGTCCTTGGGCAGCAGGTGATGATGGCTCGCGTCGATCGTACTGCAGGGTCGGAAGCGAAATTCAGCATGGATCAATGGTCCGGATATGATGTCGCTCGACGCCGACTGCTGGATTTCCTGGCAACCCGTCGCATTCCGAACCCGGTAGTTCTGACAGGCGACATTCACTCGAACTGGGTGAACGATCTGAAAATCGACTTCGACAATGCGATGGCTCCAATTGTGGCTTCTGAATTCGTTGGCACCTCGATCTCTTCAGGTGGCAATGGGCTGCAGTTCGGGAAAAACCATGCGGAGCTGATGTCGGAAAACCCTTTTGTAAAGTTTCAGAATTCTGAGCGAGGCTACGTCAGTTGCACAGTGACTTCCAAAGAGTGGCGAAGCGACTATCAGATGGTCGAATACGTCGAAACCCCTGATGCCCCATTGGTCAATCGAGGCACGTTTGTGGTTGAAGACGGAAAACCGGGGGCAGTAAAGACATAGACTCAACGGCACGCGAACGGTCTGTCAGTGATGGATTGATGGGTTGTGTGCCACTGGCTCTGCCAGTGCTTTATGCCGATGGAAAGCACTGGCAGAGCCAGTGGCACTCATCAGCACACGGTTGACGAGGCACTAAGGACTGAGACAGAAATAAGTGGGGCACGATTCCATCGTGCCGGGCACGTTACAAACGTGCCCCACGTCCAAAAGACGACAGTTATTTCTGCGCCGGTCTTAATGCCTTGCCAGTGACGAAATCAGCGGTAATCAGACCGATTGCTATGGCTTCACGCCCACGCGGATGTTCGCAGGATTCATCGCCGCGCTCAGGGCCGATGCGACGTCCGGCAGGCTGAACCATTGTGAGACAATCGTTTCAAACGGCGACGTATTCTGTGCCTGCTGCAGAAAATCAACGGCCTGGGCCAGGTGTCGAGGCGCGTAGTTGTGGATGCCGCGAATTGTCAGATTGCGTCGCACGACTTCATCCATCGCCAATCGAATGGGTTCCGAAGGAAACACAGCACCCACAAGGACAAGCGTGCCTCCCAGTCTCAGGTGTGGCCACAGTGTATGAAACGCTGCCGGAGCTCCGGAGACTTCCAGCGCGACGTCGGCACCGTGGCCCCCGGTTTCGTCTTTCAGCACCGACGACAATTCATCCGGAGTTACACAATGCGTGGCCCCAAACTGCTTCGCGCGGGCTCGACGTTCTTCATGCAGATCACACACAATCACCGCCGCCGCACCTCGGCTTCGCGCCATCGCGCTGGCCGTCAGGCCGAGCAGGCCCGCACCTGTAATGCAGATGGTTCGATCCTGCATTGTGTCGATGGATTCGAGCGCTGCGGCAATTGTTGCTGTGGCACAACCGCAGGGGCTGATGACGTTCAGGCTCATTTCATCGGGAACCTGCACAATGGCTGTGCCAGGCATCAGCAGACAGTGCTCTGCAAGTCCCCCAAGCAGTTCATAACCAGGTCGAAACGCCTCATGGCCGTACTTTACGGAGCGCAGGCATTTTTGCCGCAGATCGCGCTGGCAGTAGAAGCATTCCCCACAGGAGGCAACCAGTCCCCAGACGACTCGACTTCCCAGCTCAAGACGACGGCTGGCGGCATCAGCGCGAACGGCATCGGGGCCAAATGCCTCAATTCGTCCGACAATTTCATGACCCAGAATGGTGGGGACTGGAACCTTTCTGCGGCCTTCGAAGCTATGCAGATCGCTTCCACACAAAGTACAGCTTTCGACGCGCACGAGGACCTCGCCACCACGTGGTGTTGGAGTCGGGACAGACTGCAATTCAATTTCCCCGGCGTTCCCGTGGAAAACAGCGGCGAGAGATTGGCCTGTCATGAATCGTAATGTTCCTTTGAACCGAAATAACTGAATCACTGAGATTCCGTCAGCCTCTGACCACCAAAATAACGCATGGCTGCCACGATGCAAAGCACCGACAACACGCACGTGATCCAGCACGCGGTCGTGAAAAACGGCAGGAATTTTCCCTGATGATTGAACGCACCTTTGAAGAGCATGCAACCCACGTAACCAAGATAACCTGTGGAATCCGCCAGATACATCAGAAAGCCAACGTTTCCCTTTTCACGAGTCATCGCAAGCAGACGCTCGAAGATTGTGGCGTGCATCGCCACGTATGGCAGATACAAGCCAAGGCCAACCATGACCATAAAGCTGAACCCGCCCAGTCCAAACGATCTTCCAATCAGAGCCGAGCCAAGTAAACAGAATCCTGCAAGACATGTCAGCAGCGACAGATTGAAAGCTCGCCTGTTGTCACGGACCCAAACCATACTCCCGTTGATCACAACGACACCCAGTGCCACGATGATTTCAGAAGTTGTAAAAGTATGCGGCGCGGCAGGCTCACCGAGTCCGATCCAGATCTCAGTCGCAAAGTCAGCCCGGATGCTTCGCAGGATTGTGACGAGCAGATACATCACAATCAACATGGTCAGACCAAATCCATAGCGTCGCATCAGCAGCCAGCGATCATCGCGAGTCATTCGGACCCGTTCTGATCGGGCGTCCACGTCCTGCCGGCTGGGCGGTGGTGTGCGCGCCAGCATTGTGACACCAATGATCAGCGGAATTGTGAAGAGTCCGCCCGCAGCAGCCGGCATCCAGTATTCCGAAACGCCCATTTCCAGTAACCAGGCGCCAACCGATTTTGTCGCTCCGTCCGCAAGAATGAAGCTGGCGCATAGACCGGCGGAGAGAGCTTCGGTGACTCGTCGTCCTTCCAGAAACCCCATCACCAGTCCAAAGACCATGCCCAGGGGAAGCCCGTTGAAAAACATGAACACTGCATTCCAGGGCGGCGGCACAAGTCCGAACAGAATCAGTGCGACCTCACTAACTCCGATGAGCCCGAGCAAAGTCTGAGCCCGTTTTGAGGCGCGCATTTCCGAGATCACTTTGATGCCGATAAATTTCGAGAGCGCATAACCAATCACCTGCGATGTCACCAGCACGGACTTAAATGTCAGTCCCATCCAGGTCAAGTCATCGAATCTTGCTGCTGTAAACGGCTTTCTGAAGGCGTACATGCAGAAGTACGTACCAAACGCAGCCAGTACGGCCCATAAAGCCCAGAGCGATTGTCGACGTGTTGACGCATTCGTCGGAACAGGTTCGAAGACAGCTGAGTCAAATGCGTCGGATTGTTTCTCTCTCAATTGAGGCCTCAATGCTTCGGAATTCACAGAATCTTCAGAAGACTTAAAAGAATGCAATCGCGGGATCACGCTACACTTTGTCGCACACAATTCTGTCTCACACAATATTCTGCAGCACAGTGTTAAGATAGTGTGAGCGTGTCCGACCGCCAGCAAGGCGGCAGACAATGACTTTTGTCCTGAAAGAAATCCTCGTGCGTCAATCCAAAGCAGCTATCGTTGGCGCCGGCATTGTCGGGCTGGCTCATGCATGGTCAGCGGCGGAACGTGGCTGTCAGGTGACCGTCTTTGAGAGAAATTCGCGAGCCTCAGGGGCCTCTATTCGAAACTTCGGAATGATCTGGCCGATTGGTCAGCCGCATGGCGAAAACTATGAAACCGCGATGCTCAGCCGCACGCGATGGCTGCGGCTTTCGACGGAAGCCGGATTGTGGGTGAATCCGTGCGGTTCAATTCATCTCGCACATCGACCGGACGAATGGATCGTGCTGCAGCAGTTCAGAGAACGAGCCGAATTTCTGGGAATTGCCTGCGAGTTGCTGACGCCCGAGGAGGTTCAGCGACGCACACCCGCAGCAAACTTCCATGGACTTCTGGGGGGACTTTACAGTCCCACTGAATGCTGTGTGAATCCCCGCGAAGCAACACGATCGATCCCGGCATGGCTGGCGGCGAAGTACGGCGTCACGTTCCACTTTGAGACTCACATTGCTTCGGTCGAGTCGATCGGAGACGACATGTGTGGCCGCACCAACGTGCGAGTCACAACAAGTCTCGGCGATTGCGAGCACTTTGAACGAGCCATAATATGCTGCGGCGCGGATATGCAGTCGCTGTTCCCGAATGTTCTCGCTTCGTCAGATATGAAACGCTGCAAGCTGCAAATGATGAGCGTACGAGGCCACGGAACTGGGTGGACTCTGGGGCCGCACCTGGCCAGCGGCTTGACGCTTCGGCATTATCGCAACTTTGAAATCTGTCCCGGCATTGAAGATCTGAGAAAACGCATCTCGGACGAAACTCCGGAGCTGGATCACTTTGGAATTCACGTGATGGCGTCCCAGAATAATCATGGAGACATTATTTTAGGAGATTCACATGAGTACGGTGCCGACATCGAACCGTTCGACAAGGCGTCTGTCGATGAACTGATGTTGCGGGAACTCCGGAAAATTCTGCAGCTGCCCGACTGGACGGTGGCCGAGCACTGGCATGGTTTCTACGCAAAGCACCCGACACTTCCGGTGTTTGAAGCAACTCCCGAACCCGGCATCCATCTTTGTACGGGAACCGGTGGAGCGGGAATGACGATGTCTTTCGGACTTGCAGAACGCATGTGGGATCGATGGACTGACAGCAACCCCTTTTCATTTCCCTTTTCATTTCCCACGAGCTTTCGTTGGAATAAGGACTGAGACAGAAACAAGTGGGGCACGATTCCATCGTGCCGAGCACGTTAAAAACGTGCTCCACGCCCGAAAGACGACAGCTAATTCTGCGCCGGTCCTTAGTAGTTTTTACGGCTCACGGTCATACTAACCCGAAAATCAAATCTTGAGGGAGCACCAGGGCACTGCGGTGATACGAGTGGCGATCAATTCGAGTGACGGTGGACTGACGTCGCAACGCTCGCCTGGGTAGCGCGCAGCCGAGAATATCGCTTTCGGACGCGGTCGCTATATCGAATGGGTCTAACATTGTAACATCAGGGAGTCTATCAGTTGTGAAACAAGGACCGCCGTGTGAATTTACGATCTTGTCCGGACAAATCGACGCTCAAGGCTTTTGCAGCCGGTCAACTTCCGGGTGAAAGCAGCGCGGAAGTTTCGCGCCATGTTGACGGTTGCCCAGCGTGTCGCGCGGCGGTCGCCGAGTACAATCCATCGTTTTTGGAAACACTCGCACCTGTCAGCGACAATGCGACCGAATGCATGGTCACCAAATCGCCGCAGTCGCTGCGATTCATTCCCCATCAGAACAGGGAGAGTCTTTCAGAAGAATCTCGAGGGATCGTAGACGGTTTCGCAGCCGCACTGCAGTCCGGTGCGGATGTCGACATCGCGCTGCATCTTGCAAATCATGGCATTAAGTCAGACTCGTTCGATCTGTCGGTGGAGCATGTATTACTGTTGCTTGAGCTGCTGCACGTTGAACTGCAGCATGCCTGGGCAAACGAAGCGGCTTCAAGCGGCGGAGTCGATCCGGCTGCGGCCGGTTCCGATCACGACTCTCCTGTACTTCCCACAACTGACCAGTATGTGCGCCGATTTCCCATCCTGCGGACATGCCCGCTGCTGGTTTCGGATCTGGCAAAACGGGAAGCCGTGATTCGTGGATTTCAGGTTGACGATCAGCGTTCAAACAGTGCCACTGACACTTCAGGGATCGAGCAGTTTGATCTGATCGAACCCATTGCAAGCGGCGGGATGGGGGTCGTCTGGAGGGCACTGAATCGTGAACTGGGGCGGACCGTCGCAGTGAAGCTGATTCAGCAGAACAAAGTCGTTGGCAATCCGGAACGGCAACAGCTTTACCAACAACGGTTTCTGGTGGAGGCCCAGGCCGCCGCGCGGCTGATGCACCCAAACATTGTCCAGATCCACAGCATCCATAATACGGCTGGGCAGTTGTATTACGAAATGGATTTGATCGAAGGCGGCAACCTGCGGGATCTCATCAAGGGCGACGCGACGGTGCCGGCACCACGTGCAGTGGAGTTGATGCGGGATATTGCCAGTGCCATCGATCACGCTCACCGTCGCGGCGTCATTCATCGTGACCTGAAGCCGGAAAACATCCTCATGCAGGATGGAATGATTCCGATGGTCACGGACTTCGGCCTCGCGAAGCTGGTCGATTCCGACACCGCGCTCACGCAGGATGACACGGCGATGGGAACCATGAGTTATATGGCCCCCGAGCAGTTTCGTGATGCAGCCAGTGTGACCGTGTCGGCGGATATCTATTCGCTGGGCAGCATGTTGTATGAATTGCTCGCCGGCGAGGTCCCGATTGCATACAAGGGGGATATCACCAGTTTCAGCGACAAAGTTGAGAATTTCGATCCGCTTCCGCCGCAGCGACGCGACCGTTCGATCTCAAAAGACATCCAGAATGTCTGTCTGAAGTGTCTGGCAAAAAAGCCCGAGCAGCGATATGCCTCTGCGGCTGACCTGACGGATGACCTGACGGCTTTCCTCGAAGGGCGACCGGTTTCCGCTCGTCGCGTCGGCCCGCTGGGACATTTCTGGCGAATCTGCAGACGTTACCCGAAGACCGCCAGTCTCGCCGGGCTGCCGGTGATGGCACTGCTGGTCGGTTTTCTGGTCTCGGTGAAATTTATGCTCGATGCGCGGCAACAGGCCATGCTGGGACTAGGGGCAGTCAATCAGTTTTATCTGCAAATTGACCAGAATGATGTGTTCCGACAGCCGGCGTTCAATGACCTCCGGGTGCGTTTGATGAAGGAAGGGCGCGACCGACTGAAAGAATTGACGTATGCGCCGGTCTCATCCCGTGACAAAAGCAACCAGCGTGCGATTGCCACGCTGCATTTCGTCAATGGACGCAGCCTGCAGGCGTCGGAGCAGTCAGCAGCGGCCTTCGCTGAATTTCGACTCGGAGAATCGATCCAACGCGGGCTGTCTCAGGATGATCCGACGGACCTGGATTCCCAGGCGGATCTCGCCACGACCCTCGTCGCTATGGAACAAGTCAGTCCGCAGCATGAGGATGTCCCGATCTGGCTGGAAGAAGCACAGTCACTTCGCCAGGGGGTCGCCGAGAGACTCCGCGATGATGATCCCAGAAAACCAAAATCCCTCCGGCTGCTCGCCAATGTCTTTATGGATAAAGCAAATCGACTGGCTAAACCGATCATCCAGGGGCACTTACAGGCGACTCCTGAAACGGTGGAGGAAGCACTGCGACTATTCCGTGAGGCAAGTCAGAAACGAAACCAGGCAGCCGCCCTGCTGCCGACACATACCATCGATCAGGGCGAGAAAGACGCTTTGGATCGCGACATCATGATAGGGAAAGCAAACCTGGCCGCGCTTCTGTCACAGGTTAAGGAGCGTACTCCGGACGCAGTCGCTGCAATTCAGGATGCCGCTGCGGCGCTTTCCGACTATCTCAGGGACCACCCATGGGACGTTGAGGCCCGGCGTCAATATGCAGAATGCCAGTTGTCAAAGTATCTGATGGCAGACACAAAAGCAGATACGGAAATCAGCGCTATTGAGGAAGCTGAACGAGACGCCGACATCGTAGTGGCGATGATTCCGAATGATGTTTTCGTTCGCCACACAGTGGCCCGAATCGCTCTCGAACAAGCGGCCGAAGAGATCGCGGGGGCTCTGGATATCACAATGGAATCCAATGCTGAATCATTCACTCCTGCCGAATATTATACAGTAGCCATCGAACAACTCAGCCGTGCATTCGAACACCTGCCCGCAGAACCCGAAGTCTCAGGGAAAAGTGCAGTCATCAACGACTCTGAGTTTTTGACAGCCGTGCGTCTTGCCAGGACGCTGGCAATTCTCATCCCGCTGGAAGGTCCCACGGCGGCAACGGATTCCGCTCCGGATGACCTTCGTAGGAACTATCTCAGTCAGTTGCAGAACGCCCGACAGCATCTGTATCAACCGCCGCCGGATGCGCTCCAGATCACTTTGAATGATTTTCACGAAGCAAGAATCCAGATGCTTGCGTATTCAGCGGTTGTTGCGCACCTCAAGTTTCAAACATCGAAACTAGATGCCAAAGCTCGTGCGTGCCTTGACGCCATCGCGTCGCGTCGTCAGCGGGGCCACGACAGCAATGCATTCGTACACTGCGAAACGATGGCTCGCCAACTACTGCAGTCGTCGCCGACGAACGTACAGCCTTGACCTCGTGCTCTGTCGGTCGTGTATTGCTGTGTGCCACTGGCTCTGCCAGTGTGCCCCCATTTAGTCGAGCGGCAGGAAGTTACTTACTAAAGTTGTAGCTGAATTCGCAAGAATTCAGTTCTTCGAGCAAGAGGTCTGAATTCTTGCGAATTCAGCTACGGAAAATCCATTGCTGCCGCTCGCCTTACAGGAAGCACTGGCAGAGCCAGTGGCACACAAAATAGGCGCTGACAGCACACTATTGTGCGCATCGTCGACAGGACTTGAGCCTAGCTTTTCCCGACGGCGTTTCAGAAGAATCGGTTGATGCTCACGATCAACTCGCCGTCAAATGCCCGGTGATTCCACGCATCACTCGCCGCCAGCGGAGCGGCAGCGGCCACCTGGATGCGAGTGTTTCGATGGATTTCGGCCGAAAGACCCGCCGTCAGATTCAGCAGGTCAGTGATCCCGTTCTGGGAAAACACCAGCGACCCCGGCGAAGAACTGGAATTGAACGAACTTCCTCCGCCAATGTCCTTCGCATAATGGAGTTCCACACTGCCGTCGAGGCGCGTCAGATGCTTTGCAGTCGCCTTGTCGAAAAGATTGACCACGACTGCGGAACTCAGAAACATCAGTGTGGGTTCACGAAAGCCGCCCGGCTGCTCGCCGGGTAACACAACTTCCTGGTCGTTCAACGCAAAATCGACTGAACCAAAGTATTGGAAAGTCGTACGGCTCAACAGTTTCGTCACGCCCGGTAACATGGAATCAAAACCATCGGTACTCGCCAATTGTGGGGTCAGAATCCCGCCAAAGAATGGTGCGAGATGCCAGGCTTCATTGTTGACGCTGAAAGGACTTCCGAAAATCTGGCCTGTGACATCTCCGCCCGTGGGAGTAATGAGGCTTGATCCCACAACCACGCTGTACGAATCCTCCAGAAGAATGGCTTGCTTCCACAAGATCGGAATGTTGCCGAATTCACCTGCTGATACGACGTAGCCGGGCTGATTGATATCCGCGTTGCCTGAGAACGGAAGGCGAATCTCGACAGAGATGAGTTCATCTTCATTCAGGGTTTTTTCAACTCCAACCAGGAAACTGTCAAGGTCCTGACGACGCCCAAAGGAAGGAAGGCCGGGGTCGGTGGAGCCCGCTGCAATTGCGTTGTTGAAATGGCGATAGTCAGTGAACACGCGGTTCTGCGGCACGCCCTTGTTGTTATCTGCAATATTGAAGCGTGCGTTTCCACCCGCAGCGGGAATATCGGCGGAGAACCTCTTGGCTCCCTGGACATCCAGATTGGCACTGATCGACCCACTCGTCCCAAAGAAATTTCCATGAAATTGAGCGGGGGCCAGAAGTGATTGATGTGACTGGCGACCTCGACGTGGACCTGTATCTGCAAGCTGCCGCCCACGCAGAAAATCGGGCGAACTGCTCCCAGCTGCCGACGTGCCCGGACGCCGCGTCCGCGGGGGTGTGTCCTGCAACTGCGGCAACTGATTCGCGCCGGGAGCGGGCTGATCGACTTGCGGGGCGCTGGTTTCGGTGTAGCCCTGCAAAACCTCTGCAGCATCAATCGGTGTGAATCCTGACAGTCCGCGTTCCTGAGCCCCAGCGCTCTCAAACAAGTGCGTTGACAACACCGCAGATGCGAACAGAATTCCAGTGGCAATCTTGCTTCGTGGCACAACTCTACTCCGTGAAACCAGACCGACGCTCCTGCGCACTTCGGCAGTTTCGGCTGCATGCGTCACGCACTTTCGTGGTCCAGTTTATGTATCGGAGTCTTCCCGTGGACTGCTTGAACCGGTCAGGACCGTGGCACCGATTTTTCCGAATCGATGAGAAGTGCCTCGCGTTCGGCCTCGACTGAATTGTGCATGAGGCAGACACATTCACGATGGTGTAATACTCCGCGCGGCCAGATTTGGGTTTTTGTGAGCGGCTTGCGGCTGACTTAACAACACGTCCCTCAGTCCTGGCCGCGCGGAGAAGACAGTGTCGGCCGAAAAAAACAACGATCCGCCGCCGGGCTAAGATCTATCGTCGGGCCTCAACATCATGGGCAAAGAGATGTTGGGCAAAAAATGGCTGCTATTTTTCTGCCCATACATTCTTCTGCCCCGAACGTCCTCGCTCTTAGGCGAGCGGCAGAAATGAATTTACCGGTACGACGGACTTCCTGTCCGTCGCAGGGTGCTACTCGACGGACTGGAAGTCCGTCGTCCAAATTGCGGATGGTAAGTTCTATCCTGCCGCTCGCCTTACTGGTTTTCTTGTGAGCGGTTGAAATAATGCGGAGTTGAGGTGCATCGTATGGGCGGAAGCAACTTTGAGTAAGGGGGACTTGTTGACGCAGGACGACGAAAATCGCTGTGAAAACGGGTCCGGATCGCAGCAGACGCCAGATGCCATGCGATCGATGGTTAAGGGTTCATGCGTACAGTGGGAAGCAGATCTGAAGGCTTTTTTACTGGGTGTGCTCAAGACTCGTGATCTTGCAGAAGACGCATTCCAGAAGATGGTGATTCGGGCAATTGAGTCGGCTCATTCGGCACGCCCGGCGACGCTTCGCGGCTGGTTATTTCGAATTGCTTTGAATGAAGCACGGCAGTATTTGAGGCAACAGAAACGAGACACGAAGCATCGCGAGAGATTTTCAGAGCAGTCGGTCAGTGGTCAGATGGAGCGGCAGGCGAGTTCCAGTGCTCAGTGGATGATGGATCTGGGCGGGGTGAACGAAGAGACCGTTCAGGCGATTCAGCGGTCGCTGATCAGGTTGCCTGAGGAACAGCAGGAAGTGATTCGAAGACGGATATACGGAGAGCAGACATTTGCGGAAATTGCCGAACAGATGCAACAGCCACTCGGAACTGTGCTGACATGGATGCGTCGGGGTTTGCTGCGGCTCAGAGAAGATTCGCAGTTGCGTGCATTCGTGGATGATTCCCACAGTCCCTGAATCATGGTGAAACAAATATGACACAAGACAAAGCAAGTGTTTCTCAGCCGGACCATGGTGACGTGCAGTGGTCCGCGATGCAGTATGTGCTGGGCGAATTATCGAGCGAGCAGGCGGAGTTGTTTGAAACGGCGATGGCGGACGACGTGGCTCTGTGTGAAGCGGTGATCGCCGCGACGCAATTGACATGCGGGATTGCTCTGGCTTGTACAATTCGACCATCAACTCGGCCGTTGATCATGGTTGGCGCGATGGTTGCTGAGCCTGTCCTGTTGCGTCGGCCCGCATTCGCGTGCTTCGGCGTTTTCACAGCGGCAGTCGCATTGATTCTCGCGGTGATCGCGATGGTGTCACAGCAGCGGCCGCGGCCGGGCGAGGTCGATTTTGCGGCCGTCGATGATGCAACAGCAGATGCCCTGGTTTTGCTACTGGACGATGCCTCTGCCATCGACATGAATGCGGAACTTGAAGAATGGAGTGTTTCTGATGATTCCGTTTCCAGTCTTGTCGCGCCGGAATGGTTGCTGACGGCTGTTGATCTGGACGCCGCAGCGGCCGCGGATGATCATCATGGGATTAAGACCGATGATGAAGCAGGGGTTTATTGATGAGTCGGGCATTCCTTTCGACACTGGCAATCGGCTTCCTCGCGGTCTTCATAATCGGTCGGGATGTCGTTGCGTTCGTACCGGAACCGCCTGCCGACGAACGGCGTTCCGACTCCCCAAAAACCGGCGACAGGACGGCTGATAAGAAGCCGCGGGCGGACGTTTCCGAATCTGATCTTACCGTGACGATGGCATTTGCGTCTGAGCATCATCCGGAGCTTGCTCGGTTACTGGAACAGCTCCGGAAGTCTCGTCCCCACGAATTTCAACGAGCCGTTCGTGAACTCATCCAGCAGATCCAGACGCTGGAAAAGCTGCAGGAGAGAAATTCGACCCGCTACGCACATCAGCTTGAGTTGTGGAAAAACGACTCGCAGATCCGCGTGTTGGTCGCAAAGTGGTCTCACACTCAGAATGATGCACTGGAACAGGAAATTCGTGGATTGCTGCAACAGCGTCGCGACATGAAGCTCGCTCAGTTGAAGTTTGATCAGCAGCGATTGACAGAGCAATTGCAAAAGGTCGAAAAGCAGATTGCAACAGTGTCAGATTCGGAGCTTGAACGCGAATGGGAACAACTGGCGAAGAAAACAAATTCCAGCCGTAAGGCTGGCAACAAGAACAGTTCAAACTGACACAGGATGAGGTCTCAGGATGCGATTGATGAACAAAAGCATGACAATTCCGTCCGTGGTTGCAGCAGCGATGCTGTGTTTTGCCACAACCGCGTTGGCTCAGCAACCAACGTCAGACACTGCGATGCGTGAGTCTGTTGTATTGCGGTTTGCGCAGTCCGACGGGGCGGGTGAGGTGCCGGATTTTCAGCAGCATGTCGTTCCGCTGCTGGGCAAGCTCGGCTGCAACGGTCGTGCCTGTCATGGATCGTTTCAGGGTCGTGGTGGATTTCGCCTGAGTCTGTTTGGGTACGACTTTGAAAGTGATCACGATGAAATTTATGGGCGAATTGACCCGGAAGTCCCTGCTGACAGCGTGGTACTCCAGAAGCCACTGATGCAGGTTCAGCACGAAGGCGGGCAGCGTCTGAAAGAAGGCAGCTGGGAACAACATCTCCTGATGCGATGGATTGAAGGCGGCTCAAACGGCCAGATTGAAGAACCACCCACATTGGTCAGCCTGGAAGTCACTCCGAATGAAATCCTGTTCTCAGCGGATGGCCAGCAGGAACAACTCAAAGCGGTTGCGATTTGGTCGAATGGGATGAAGGAAGACGTGACAGCGCTTTGTCGCTTTCAGACGAACGACGATCAGATTGCGGATATTTCTCAGGGCGGACTTGTGCTGGCTGGGATGTCCGGAGATACCCACGTTGTCGCGTTTTACGATAGTGCTGTTGTGCCGGTACCGGTGATTCGTCCGGTGACAGATCAGTTCGGCGACAGATATCCAGCCACACCGACGCCGACCAGAATTGATGAACTCGTCGTACAGAAACTGCGCAAGATTGGCATCGTCCCTGCAGACCTGTGTACAGATGCAGAATTCCTGCGGCGGGTGAGTCTGGACGTTTCGGGCACGCTGCCGACAGCACAGGAGGTCCGCGAGTTTCTCGCGGATACGAACGCTGACAAGCGGAGTCGCAAGATTGATGAACTGCTGGAACGCCCCGGTTACGTGGCGTGGTGGACGACTCGACTCTGTGACTTCACCGGCAACAGCGACGACAAACTGAACAATGTGACGCCCGTGCAGCAGGAGGCTTCGAAGCAGTGGTATGCATGGATCGAAAAACGTGTTCGCGAAAACATGCCGTACGACGATATTGTCGAAGGCATCGTGATGGCTGTGAGTCGTGATCCGGGTGAATCGTATCAGCAGTACTGCGAGAACGTCTCAAAGTTGTATACCAAGGATGGCCCGGGAGCGGATGGATATGCTGACCGTGCCAGTCTTCCGCACTACTGGGCGCGTCAGAACTTTCAGACATCGGAAGATCGGGTGATTGGTTTTGCTTACACGTTCCTCGGCACTCGCATCCAGTGTGCGCAGTGTCACAAGCATCCTTTTGACCAGTGGACTCAACAGGACTTCAAATCGTTTGAAGGCTTCTTCAAGGGCACAACGGCTCGACAAAATGCTCGACCGGACGCGAAAAGCGAATACGAAGCGATGGTCGCCGGATTTGACGGCACTGAGGGACTGAAGGGAAATGACCTGCGAAAGCTCCTGGCAGCTCAGGTCACGACTGGTGCCACGATTCCGCTGGCGGAAGTGTTCTCGGTCAAAGCGAAAGCAGTTCCCGCAAAACGGGACAACAAGAAGCCAAAGAATGGCAAACCAGATCGCGGTGGTGTTGCTCCGGCGAACGCGAAGATACTCGCCGGACCAGTTATCGATCTGACGTCCGTGGACGATGTGCGGCAGCCGCTGATGGACTGGTTGCGTGCGCCGGACAATCCTCGATTCGCAAAAGCGTTCGTGAATCGCGTGTGGGCGAACTATTTCAATGTGGGTATTGTTCAACCGTCCGATGATCTGAATCTTGCCAATCCACCTGTGAATGCTCCCTTGCTGGATTATCTGGCGCAGGGTTTTATCGAACACAGTTTCGACATGAAGTGGTTGCATCGCGAGATCCTCAACAGCCGGACGTATCAGCTCAGCTGGATTCCGAATTCGACCAATCGCCTGGATGAACGAAATTTCAGCCGTGCTGTCCCACGTCGCCTGCCGGCAGAAATCGCCTACGACATGATGACTCAGGCGACGCGGAATGATGCGAAGAATGCTGCATTTGTAACCGATGTGGATCAACGCGCGGTCGCGATTCCCGGGGCAGCGTTGAAGCAAAGAAACCGAAATCCGGCGGACTATGCGTTGACGGTCTTTGGTCGCTCAATTCGCGAGAGTAACTGCGACTGTGATCGAACGGAAGAGCCCAGTCTGCTGCAGACAATTTTCGTGCGCAATGACGGGCAGGTGCTGTCGATGATCGACGACGCTGATGGTTGGCTGACGCAGGTAGCAGCTGCCAATGACCTGCCGTTCAGCCGAAAATCGCAACCAGATAACAACGGTGACAGAAACAAGCAGGCTGGTGTCGCGCGCCAATTCAAGGCCAGGTTCCAGCAGCTACAACAGAAAATTGCCGAAGCTGAAAAATCAGGCAATGAACGACAGGTGGCGGATCTCGGGGACCGGCTCAGGAAACTCAGGAAGGAAGCGAAGAACCAAGGCGCATTGGCTCCTGAGGATGATGAGGAAATGCGTGTGACTGCTGTTGAAACCAACGCCACAGAGATCGCCACTCCGCCCGTCCCGACGTGGAACGTGACGGAAGTGATCAACGATGCCTACCTTCGTACCGTTTCCCGTTTTCCCACGGCTGACGAATTGCAGACTGCCCGGACGTACATCGCTGACTCCACTGACCCGATTGGTGGCGTTCGGGATGTGCTCTGGGCGCTGATGAATACACGTGAATTTATTGTGAATCACTGATTCAACTGTCCCAGTTGATTTGAAGAAATGTCTGTAGGCCGGACCAAGCGAAGCGCAGTTCCGGCAATCGTCCGACACCTGCCGGAACTGCGCTTCGCTTGGTCCGGCCTACCCTAATACCTTACTTTAAATCAAAAGCTCGCTGGGTGCGGTTGCTACTTCGCTGCGAGACGATGTTTTTTTACTCAGGAGTTTCCCTCGAATGGCATTTTTTCGAACATGTGACGGAGTCGGACGACGCGATTTTCTCAAGGCAGGTGTCGTGGGAGCAAGCGGATTATCGCTTGCCAGTTACGCACAGCTTGCTGCGGCGAGCAACGTGGATCCCGGTGCAAAAGCGAAGTCAGCCATCTTTGTGAATTTGAATGGCGGTCCGTCGCATCTGGACACGTTTGACCCCAAACCCGATGCTCCATCCGAATATCGGGGCGAATTCAACACTATTCAGACATGCCTGCCGGGCGTTGTGATCTCGGAACATCTGCCGCGCATCGCCACATGCATGGACAAATTCACTCTGCTTCGCGGGGTAAGCCATTCGGTTGCAGCACATGAATTGGGAACGAAGTACGTTAACACGGGCAACCGTCCGCTGCCATCATTAGAATTCCCTGGTTACGGTGCTGTCATCACAAAGGAACGCCCCGGCATTCCGGAACTGCCTCCGTTCGTCGCGATTCCAAACAGCGCCCAGCGACCCGGATACCTTGGTGTGCGGTACGCTCCAATGAACACCACTTCGACACCGACGATTGGCTCGCCATTCCGCGTCCGAGGCATCTCAATGTCAGGCGGGCTGACAGTGAACGATGTCGAACGCCGGCGAAACCTGCTCTCGCAGCTCGATCGCACGTTCAGCGATGTGGAGCAGAACAGTCAGCTTCTCGAAGGCATGGATGAATTCGGCAAACAGGCTCATACGGTCATTACGTCTGAGAGGGCCCGGGATGCATTTGATATCGGAAAGGAGTCGCCGGATTTTTCGAAGGCGTTCGGTTCATCGTCGCTGGGTGCCAGTTGTTTGCTGGCCCTGCGGCTTGTCGAATCCGGCGTCCGCTTTATTACGGTGTCAAACGGTGGCTGGGACACGCATCGTGATAACTGGAACGTGCTGAAGACCCGGCAGCTTCCAGCTCTGGACGATGCATTATTCGGCCTGTTCACGGGACTTGCGGCACGCGGTCTGCTGGATTCGACGATCGTCTATGTGACTGGCGAATTCGGACGGACACCGAAGATCAACACCGAACGAGTGGGACGCGACCATTATCCTCGCAACATGTTTATGCTGCTGGGCGGAGGAGGCGTCAGGGGCGGACAGGTTCTTGGGGAGAGCGATGAAACGGCCAGCATGCCGAAGAGTGACGGTTTCTCGCCGGACGACGTCGCCGCCAGCTTTTACCACGCCCTGGGAATCGATCACAAGCAGGAATATCACACGACAACGGGTCGTCCGGTGATGATCGTCCGCGACGGCCATGTGATTCCTGAATTGTTTACGTAATCCGCTGCGTTTTTGCAGATCAAAAACACTTCCGACGAGACTTTCGGCATCAGGCAGGAAGTCTCGTTCTGTTTTTGGTATCCTGCCTGGCTCAGGGTCGCCAATGAAAATCGTACGGAACAGGTGAAGTGATGATCATTCAGAAAGATTACAAATTCTACGCTGCTCATCGCAACGAGACATTGAAAGACAAATGCAGCAATCTACACGGGCATCGTTATGGTCTGCGTTGCTTTTTTGAAGTCGAGCGCGATGGTGACATCAGCACGCTGTTTGGTGCGTTCGATGAAAAAATGGAACCGTGGCTGAAGGAGTATTACGACCATGGCATGCTCATCAATCGTAACGACCCGCTGTATGAATCGTTGCAGGATCACTGTCGGCGGACGGGGGAAAACTTCAAGATGAAGCTGTTCAATGGTCCGACGAGCGTCGAGAATCTCGCATG
>CAMAVB010000050.1 GCA_945861465.1 Candidatus Kuenenia stuttgartensis
CGCCTTCGGCGAGTGGACGTCAGGGGAGGAGGGGGCGTTGTGTTTTGTCGTAGCCCATCAATTGTCACCCCGATCGGGACAAGCCCGGCGGAAGCGTCGTCACAAGAATTATCTCAATCCCCGTTGGAACAAAATCTAGATAGCTCAGCCTCATCAAATACTACGACTTCTGCCCAGCCAGTCACACCCTACGATGCCGGAAGCATCAAACTGCACTGGCGAAATACGCTTGTGCGACTATCGACGTGCTTCCAGAGTGCGCATCAATTCGGCAATGAACTTCCAAAGCGAATTGGGGTCGCGACCGGTGATGATCTGGCCACTGTGCTCGACTTCGGAGGTCGTGAGCGTGACCCCGAATCTCGAACGGACATCCTCACGAATCAATTCGTGACCGGTGGCAGTGACATCATTGAGCAAGCCCATTTTTGCCAATACACCTGGACCGGCACTGAACGCAGATATAATCTTTCCATCAGCCAGCATTTGCCGAATGAGCCGTTCAGCGTCGCGACTTTCCTCTGAGTTGTCTGTCAATTTCCAAAGCCCGCGACCGCCTCCCACGATCAGGGCGTCGTAGTCGTCCGCCCTCGCATCAGACAGTAAAAGCGGGATTTGCGTCGGCTCGCCATCCGCGTGAATCGAAACGGCGGAATTCGTCCAGGATGTCAACGTCAATTCGATCTTGCCGTTGGCGTGCAGTTGCTTGAACGGTGCAACCTCTGGCCACCAGATTTCGGTGGCCGGAACCAGGTACAGGATCCTGGGCGAAGTGGCGGAAGCAACGCCTGATTTGCTGGCGATTGAAGGAGCAACCAGTACAGGTGGCGGCAGTACTGCGGGGGTCGATTTGACGGCAGGATCAACCCCGGCGTGGCTCGGAGAATTGCCTGATTCTCCGGGATTCAGAATCACGAACGACAGCACCGCAAACATCAACCCGGCTGTCCCCACCAGCAGTTTCCACCGCGAGCGGCGAATGACACTCTGCACCGAAGCCAACTTTGTCGTGGCCCTTCGCCGAGGCCGGGAATTGCGACGTGCAGGCGGCAGGCCGGAAGAACGCGGTCGCGCGACAGGTTCCGGCGGTCGTTCTGAATCAGGATCTCGCTTTGCAGGCGACGCTTGAACTTCGGTTTTCGCCGGCTTGTCCGCCAGAGGTTTCGCCGGCACGGGATTCATTGCATCCTGAACCGGCTGGCAAAACGGCGTGAGCGCGTCGGCGACTTCCGCAGCGGAGCGGAATCGACTTTCCGGCAATGGTGCCGTCAATTTCTCAATGACTCGGCACAGTTCCGGAGGAAGATCCGACCTCAGAGAACTGAGGGCGGTCAAAGGTCTCTGCAGCCCGCTCGAAATCATCTCCATGAACGAACCGGCCTCGAACGGGGCGCGTCCCGCAAGCAAAAAGAACAGGGTGCAGCCCAGTGAATAGATGTCGGATCTCGCATCAGCAGAACTCGCATCAGCCGCCTGCTCAGGGGCCATGTAGTCCGGCGTTCCAAGGACCATTCCCACGGCCGTCAGACTCATCTCAGTTTTCGCCGTCAGCGAAACTTTCTCGGCTTGCTGTTCCAGCCGCGCGAGTCCGAAGTCAAGAATCTTAATCCTGCCGCTCTTTTCCTGCATCAGGTTCTGCGGCTTGATGTCGCGGTGGATCATGCCGTGATGATGTGCGTGCTGCAGGCCGCTGCAGACGTCCCGAATCGCGCTGCAGGCCTGCGCGATCGTCAGCACACCATGCTGCAGAACCCACTGTTCGAGACTGCGGCCGTCAACATATTCCGTGACCAGGAAGTGCAGATCACCTGCCTGTTCCGCGTCAAAGGCGGTCACGATGTTCGGATGCGCCAAACGTGCCGCAGCGCGGACTTCCTGACGAAACCGCTCAACCGATTCGCGACCGGATGTAAATCGCGAGCTGATCACTTTCAGCGCGACCATACGCTGCATCATCAGATGCTCGGCCAGCCAGACGACTCCCATACCGCCCTTGCCCAGAATCTTAACAATGCGATACCGCGGATGATCGCGTAGTTCGGGCGGCACCTGTTCCGGATCTCTTTCAGAATTTGTGGAATCCGGACGACCGACCTCCCCCTGCACAGCGACCGATGCGCTGTCGTCGCAGTTCATGAGGTGCGTATCCGCCAGCGCCGGCACACGCACGCCAGAGTCCCGCGCATGGACCTCCCGCGCCAGTTTTGCAAGACGGTCGTCGGCTGGCAGGTTGGCCAGATTTCGGCAACAGACATCGCAGTCGCGAATA
The DNA here is from genome assembly GCA_945861465.1 of Candidatus Kuenenia stuttgartensis. Classification (GTDB taxonomy): domain Bacteria; phylum Planctomycetota; class Planctomycetia; order Planctomycetales; family Planctomycetaceae; genus SXXK01. Next base: position 2,270 of record CAMAVB010000050.1, read on the forward strand.
TGGATTTCGATCGCAGCCAGTTCGTCAACGGACAGGCGGCCTGCGGCGAATGCTTGAAGTTGCAGTTGTGTCGGATGGCGTTTCTCGGCAGTCGGCATAGTCATACCTCGTGATCACTGAATGCCGCAGGGACGATGGTTCTTTCAGTGATTCTGAAAAAAATGGGCTGATCGCTAATCAATCAATCCCTCCGCTTCCTGCCTCAATCGCGCCATGACACGTGATCTCGCAATAAATACGGCGTTGGCAGTGATTCCCAGTTCGGCAGCGACAGTGTCGGCGGATGCCTCATCGAGCGCAACCCGCTCAAATGCAGTCCACGTCGATTCGGTGAAATGTTCCCTCACATCCTGCAGCAGTTGCTTCATTACGAATTCGTCATGTTCCCGATCCCACTGCAAGCTCAGCCGTCCTGTGGGATCTTCCAGCTGAAGCAGAATTTCGAGGACAACGCTGTCCCCGGTTCCGCCGCCACGCCGCTGGTTCCGTCTCACCATCTGCCGTACGCAGTTGACAGTGATCGATTTCAACCATGCCCGAAACGATCCGGTTCGCTGACGGTCAAACTCGACAACTCGCCGAGCCACAACGGACAGAACTTCCTGGACAGCATCGTCGGCATCGTGTTCCTTCAGCCGTACGTCACGCTTCAGCCAGCCTCGGATCAACGGCGTATAAACAGCCAACAGCCGCGGCCATGCCTGACTGTCGGACTGCCGTCGAACTCGATCCAGCAGGCTTGCTGATGTTTCTGTCATACCGCGCTCGATAAAAATTTCGACGATCCCATCAAAGTCGGGCTCAGACCCCGAACCATCATACGCCAATGAAAGATAACCGCTCCGCACGAGTTTTGCGCTAGGAGTCTGTCTGATTGCCGCTGGTTTTGTGAGCGGCAAGGCGCTAGCCGCCAGTTTTTGCAGATCAATTACCCGCGGCTAGCGCCTCGCGGCTCACGGTCCTGGAGTATCGGGACGGACTCCTGGAATCTGACAGACAATTTTCGTCAACTAGAGTATCATGACGACTATGAAATCGCCTGTCGCTGCCATTGTGCAGTTCTTTTATCGTCTGCGCCATGGAATCACCCTGTCGAATTCGCAATTCGAAGCGCAGGTCAAGGCCGTCAATGCCCTGGCTGAAGACACTGCCGCTCTCAACGACATCCAATTGCGTAGTCGTTTCGAAATACTGCGACAACAGGTTTCAAGCGGAACTTCGCAGAAACATCTCTCCGTGCAGGCTTTCGCGATTATCCGGGAAGTTGCCCAGCGAACGATGACGATGCGGCCCTACGATGTCCAGATGCTCGCCGCATTCGCGATGCACGACGGCAAGTGCGTCGAAATGCAGACTGGCGAAGGAAAGACTCTGGCGGCGGCTGTGGTCGTCAGCCTGCGTGCGCTGACCGGACTCGGCGTGCATGTCCTGACGTTTAACGATTACCTGGCAAAACGCGACGCGGACTGGATGGGGCCGCTGTATCGATTTCTGGGACTCACGGTCGGATATGTTGTTCAGGGCCTGTCTCGTGAAGAGCGGCAGGCTGCCTACGGTTGCGATATCACATATGTCACGGCCAAAGAGGCGGGCTTTGATTTCCTGCGAGATCAACTTTGTGGAAAACCGGAGCTACGTGTCCAGCGTGGATTTCATTTTGCACTCGTCGATGAAGCCGATTCGATCCTGATCGATGAAGCGAGAATTCCACTCGTGATTGCAACTGAAGCAGAAAAGGACGAAACAGATCTTTACCAGATTGTCGAGCTGATCCGACCGCTGAAGAAAGGAATTCATTTCGAGATTAAGTCGAGTGGCAGAAACATCAGTCTCACAGACGCAGGAGTCCGGTTCATCGAACGACAGCTCGACATTTCAGAACTGCACAGCGAAGCGAACATGCATCTGCTGGCACGAATCAACCTTGCGTTGCAGGCCGATGTCCTGCTCAAGAGAGATATCGACTATCTGGTGCGCCATGATGCCATCGAATTGATCGACGAGTTCACTGGCCGGGTCGCTGAGAACCGGAAATGGCCGGGCGGACTGCAGGCGGCTCTGGAAGCGAAAGAAGGTGTAAGAATTCAACCGCAGGGCAGGGTTCTGAATTCGATCACGCTTCATCATTTTGTCGAAAACTACGCCGGTCTGGCGGGGATGACGGGAACCGCCAGCGAGGCTACCGACGAGCTGGACGAGTTTTACCGGCTGAAGGTTGTCATCGTGCCTCCCAACCTCCCGTGCATTCGCGTTGACCATCCGGACCTGATCTTTGCCGCAAAGAAAGCGAAACTCGCCGCCCTGGTGCAAGAGATCAGGACCCAGCATCTGAGTGGACGTCCGGTCCTGATTGGCACTGCGAGCGTTGAAGAGAGCCAAGTACTTGCTCGCGAACTTGTGGAAGTCGCTGTTCCTTGTCGGGTGCTCAACGCAGCCAATGATCATTCTGAAGCGGAGATCATTGCCGAAGCCGGTGCTCTCGGGGCCGTCACGATCTCCACCAATATGGCAGGCCGCGGCACGGATATCTGCCTCGGAGGCACGAGACACAAATCCTCCCAAAGCGTGGTGGAATTGGGCGGACTATATGTGATTGGCACCAACCGCCATGAAAGTCGCCGGATCGACAATCAGCTAAGGGGCAGGGCAGGTCGGCAGGGCGATCCTGGCGAGTCACGTTTCTTCGTGAGCCTTGAAGACAATCTGATTTCGCGTTATGGAATCGCGTCTTTGGTCACTCCACCCGATGCCAATGTCAACCAGCCAATCCGCAATGAAGAAACGGCGAAACGGATTGCGCATGTGCAACGTGTGATCGAGGGTGAAAGTTTTGAAATCCGTCGCACGCTTCGAATTTACTCGCACTTACTGGAAGTTCAGCGACGGATCATCTGCAAGGACCGGGAGGCTCTGCTTGTCGGCTCGAAGCCACCCAATGCGTTACACAAGCGGGATCCTGAATTGGGTCAGAAATTGGTTGCTGAGTGGGGTGAAGCAATCGTCGCCGAAGCCGAACGACTGGTCACGCTGATTCATCTCGACTGGTGCTGGAGCGATCATCTGGCGCATGCCGCAGAAATTCGCGAAGGAATTCATCTGATCAGCTTTGGTGGATTCAATGCGTACGACGTATTCAACAAGGAAATGAATCTTGAATTCAATACTTTCCTGTCGCATGTCGAAGAAAAAGTTGTTGAAACCATGCGCACAGCCAATTTCACCAAAGACGGAATCAATCTGGAAACAGAAGGCCTCAAAGCACCTTCATCGACATGGACCTTCATGATCAACGATAATCCACGAGGCTCTGTGCTGAATCGCATCATCCAAAGCCTGAAGGGTCGATTGAAGAAGACTCCAGAATCGTGAGCGGCAAGGCGCTAGCCGCCGGTGTAAATTACAGAGATAACTCAAAAACGGCGGCTAGCGCCTTGCCGCTCACAAGAACAGAGAAAGTCCACAGCCATGACAGAAAAACTTCCGTACCCGACCGTCGTCGATATTCTGAGTGCATTGGTGGCTCGTCCCAGTGTGAATCCGATGGGAGGCGAGGCGGATCTGTCCATTTGTTTTGAGGGCCGCGTGAGCGACTGGCTCGTCGATTTCTTCCGTTCAATCGGTGCGACGTACGAACGTCTCGAAGTCAGCCCCGGGCGTGACAATGTGATTGCACGTTACGAATCGCCCGGAGCAGATTTCACCATCCTTCTGGATGCACATCAGGACACGGTCCCTGTTGCCGGAATGACGATCTCACCGTTCGAGCCGAAAGTCGCAGATGGACGACTCTATGGGCGCGGGGCTTGCGACGTCAAAGGCGGAATGGCGGCGATGCTGTTTGCGTTTCGCCGCTTAGTTCAGGAAACACCCGCCGGGGCCGCCAATGTCGTGCTCAGCTGCACGTGCGACGAAGAGGCAACGATCACCGGCATTACAGATCTGGTGAGCTATTGGTCCGTAGGAACGAGACGAACAAAACTGTTATGCACACCGCCAGACGTGGCAGTCATCGCAGAACCGACAGGACTGGACGTCGTCGTGGCTCATCGTGGAGTCACACGCTTCAAGATTCGCACGAAAGGACGTGCCTGCCACAGTTCCGATCCGACTCAGGGCATTAACGCCATTTACCGGATGGCCAAACTCGTATCTGCCCTTGAGGAATACTCTCAAAACCTCGCGCTGACCGTAGAGGCACACCCGCTGTGTGGCAGTGCCACTTTGAGCGTCGGAAAAATCAACGGAGGAACGAGTGTCAATATCGTCCCGGATGAATGCGTGATCGAAGTCGATCGACGCGTAACTCCCGGCGAAGACGGCGGGCGAGTTGTCGCCGACATCCGCGAGTTTCTGTCGTCACGTCTGAGCTTCGACTTTGAATTCGACCCGCCGTGGATCGAGTGCGGGGCATTGACGGACGCGAACAACACGGTCTTGGCAAATGCAGTTCTGGAGTGTGTCGCTGCAGTCGATGGACCACATGCAGTCGTCGGAGTGCCTTACGGAACTCACGCCTCGCAAACCTGCGCCGCCGGAGTGCCCTCGATCGTGTTTGGACCAGGCTCAATTCAGCAGGCGCATACCAAAGACGAATTCATCGACATCGCGCAGCTGGAAAAAGCAGCCGAGGTGTACTTTCAACTGTGCACAAGGTCCGTGACAACCGCTGACCGTTCTGTATGATTCGCAGTGACATCGTGAACCGTTCCTTGTCCACTTGCGCGCGGAGTTTTGGCATGCTGCGTCGATTTTTGAGTCTGTTCGTGGTCATTTCCCTGGGAATCTCTACGGCCCAGGCGGCCGACTTGATCAAGGTGGGAATTCTGGGAATCGACAACTATGGTTCCGTCGCCTACACAGAATTCCTGAACAAGCCGCACGCGGAAGGAGTTTTTGAAGGCGTGCGCGTCGTGGCGGCCTATCCGATCGGCAGCGACGACTACCCTGACAGCGACAAACTGCTCGCCCAATGGAAGGAACAGCTTCTGAATTTCTATCAGAACCCCGCCGATCCCAAAGACGCAGTCCCGCCGATCGAAATGGTCAATTCAGTCGATGAACTCCTGGCGAAGTGCGATGCGATCATGATCTTCAGCATGGACGGTCGATTGCATTTGTCGCAGGCGACGACCGTTTTGAAAGCAGGTAAGCCTCTGTTCATCAGCCGACCGCTCGCTTCGTCTCCGGAAGACGCTGTCGCAATTTTGAAGCTCGCAGAAGAGACCGGGACACCCTGCTGGAGTAGTTCGCAACACCGTTACAATACTGGTTTCAGCGGCATGCGCGATCATCCCGAGGTCGGGCGCGTCATCGGTTGCGACGTTTATGGCGGCTGGAATGTCGATGCGGCCGAAGCGGACAAATTCACACGACCGCTGCACAGCATCGAGACGCTGTATACGATTATGGGACCGGGCGTCATATCGGTAACCTGTGCATCGACGCCGACGACAGAATCGATCACGGCCGTCTGGAACGATGGTCGCGTCGGGACATATCGCGGCATCAAACAAGGCGCAGTAAAATATAGCGCGACTGTTTTTGGCGAAAAAGGAGTTTCAACGGCAGGCATTTATGGACATGGCGTTCCCGTGAACGGAATCGTTCCGACGACCGACAAATACGTTGGCTATGAAGGACTGGCCATCGAAATCGCCCGGTTCTTCAAAACGGGCGTCGCACCAGTGACCCCGGCGGAAACGCTGGAAATTTTCGCATTGATGCAGGCCGCCGAAGTAAGCAAATCACAAAACGGCGCGGTGGTGAAGCTCAAAAACCTGTGGGCACCGAGTGCCCGGTGAATTCCGCGGGGTGGCACTGGCAGGTTGAATGTCTGGGCGATCAGTGATTGTGTGCCACTGGCTCTGCCAGTGCTACCCTGAGTTGAATCGCAAGCCAGTCCTGTGCAACCATTCGAGATCAGTCTTGCGTAACAGCGACAGATCGGGATCGGCGATGTCTTACACGATGAAAATCGGCACCGGAGCATGTTGGAATGCCGAACCTTTTTCCAGTGAGTGTCTTTCATCGACGAATATCCACACGATGGCCAAAAGCACTGGCAGAGCCAGTGGCACACCGCTTCGATTTTCATCGACAGTGCCACCCAGCCGTTGCGCACGACCGTAACATCCCCGAGTTTTAACTCAAGCAGAAGTAACATGGATGATGACGCAGGACTTATTTGCGAAGACGCCCCGCCGCAAGGACCACTATTTCATTACACGTCTTTCGACGGACTGAACGGGATTGTGCGTGGAAAAACGTTGTGGGCCACCAATATAGAGTATTTGAATGATCGGACGGAGTTCCGACATGGCGAAGAAATACTTCGAAAGGCTGCGGCCGCCCGAAAGATCAAAACCAGAGGTCGCTTACGCGAATTCTACAACGAGTTGGAGAAATGTCCTTCCTTCTTCGCCGCTGAGGATGTTTTTGTGATTTCGATGAGCGAAAATGGAGATCTGCTCAGCCAGTGGCGCGGTTACACTCCAATTGGTGGCGGTTTTAACGTTGGATTTGACCCAGTCGGACTTCGATCAGCTACGTGGGAGCCTCATAAACCGCATCTTATTCAATGTCGCTACGACGACGATGAGAAGCGGGGATTTGCTGAATCTTTTTTGAACGAACAACGTCCCAATGGTCTTGCTGAAATGTTATTATCCCGAAAGCCAAAAAACAAATCCGAGAAAGACATCGTATTTGAAGCTGCAATCGTCTTTTTCAAATTGTGTGTTTCTTGTGCAATTGCAAAGATGAAGGACAAATCGTTCGCCGAAGAAAAGGAATGGCGACTCTTGATTACATGCACCCAGGCTGAGCAAATTCGATTTCGCATGGGGAAGTCATTACTCACGCCGTACATCGAACTAAAATGGGGGAACAACGCGGAAGTGATGAGTCTCCAGCCAATTCGATCTGTGACTATCGGCCCGTGCCCCGACCCGGATCTTTCGAAACAATCCATCGACAGGTTCCTGACATCATCCGGCAATGGAACTGTCTCGGCGGAGAACAGCCAAATTCCGTTCCGGTCATGGTGATCTCGTAACCGTAAACGTGAGTTTAACAATTGTGGGGCCCGCCTGACCACTGTGGAACAATTCAGAATCCGACATTTTGACCTGCCCCATGGTATTGCCTGACCCCAATCTCTATCCGTCAGTCAAACGTTTTTTCGGTACCGTCGGCGAAGACAACCTTACTAACGGTAAATACTGGCACAAGTTCATCGTCTTTGGCGTAGCGTAGCGTTCGATGGGTTTGGTTTTTGTCGTCGTATGGTGTAACGGTGATCCAGGTTAGACAACGGTCGGTGAAACTTACGTCAGGCTTCTCAGCAACTGCAACCTCGTAAATTACGTTTCCGTCTTTGACGAACGCCATTTTTCCAAACAACGCAGTAATTGGTGTGTCTGGTTCCGTCAGGACTCGTACTTTCAGCGTGAGCCAATATCTGGTTGGCTTATTGCCGATGTCTACATGGTTCAGTTCTCTTGAGGCTGAGTAGTCATCTGCCCACTCTGCACGATACCATTCTCGCTGTCGTGGCGGAGGAAAGAGTTTATTGAGTTGAGCAGGTGTCTTGTCGTTGGCTTCTTTCCACCAATCCAAAGTATTGACGGATTCGGGGTACTTACGAAATTCGAAGTTTGCGACCATCTCGGCCCATTGCGCATCCGTAACTTCGTATTTCTTTTTCCACTCTGTTCGTGTGGTAGTCGATGTCCCGCCATCATTCACTGTTGAACTCGAATTCATTGGCGGGCTGGCAGGAATGATGAAAAACAGCAACAGCATGCCGATGACGCATGCACTACCCTGACTTGTAAAGAAGAGATTAAGTTTATGCATTTTGAGAAGCAGGTGGATCGCCAGAAATCCAGCGGATGCCGCAACCGTGAACCCGCCGATGAGCCCGAGATACAATCCGGCACCGGGGCTGATCTGCGTTGCGAATAGTACCGCGAATGGATTGTCCCCTGCATTTGACGTTTCCAGAATTGAGCCCACGCGCCAAATGAGTCCGCCCATCCAGAACGTCACAATCGTGCCAAACGCTTGCACCGAGAGAAGGACAGCCGTAAGCCATCTCCGTTTGATTATCGCTACTGCATATGCCGCAGCAGTGAGCATTGTTACAGCAAGTAGGACCTTCCCGTCCCCAGTGAGTCCTGTGACGCCGCCAGTTCCAAACTTGATCCACGTAAAAAACGGCGCGAGCCCTATCACGAAAAGTCCACCACCAGTTATCCATGCGGCCAACGTTTGACGTGTGTCAAGTTTCTCTACTTGGATCTTGCGGCAAGATGTCTCACTGCGCGTGAGTGCGCCCAACGTTTGGCGATTGTCAGGTTTCGCTGCCACGGAGAATGTCGCGTCGGGATTAAAGAACGTTGATGGCGAAAATGATGCGTCTCGCAGTGTTGTTGCTTTAGATGCTGAGTGATCGGCACTCTTCCTGCGATCCTTCCATGTTGTGCCGGGCAACGTAGGTCCTGTTTCGTCAAATGCACCGACCTCCGCACTTTCTCGTTCAGGACGTAATGGCTGCGGTGGAGCCGTTGATTCAGGGGCCAGCTTTCCTGGTCGGTCGATAACTGAGACGAATCGCACGACCTTGTGACATTTTGGACACGTCATGTCACGATTCAGGTGGGATTCTTTACCTCGCGCTAGTGCACCACAACTTGCACACTTAATTCGAATTTGAGCTGGCGGGGTCATAGGTCACCTTGGTTTGACGACTCTGGTTTTGGGAGATCATATTGGTCACGAACCTTTTGGGCTACCGAAAACAGTAACATCCCATCCCAATGCAAGAATCCGAATAATCGATTGCGGCGGGGTGACTCTGGTAGGTTGAATGTCTGGTCCATCAATGATTGTGTGCCACTGGCTCTGCCAGTGCTACCTTGAGTTGCGTCGCGCACCGATCGTGTGAAACCATTCGAGATCAGGCTTGCGTAACACTGGCTGATCGGGATCGACAATGTCTCACACGATCACAATCGGCACCGGAGCATGTCGGATTGCCAAACCTTTTGCCAGTGAGTGCCTTTCATCGACGAATATCCACACAGTGCCCAAAAGCACTGGCAGAGCCAGTGGCACACCGCTTCGATTTTCATCGATAGTGCCATCGAAAGTGCCACTCAGCCGAACCACAGAGAACGCAAATGAACACAGATGAAGATCAACCCAAAACAACGCTTCGTACTACTGACAATTCAATTCTTGTTGCACCGCGAAGATTTTCCGGAGCTGTTTGTGTGCGAATAACAAACCGAGTTCTGGCTGTCACGGTGAGTTGCTGGCGAAGCCCCCGTCGGGTCCTCCGTGGTCAAAAACGGTGTTTCCTTTTGCGCTCTTTGCGATCTTTTGCGGCCATTCATGAGTTTAAAACACGTCACGGAGCAGCAGGTTTTAGCCGCAAAAGAACGCAAAGATCGCAAAACTGTCGCCGGGAATTTACTGCCTGATTTCAATCGCAGTATTCGACCACAGATTTCGCGGATCGCCCGGATGAGTCGCAGTGTGTTCATTTGGGAATTCGGTGGTATAGAGTTCTTTCACGCACTTCCCTTTTGGGTTGCGGGCCAAGCCCGCGTTGGGAAATCTGTGTCCATCTGCGTTCATCCGTGGTGAAAAAGCTCTCTGTCTCAATCATTACCGAACGAAGCGTTTGAATTCCAGCTTCGGGTGTTTGAAGTTGATCAACAGGCCGACCTGCAAGTTGGTGACTTTTAAGTGGATCAGCATCTTGCCGATTTCGTGGTCCGTGATTTCTGAGCATCAAATCAATCGCAGCGCACTGCACGTCTGTTGATACGAAACTTCGAGGTCCAGAGAAATGGCGTGGTCGTTGTCCAGCCAGATCGGCAGGACAGGCAACCGCTGGCCGACGACCATGGGATAAGCCCACGATTCGAATCGCGAATGCGTCGCCAGACTGTGACTGCGACATGTGACCGCGTAGGTCGATGGCGGATCTGGACCGAACGCGGGATCTGTCTGACAGAAGACTTCCAGCACTTCGCAGTACAGGTTGAAATGCTTCACTGTCACCAGATCGACAACCGAAACGCAGATCTTCTTCTGCAATAGCGCTGCGCACTTCGACACAAATGCCTGGCGAGTTTCGGGGCGATCCTTGTTGGCAGGGCTGACGAGTTCGATCGCGGCGACCAATTCACGGCCTCGCTGCTGATCAAAGATCAGCACTTCGTATTCGTAGATTTCGGTTGGGTCGAGTTCCAGCGTGAGCGTCGGTTCCGGCGGAGCCCAGGCCGCAGTTACTCCGCCCGAACCAATCGATCTCGATCCGAGTCCAGTTTCCCGCTCAACATCGAAAGCGCAGACATCGACTTCGAAATTCTTCCCCAGATGCACTCGAGGCTCGGCCGTGTATTGTTCAGGCAGCGACTTGCACAGATCCATAACCATCGTCATGGGCCAGCCACCATGAAAGCCTTCCCAGGAACCTCTGTTGAGAATTGGCGGTCGAAAATGATCTAACAGTGGCATAAACAGCCTCCCTCCCTGAATTGTACCCGATCCTGCCGTTGCCGCGAGCGAAATCTCATGCTGCGTTTATACTCCTCGCGGTCAAGATTGAGAGAATTGGCGAGCGGCATGCGTCAGCTTGCCGGTACAAAAACGAGGTACCGGAGGGCTCACGCCACTCCGCTCGCCAGGCTCATTTCTGGCCGCGCGGAGTGTACTTCATCCGTCTGCACGCCGGTTGAAAGCCACAGCGGCGCGCGATTGAGAGGAGTTGCCTATTCATTTTGCTACTGTGGTATGCAAGTCAAGGACTCCATTCTTCAGGCTATAGAGTTGCTTCACTTCTTCGTGGCTCAGCACGCGGTTGAACACGGCAAGATCATCCATGTGTCCGACGTATGACGCGCCCAGCACGAGCAGAACCTGCGACGGATCCCAGCCGAATGTCAGGTCCCAGTTCTCAATCGCTCCCTGCAATTCGCCGTTCAAATACAGACGACCCGACTTTGGTTGACTCTTGTTGTTGACGTTCTCCAGGGTGAAAACCACATGCGTCCAGGCCTCGCGGGAGAACGGTGGGCGGGCTACCTGCACCATCGGGCGTTTGTCGAACGGGATATCCGCCCAGGCAACGTTGTCGGGGTTCCAGATTTCAAACAACGGACGAATGGCGTAACGGAAATACCGCGGCGTTTCGTCCTTTGAAAATTCCAGGAAGATGAATCCTTTCTTGCCGTCGTCACCCACGATCTGTATTGGATCGCAGTAGCCGGGTTCGAGGTCCAGATCCGGATTTAGACGCAGCCAGACAGAAACCGTGGTGCTCCAACTGCTGTCGTTGTAGCCAAGTACACCCGAGTCCCTGAATGCCGGCTGGAAACCACTCTTCTTTGTGAAATGCAGTGCTCCTCCAAAACGCCCGGCCTCAGGAACCAGTTTTGCATCTTCATTCGCTTCCGGGCGATGCAGTTCCGCTCCATTTTTGACGTAGCAGGTTCGGTCGCCGCGAGAAAAATCGGCGTCCAAGCCATTGTCGAATGATGCATGAAGTGTCAGAGCGGAAGCCAGCTCGGATTTCGCCTCGTCCGCCTCTGTCAGAATCTGCTTCGCTTCGTCCGGACCGATGTCGCGCAAGAAAATGTTCCGCCAGCGGATTTCGCCACCGTGCGTTTGCAACATGATAGGGCCTTTGTCCGGAAGCGGCAGCGCGCGGTCCCAGAAGTTTTCCATCACCGCACCATCCACAACGAGCGATTCGTTCAGCCAGACCCATGTCCGTGCTCCAATCTGACGAATTCGAAACTGGTTCCATTCACCGAACGGTTTGTCGGCTATCACCAGCGGATCGCGACCGGCGGTTCCCGGTGTATTGTTGAACAGACCGCCAGAACCCAGGTGCGGTTTCCGCGTGGGACTCTTCGGATCGAAAACCTGATTTTCGTCCCAGATCTGCACCTGCGGCGTGCCACGCAGATAAATGCCACTGTCGGCCTTGGCGACGGTCTTGTATTCAATCAGGAATTCGATGTCCCCGAATTCCTCTTCGGTCGTCGCGTACGGTCCGTGCCCGTCGTTGACGAGTTCACCGTTTTCAACTGTCCAGTTTTTCGAAAACTCGCCGCGCTGTGCCGTCAGACTCGCCTGTTTTTCTTCACCGGCAAGCTTCGCGACGTTATGGGGATTCAATCCATACCAGCCGGCAAGGTCTTTGCCATTGAAGATAGCGCGAAAACCCTCAGGTGGTTTGGCGTCCTTGGCACGAATGACTGCAGCCAGATACTTCGCGGTTTCGTCGGCGATCACATTGTAGCCTGCGAGATTTGGATGCCGGTCGCTGTACCAGTCAGGCAGGTTACCGAGGACTGCATCGAGTTCATTGTCCATGACGACAACACTTGGCCCCTGGACAAACGGTTTCACCAGTTCGTGATATTGCGGTGGCACTTTCTCCAAAGGATACCGGCGGTAATTGAGCATGTTTGTACCGTTTTTGAGTTCCGCGGCATAGCGTGGATAGATGTCGAAGACCGCTAGGTTTTTCTGTTCCGCAACCTGTCGCACAAGGTCGTTGATTTCTTTGCTGTTCTCTTCGTTCGCGTACGGAATGACGGTCATGGGAATCAGTAACGCCTGAGGATGATCTTTCCGCAGCCGATCAATGAGTTCGTGAAAGTGTTTTGGAAATTCCTGGGCGAAGTTCTCAACCCGTGCTCGATCGTTCAGGCCGTAGCGGATGAAAATGTAGTCGAGACCCGGCAACTTGGCGGCATCGCGATCGTAACGACCGGAATCAATCAGCCGGCGAATATACTCCCCGCTGAGGCCGGAGTTGATTACGTGACACGGCGGAAGATCTTTCTCAGCAGCGAGCAACTGCTCAAGGACGCTTTCAAGATGCGGCCCGCCTGGTTTGATCAGCCTTGGAATACTGCCTTCCGTCGTACTGTCACCGAGCAGCAGGATCTGAACCTTGCCTTCATGCTCAGCAATTGCGGGCGGAGAAAGAAAGCTGATCATGCACAAAGCAACAAAGACCTGGAGGGTCGAGTATTTGAAACGAAAGGCAGGCAGGTTTTTCATATCTTGTTCCATGTGGAGAGGGAGTTCAGACAGGATTGGGGTGCGAGGATTAGAACGGCTGGCTGAGTATGGAGAATTCGTGAAACGTAGGGTGTGACAAGCAACGCGCAGGCACACCGAGATGCGGTGTTGGTGTGCCCGCGCTGCCGCTTGTCACACCCTACGGAATCGCAAAATAGCCGACCGTGCGAGGATCATCGCATGATTTGACTCCAACTCGACACAGAAGTCACCTGTCGTGGGACGGCGGATCCTTTTATCTCAACTCTGCGACTCGGAATCGAAGACGTTCCTCTTGAACTTGCCGCAAGATGCGGCGAGCATTAACAATCCTGCAGTTCGCTCCCTCATGATCCTTCCCTGAATTCCCCGCCGCAGGTTGCTCTACCAGCGACTTCCCGGAGTTGTCCCTATGACCACGGCTGTAGTAAACACCGGATGTCGTGAGTTTCGTGATTCATTGCGAAACACAAATCGTCGTGGATTTCTGCATGCCGGAATGTTGGGGACGGTCGGGCTGACTTTGTCGGATTTGTTTCGATTGAAGGCCGAGGCCGCTCCTTCGCATGTGAAGTCATCGTCTCCGTGCTCAGTGATTATTCTCTGGATGCGAGGCGGGCCGAGTCAGCACGAGACATGGGATCCAAAACCGGAAGCACCGGTGGAATATCGAGGCTACTTTGGCGCGATGTCCACCAAAGTGCCGGGGATTCAGATCTGTGATATGCTGCCTCAGTCGGCGGCGATCATGGATAAGTGGTCGATCATTCGCAGTCTGAATCACACCGATGCCGGGCATTCGACGGGCGACCAGTTGTGCTTCACCGGATATCCCAGCGCAGGAACTCCGGACGTTAACTCACGACCGAGCTGCGGGTCCATCGTCGCTCGTCAGTTGGGACAGCGGAATCCGCAACTGCCGCCTTATGTCATGATTCCCCGGCGCGTTCCCGGCGTCGATGCGTCGTATCTGGGACCAGCGTGTGCTCCGTTTGAGACGCAGGCCGATCCAGCGAACTCCGGGCCATTTCGGATTCCAAATCTCGAGTCTCCGACGGAAGTTTCTGTCGGGCGGATCGATGATCGGCGATCCCTGCTTCAAAGTCTGGATCACATGAGAAAGGCATCGGACCATGCCGCCCAGATCGGAGCCGTCAATGCGTTTCAGGCAAGAGCCTGGGACATCCTTCTCGGCGATGCCGCGCGGAAAGCTTTTGATCTGGACGCAGAGCCTCAGCACATTCGGGATCGCTATGGCTTTATGTCGGCCTATCAGGCTCCGACACCTGATCGCTGTGGTGTACCGGCATGGAGCCAGCGATTTCTGCTGGCCCGGCGTCTGATTGAAGCCGGAGTGCCGATGGTCACGGTAGATTGTCGCTGGTGGGACACGCATGTGAAGGGCTACGAAACCATGCGTGATGGTTTTCTGCCTCGCTGGGATCAGGCCTATTCGGCTTTGATCGAAGACCTGGATCAGCGAGGTCTGCTGGAAACCACCATGGTGCTCGCCTGGGGCGAATTTGGAAGAACTCCGAAAGTGAACGCCACTGGTGGCCGCGATCATTATCCCAATGTCTTCAACGCGGCCATCGCGGGCGGCGGCATTCAGGGCGGTCGAGTCGTCGGGGAATCTGATTCAGTGGGGGCTTTGCCGCTCCGAAATCCAAAATCACCACAGGACGTACTCGCCACCGTTTATCGTCACCTTGGAGTCGATACAGGCATCTCATACCCTGACCACAGTGGTCGCCCGATTTCCGTGCTTCCGTTTGGTGATACGATCTTAGAACTGTTCTGAAACGACACAGACAATGAAACCTGGTCAACTTGAGAACCAGAATTTCGTAGGGTGGGACCAGCGAGCAACGCGAGCGCCGGCCCACCATGTGTGCAGATGAATGGTGGGCCGACGCGGCTTATCAGCCGCTTGTCCCACCCTACGTTCAATAAATCCGGTTCTCATTACAAAACCTGTTGAAAATCGTTCGCAGAGAGACCGTTCTCGCATGAAAAACAGAAACTGCACCGGCCCAATGCGTCGTCGGACATTCATGCGGATCGGCACTCTGGCCCTTGGAGGTCTGACTCTCCCGCAGCTGCTGTCGCAGCGGGCACAAGCTGGAGTCAAAAGCGAACCTGACACAACGGTGATCCTGTTCTGGATGTGGGGAGGGCCCAGTCAGTTTGAAACATGGGACATGAAGCCTGACGCACCTGCGGAGGTTCGTGGCCCGCTCAAGCCGATCCCGACCACGGTCCCCGGAATGGACATCTGCGAATACATGCCGAAACAGGCTCAGCGAGCCGAACGGTTTTCACTCATTCGATCGCTGCATCATGAAATGTCGGCCCATAACGACGGAAGCATCGAAGTTCTGACAGGAAAGACACCCACCGTCCCGGACCCGACGTCACAGGCTCGTTCCGAACACCCGGACTTCGGGATGATCGCGAGCTGGCAACGCGGTCTGCGAATTGACGGCATACCGCAGTATGTCGGACTGCAGAAGGCTCCCTTCATGACGAATCCCGGCTATCTGGGAGTCAGCCATCGCGCGTTCGAAACCGGTGATCCGTCGAAGCCTGGTTTTGCACCAGGCGATCTGACGCTGGCAACCGGCATCGATAACAGCCGCCTGGATCATCGACGGTCACTGGTTCGACAGTTTGATACGCTCCGTTCTGATATTGATCTGCTGCAGACTCTCGGCGGTGTCGATGAATTCCGATCTGCGGCATTTACCATGCTGACGAGTCATAAAGTCGTCGATGCGTTCGACATTGCCAGAGAAACGTCGGATGTGAGAGACCGCTACGGTCGCCATCGCTGGGGTCAGAGCTGCCTGCTGGCGCGGCGACTGGCTGAAGCCGGAACGGCCGTGATCAATATCGACGCAACCGCTCCGAATGACACGACAAAGAACTTCAGCTGGGATGACCACGCGGGAGCGTTTCATCTGGACCATGCTCAGCGGGAGCGACTTCCACAAATGGATCAGGCACTTTGCGCCCTGATCGATGATCTGTATGAACGCGGCATGGATCGAAAGGTCCTGCTGATCGCCTGCGGAGAATTCGGACGAACGCCACGCGTGACACATGCCCCGAAGAATTTTTCGGACCAGATCGGACTCGGACGCGATCACTGGCCCCATGCGTTCAGTGCCCTAATCTCCGGTGGAGGGCTGCGGATGGGACAGGTGGTCGGAGAGACAAATGCCAAAGGAGAATATCCGATCCGTGATCGAGTCATACCGCAGGATCTGCTGGCGACCGTCTACACTCATCTGGGAATCGACTATACGCAGGTTGTGAAAGATCCATCCGGCCGCCCGATTTCCATTCTGCCGCACGGATCGCCGATCGCTCAACTGGTATAGTGTTGACTACGTCCCTCTGAAGGTACTACCCAATGCCGCGACTGGATCCTGAAACACTGACAGATTTCGCGACGTTGATTTTTGAGGCCAGTGAGTTGCCGCCCGATGTGGCACGCATGGTCGCGGAGTCGCTCGTGCTGGCGAACCTGTCAGGGCATGATTCGCATGGCGTAATTCGCATCATTGAATATGTCGCATGGACAAAGCGCGGCTGGGTGAATCCACATGGAACGCTGACTGTCGTTCGCGAACAGCCTTGTATCCTGATCCTCGATGGAGACTTTGGATTTGGTCAGGTGATTGGTCGCAAGGCGATGGAATTGGGCATCAGGAAAGCAAAGGCCGACGGAGCCTGTATTCTGTCGCTGCGACGATCAGGCCATTTGGGACGCATTGGCGAGTTCATGGAACAGGCTGCCAGCGCGGGACTTGTCTGCTTTGCCTTGACGAATACGCACGGAAGCGGAGTCCTGGTGGCTCCGTATGGAGGTTGTGAACGACGGCTGTCAGCAAACCCGCTCGCCGGCGCAGCTCCACGACCGAATGGACCTCCGATCATGATGGATATTTCGACATCGACAATCGCTGAGGGAAAGATCAAAGTGGCCCGCAGCCATGGTGATTCAATGCCCGAAGGATTGTTCGTCAACAGCAACGGCGAACCATCGACAAGTCCGGAAGAGTACTATGCCAGTCCGCCAGGGGCACTCCTTCCGATGGCTGGTCACAAGGGGTTTGCCCTTTCCATGCTATGCGAAGTCTTTGCAGGAGCAATGACCGGTGCGGGCTGCAGCAAGGACGGTGTGGAACGCGTGGCCAACGGATTCATGGTGTTTCTGCTCGATCCAGCGGCTTTTGCCGGGACGGAATTTGTCAGCAGCGAACTCGGAAATCTCGCCGAGTGGGTCAAGTCCAGTCGACTTCAGGACGGCTTTGACAGAATCCAGTTGCCCGGCGAGCCTGAAGCTGAGGCACGCGCGGAACGCAGTCGGTCAGGGATCGACGTTGACGAGAGGACATGGCAGAAAATCTGTGAGATCGCTGCCGCTGCCAATGTTTCGATCCCGGAGATCGATGCTTTCAGGAAAGGTAATCTATGACCGCTCGACGTCAGGCGACTCTTTATCTGCCATTGCCAGACAGCACTGCAATCGAATCGCTTCGCTCGCGTTTCAATCCGGTGCAGTTTGAGCTGATTCGAGCGCATGTCACGCTCTGCCGCGAGGACGAAGTCAGCGATTGGGACAAGTTTGCATCGCGGTTATCTGACCTGCGCACAATCGAGGTGACGTTGAGTTTTGGTCTTCCGGTTCGCGACGACAATCTGGTTTACCTCCCGGCCACTGGTTCAACAGAATCGTACGACGCTTTGCGAAGCTTGCTGCTTTCGACCCGGAATTCGCTGCCACGGAAACACATTCCACACATTACGATAGTTCATCCGCGAAACGGGAGTTGTTCCGATTTCGTGTTTGGCGAAATTGCCAGCCAACTCAAACCATTCACGGCAACGTTTCGTTCTGTGACTCTGATTGAACAGGTTGACGATGAGCCTTGGCAGGACTTGATTTTGGGGTAGGCCGGACCAAGCGGAGCGCCGTTCCGGCAGGTGTCTGGCAATTGCCGGAACGGCGCTCCGCTTGGTCCGGCCTACAGGGACTTAAAGTCGTTCGACTTCGTCAGCTGTCGAACACGTGCAATTCGACGCTCTCAGCCGGAATCAGCCCGATCCCGTGAGCGAGTCTGGACAATTGTCGCAGAGCATTCTTGCCGACGTCACCAAGTTCCACGGTCCAATCATTCACGTACAGATCGACGTGTTGCATCAGCACGTTATCATCGAATTCCTGAGCGTACTTGCGCATCGTAGGCAGCGGCAGACTGCGGTCGGAAAGAGCGAGCTGCAGGGAATCGTGAATCACGGCCTGCACGGTTGCGATGATATTCGGGTCCAGACTGCGTCGTGCGACGATGCCTCCGAGCGGCAAGGGGCACGATGTTTCCTGTTCCCACCGCGTGCCGAGATCTTCCACCAGTCCCAGCCCCTCATGCTGCCAGGTGAAACGGCCTTCGTGGATGCAGACACCAAAGTCGGCTTGACCATGTTTCAGCTCTGGCATGATGTCCGAAAACACGACATGCCGAACCTCGGTGGTGCGCGGATAGAACAACTGGAACAGCAGAGCGGCCGTCGTATGCTGACCAGGACACAGAGTCACTTGTTCGGAGCTTTCAGGCCGCTCTCCGGCCCGAGCCGACAGCAGCAACGGACCGACGCCGAATCCCAGAGCTGAACCGGATGGCAGCACAACGGTTTTGTCGGCCAGCAGCAGGGCGGCATGGAAACTGGTCTTCGCGACATCGAAATCACCGGCGAACAGACGATCATTGAGCTGCTGAATATCGATCAACTCGACTTCAAATGTCAGCCCTCTCCAATCGACGCTGTGCGTCAACAGGCCGTGGAAGGCAAATGTGTCATTAGGGCATGTGGAGATCCCCAGATGGATTCTGGTCATGTCAAAATCCTCAACGCAGCCAGTTCCGCTGCGGCCTCAAGCGCGGCAGAGACGTTCCAGTTGGCCTTGTCACGATCGCCTGCCCGATTTGAAATTCCCCTGATTACGGTCAGCGGGATTCTGGCCATCCTGCACGCCAGCGCGACGGAAAATGCTTCCATGTCTTCTGCGACCGCATGCGGGAACTTGTTGAGTCTGAACGCGACATCCTCGGTGGAGCCCGATGCCGCGCAGACGGTGAGCAGCATTGAGTCCGCGGATTCTCCGGGATCTGGTTCGATCGCCGGTTCGATCACATCGCCGAACGAGTCACCGAACTCCGGATCGGTCCACTGCGGCCAGCCGAGTTCGCTCGCTGTTTCAAATTCCGAACCGCTGCCAGCCCCGATTCCGTAACACGCAATTCTCGAAAATTCCGTAGCGGTCCCGACCGGCAACTGCGGCCCCAGTGCTCCCGCAATACCGACGAGGATGACTGCTCGCGGTTGATAAATTGCCAGCAGTTGCGCCGTGCGAATCCCAGCCAAAATCGGCCCAAAACCGCATGTCTGTATCACGCCATCAGCACGCCTGACAGAATCGGCAAGAAGTGGCTGCAATTTCTCCAGTTCGAACGCAGTTGGAATAAGCACGAGAACACTGATCATGACAAAATACTCTGGACGCAGAAAGACTTAGGACCGTTCGAGAAATAATTGACCGCATCCTCCTCTCCCCTGCGAAGGGGAGAGGGCGGGGTGAGGGGTGTAAAAGAGACAGTTATTTCTCGAGCGGTCCTTACCTGGATAGCAGAGCACGGAAATCGTCACTCCAACTGCGAACTGCAACATCGCAACGATAGAAACCCTTGTTGCTGATTCCATTGATCGTGAAGCTGAGTTTCGATTCATGAAGCCGCCGCCTCCCGATCAGGAATTTCCATTTCACTGACTCTACCGAATTCTATGTGCAGTTTAAAAACCCAAGGTACAGGCGGAATTCAGGCCCAACGGGCTGGCCCTATGTCAGCCTGGGGCATCGCCCCAGGTAGGAAATACGAGCGAGGTATTGAGCCCCAAAGGGGCGACCCTAATCCGGCAAATCGTGGTAGGGCCGCCCAGATGGGGCTTGGTTGTTCGGTATCATCTAATTCCCGGGGCGTTGCCTTTGGCTGACATAGGAGCAGCGCGTTGGGCCTGAAGACAGATCCTGGAAGACTATTCAAAACCGATGACGGTTTGGAAAATCATGACACATAGAATTCGTCCGGGGCAGCCTTTTCGACACCGACAGAAATCGAAGTCAGCCCTTTGTCTGTTCCTTCGTCCATTGATCCTTCAGAGTCACTGTACGGTTAAAGGCCAATCGGCCCGGAGTCGAGTCGGCATCGACGCAGAAGTAACCCATGCGCTCGAACTGAAATCGATCACCCGGTTTGCCGTTTGCCAGAGTCGGTTCCAGCATCGCACTCTCGAGCACAATCAGTGAATTGGGGTTAAAGTTGGATTTCCAGTCGAGCGAAGGATCGGCAACGTCATCCGGATCTTCTTTCACGAACATGTGGTCGTACATGCGCACTTCTGCTTTCACCGCATGTTTCGCAGAAACCCAGTGCAGCGTGGCTTTCACTTTACGCCCGTCCGGAGCGTCGCCGCCCTTTGTCGCCGGGTCGTAGGTGCAGCGAATCTCCGTGATGCTGCCAGATGCATCTTTCACCACATCGGTGCAGGTCACAAAATAAGCCCAGCGAAGACGCACTTCTTTGCCCGGTGACAGGCGGAAAAACTTCTTTGGTGGATCTTCCATGAAGTCTTCGCGTTCAATGTACACTTCCCGGCTGAACGGCACCTTGCGACTGCCCGCCGCGGCGTCTTCAGGGTTGTTGATCGCGTTGAGTTCTTCTGTTTGATCGTCCGGATAATTTGTGATGACCACCTTGATGGGATTCAACACGGCCATTCGCCGTTCAGCGCGTTTGTTCAGATCTTCACGGATATGGTTTTCCAGCACGACCATGTCCGTCATCGCGTTGTTCTTGGTGACTCCGACATAGGCACAGAAGGCTCGAATGGCTTCCGGTGTGTAACCGCGCCGACGCAGGCCGCAGATCGTTGGCATGCGAGGATCGTCCCACCCTGTGACGAAGTTTCCCTGAACGAGTTCCAGCAGCCGGCGTTTACTCATCATCGTATAGGTCAGATTCAGTCGATTGAACTCGATCTGTTGCGGATGATGTATGCCAAGCGCTGTGCAGTACCAGTCGTAGAGCGGTCGATGATTCTCGAATTCCAGCGTGCAGATCGAGTGCGTAATGGCTTCGATCGAATCCGACTGTCCGTGTGTATAATCGTACGTCGGATAAATGCACCACTGACTTCCCGTGCGATGATGCTCCGTGTGGCGGATACGATACATGATCGGATCACGCATGAGCATGTGCTTTTCCGACATGCCGATTTTTGCCCGCAACACATGAGCCCCATCCGGAAACTCTCCGGCCCGCATGCGACGGAACAGGTCCAGGTTGTCTTCAACGGAGCGACTGCGGTACGGACTGTCGGTGCCCGGTTCGGATGCCGATCCACGTCCGGCTCGGATTTCTTCCAGCGGCAGACTGCAGACGTACGCTTTGTCGTCACGAATGAGGTGCTCGGCCCACTGATAAATCTGTTCGAAATAGTCCGATGCGTAGAACAGCCGATCTTCCCAGCCAAAGCCCAGCCAGCGCACGTCTTCCATGATGGAATCAACGTACTCAGTGTCTTCTTTTTCAGGGTTCGTGTCGTCAAACCGCAGATTGCATTTTCCACCGTATTCTTTGGCGATGCCGAAATTCAGGCAGATGGACTTCGCGTGCCCGATGTGCAGATAGCCGTTCGGCTCAGGAGGAAATCGCGTGTTCACTCGCCCGCCCCATTTGCCGGACGCAAGATCGTCTTCCACGATCTGGCGCACAAAATCGCGATGGACGGACGTGGCTGGATCAGTCATTTCACAAGATACCGTTGCGTTCTGAGTTTTACACTTAGGGCCATGATTTCCGCTGGGCTCGGAACGTTCATGTCTCACCGAAAAATACCTGCTCGCACTCGATGTCGGAAGTCACACTTTCGGTTTTGTGGCAAGTAGCAACCACATCACTGAATTTTCCTTGTTGGTGAAGCAAGCCATGAGCACGAACCACACCGAACCGCGTCACGAACGAGATCAATCTGACGAGACCGCGCCGTCAAATTGACGACAAGACCAGACTCATTCATATCGATGATTCCAGCCACGATTCAAAGTATGTTTCCACGACATTGTCGCAGAAAATTGGACTTGGCATGATACTCCCGCGTTAAGAAATTGTTGAGCGACGATGAAAAAATGAAACAAGAACCGTTTTCTTGTCGCTGCGAATTTGTAGAATCAAGGGATGAATGCAACAGACAGTCTCTTTTCTCTCGCCGTTCCGCTCGGGCGCTTTCTGGGAACCCGAATCCGGCTAAGTGTTCTCGTACTGATCGTCGTGCTCGCTGTCGTTTGGCGGGTACAGACTTTGACGACGTCGCTGTTGTTTGCAGCAATTCTGTTTCTCAGTATCTGCGTCCATGAGATGACTCATCTGTGGCTCACCCATCACATGAAGCTGCGGTGTCCCGAACGAATCCTGTGGCCGTTCGGCGGGCTGTTCGGTGAAACACCTCGAAAGACTAGTTCACTCGTCATCCTTGCCGGACCCGGCGTCAACCTGGTTCTGGCAGTGGCAGCGGTTTCGCAACTTGACACTCGGACTGAGATTCTGACGCTGCTGAATCCAGCAACCTGTTGGCAGGGATTGGCGTCGGACAGCATGATGATTCTGCTGCTGCGAATCGTTTTTCTTGTGAATACGGTGATCGCGTGCGCGAACCTGATTCCCATCCGGCCATTGGCCGCAGGATATGTGCTTCAGAATTTTCTGTCACGCCGATTTTCCATAATTGAATCACGCGACACACTCCTGCGAACCGGACTTGTGCTGAGCATTTTTGGGCTGCTGGCAGGATTTGTGTTTGACCTGAGTGGTCTGGCTGCACTTTCAGCATTTCTGCTGTTGCTGCATGTTCAGGAAGCGGTGCAGTATTTTCAACCTTCTGAATCCGATCGTGCCGGTAACGATTTCGATCCATCTGAAGGCGATCCGGATCTGGTACGCGCTGCAGCAGATGTTGATGAATCAGACGACAATAACGACGACATTACCAGCAATGTGATTACCGGCAACGTGATCGAGCGCTGGAAGAATCGCCGTGAATCGGAACAGGACCTTCGTGAACGCGAGCTGGAGCTGCGTGAACACGACGAACTGGACCGCGTGCTGGCAAAGCTGCACACGCGGGGTCGGGACGCTTTGTCGATCGCCGAATTGCATTTGCTGAATCGCGTCAGTGCCCGGCTGCGGCAGAAGAATGACTGAGCAAACGTTGAAAACAGCGCATTCAGGCCCAACGGGCCGATGCTATGTCGGGCTGGGGCACCGCCCCAGGAATTCTACAACGTTCTGGCTTTTTCAAGTTCTCGCAGCTTGGCCTTGATTTGTTCGTCCGATGGGACCAGCCCTTCTTTCTGACGATTGCGGAATTGCGATTCAAAATCTGCGATCTGTGGCTGAATTTTTTGCAGTGCCGCTGTGGGCACTCGGTCGGTGAACAAGATGCCTTCGACATGATCGTATTCATGCTGCACCACTCGGGCAGGCAGATCCTCCAGTTCCAATTCAAATTGCTGACCATTCAAATCAAACGCATCCACGACGATTTTTGTCGCGCGGGTGACAGGTCCAAAAACTTCCGGCAGACTCAGACAGCCTTCTTCATCTGTCTCACTGCCGTTCTTTCGCGTAATCCGAGGGTTGATAAAGACGAATTCCTGGTCCTTTTCGTCTTTGTCGCCAGCAGGATTGATCACAAACAGTCGATACGGCAGACCCACCTGATTCGCAGCCAGGCCGATTCCCCGAGCGGAATACATCAATTCAAACATCTGCTCAACCATCGCGCGTAGTCCAGCGTCGATCCGTGCAACGTCTTTGGATTTCCAGCGCAGTGCCGGGTGTGGATGAAGAACAATTTCAAGACTGGACATGGTCGCGGAATCATATTTCAGAAGTACGGTCTCCCTGCGCCGGGCAGAGCAAAAACGGCCACGTCGCCACAGGTTTGGTCGAAGTATGTCAGCACTTTGTTCAACCTCAAACTGTCCTGCATTTTTTCCCTGACATCGGACGATTCGACGGTCAGCGTGAATTTGCTATATTCTTCAGCCTGAGGCCACCCTTGAATCTCTGAAAGGCATTTTCATGAAACCGTTCTTTACGCTCCTGTTCGGTGGATTCCTGCTTTCGCAGTGCTCTGAGGCTGGTGAGACAGTCATTGGTGTGCGGACGCTCAGGATTCCCGACGGCTTTGAAGTGGAACTCGCTGCGGATCCCTCGCTCGTTGGACGCCCGATTGCTGTGGCCCGTGACGAGAAAGGCCGCATGTATGTCACGGATTCAGGTGGAATGTCGGAACGGGCCGAAAAGCAACTGGCCGAAAAGCCTCACAGCATTCGGCGACTGGAAGACGTTGATGGCGACGGCATCTATGATCGCAGTACACTGTTTGCCGACAAACTGATGTTCCCGGAAGGGTGTCTCTGGTACGACGGGTCGCTGTACGTGGCTGCACCTCCCGAGATCTGGAAGTTTACGGATTCCAACGACGACGGTCAGGCCGACAAGCGCGAAGTCTGGTTCGATGGCACGACGCTCACTGGCTGCGGCAATGATCTGCATGGGCCGTATCTCGGCCATGACGGTCGCATCTATTGGTGCAAAGGCGCGTTTGCGGAGCAGAAGCATGCCCTGGCCAACAAATCGCAGTTTGTGACTCATTCGTCTCACATCTTCCGTGCGCGACCAGATGGTTCGGAAATGGAGGTGGTCCTGACCGGCGGCATGGACAATCCCGTCAACGTCGCGTTCCATTCGAATGGCGAACGGTTTCTGAGTTGCACGTTCTTTCAACACCCTGAAGCCGGTCACCGCGATGGTCTGATTCATGCAATCTACGGCGGAGTCTACGGCAAGAAGCATGATTCCATTTACGAACATGCCATGACGGGCGATGTCATGCCGGTCCTCAATCATCAGGGCGCGGCCGCTCCGTGTGGCCTGATTGCCGGAAGTCATTCCCTGTATGACGGCACGGCGACCGACAACCTGTTCGCCTGCTATTTCAATCTGCACAAAGTCGTGAGGCACGAACTGATCCCGAACGGCCCGACATTTGATACCGTCGATACCGATTTTCTGGCCTGCGATCATCCGGATTTTCACCCGACGGACGTCTTTGAAGACGCAGACGGAAGCCTGTTGATTGTCGATACTGGCGGCTGGTACAAAGTCTGTTGTCCGACATCGCAGCTCGCAAAACCCGATGTGCTGGGCGGCATTTATCGCGTCCGCAGGAAAGATGCAAAACCAAAACCTGTCACCGATCCGCTGGGACTGCAGATCGCCTGGAGTACTGCTGATTCGAAGACGCTGGCCGGATTGCTTTCCGATGATCGCCTGTTTGTTCAGCGACGAGCGACCGCGATGCTGCGATCTCAAGCAGCAGACGCCGTCGCCGCGCTGTCTGACATTGTATCCCAACACGCATCCTCCATCGTACGTGGCAGAGCTGTCTGGGCATTGGCAGGAATCGATGCGGAAACAGCTCGCGCGGCCGTCGCAATTGCCTTGAAGGATCAGGATGTAACAGTGCGACAAGCCGCAGCGCATGCCGCCGGGCTGTGGCGCGACAGGAATGCACTGCCGCAATTGCTTCAGATTGCTGATTCCGACGACGCTGGGCCGGCCCGCGCGGCGACGGAAGCCGTAGGGCGAATTCGCGACCCAGGAAGTGTCGCTGCGATCCTGAAAATTGCCGACTCTCTCACATCCGCCGGACCGGACGCTTCCGGGGCTCCTGCAATTGCTGCAGAACGCATTCGAGAACACGCCTGCATCTACGCCATGATCGAAACAGGTGCCCCGGAGCAAATTCGACCTGGTCTCAAATCGGCGTCGAAAAAAATGCAGCGTGCGGCAATGGTGGCTTTGGATCAAATGCAGGATGGCGGTCTGACGGCCGAAGATGTCCTGTCACGCATGAATGCGAAAGACGCGGCTCTCCGTGCGACAGCTGTCTGGATCGTGCGACGTCATCCGGATTGGGGTATGTCACTCGCCGGAGACTTTGACATGCGGCTCGCGAAGGTCGCTGCGTTGTCGCCTGAAGATATGGAACTTACGATCGATCTGCTTGCATCACTCGCGGAGTCATCAGAAATCCAGACGCTTCTGCTGCGACATCTGGAAGCGGACGGCGATCCGGCGATGGAATTGTGTCTCAAAGCGATTGCACGCACGACGCTTTCGGCCACGCCGGCAGCATGGCTGGATGCACTCAACCATCAACTTGCACAGGCAAACGATTCCAGCGTCGCCACCATTGTCGCGGCAGTCCGCAGTCTGCCACTGCCAAAAGAAGGCCATCCTGAATTACAGCACACGCTGGCAATCGTTGCTGCAAGGGCAACGTTGCCTGCTGAAACTCGGCTCGCAGCATTGAGCGCCGCCGGTCCGGATCGAGCGTTGGATGACAGCACATTTCAACTGCTCCTGGCGATGATCACTGGCGATCAGGCACTGAATGATCGCACGGCGGCGTGCAACTGTCTGGCTTTCGCAGCACACACGCCGGAACAGTTGCACGCATTGCTGGCCGCAGCGAAACAGATCGGCCCGATGGATCTGCCGAAACTTCTGCCTGCGTTTGAACGCGACGCCTCCGAAGCCTTTGGAATGCAGCTTTTGGCCACACTGACAAATTCCAGGGGCCTGCGGGGGCTGAGAGCGGATTTGATCACTCAGTTGCTGAAGAAATATCCTGAATCCGTGCAGACCGAAGGTCATAAGCTGCAACGCCTGCTGAATGCGAGTCTGGAAGAACAAACGGCGATGCTGGAAACGATGCTGGCCACATTGCCGGAAGGCGACATGCGCCGCGGGCATGAGGTCTTTATGAGTAAGAAAGCTGCCTGCAATGCGTGCCACAAACTTGGTTACGGCGGCGGACGGCTGGGTCCGGATCTGACCAGCATCGGGCGTGCTCGAAACCGCCGCGACCTCCTGGAAGCGATGATGTTCCCGAGCATCAGCATTGTGCGCGGCTATGAATCCGTCTCGGTTGAACTGAACGACGGCCGCGTCGTGAGTGGCATTGTGACAAGTGAAACCGGCAACGAAATCGTAATCTCGGTCGATGCTCAGAAGACGCACCATATTTCACGAGCGGACATTGCCGAGATCGTGCCGTCGAGTGTCTCCCCCATGCCCAACGGCCTCGCCACCGCGCTGACTCAACAGGACATCGCCGACGTGATTACGTTTTTACTGAGTAACGAACGGTGAAGAGAACTTGGATTCAGCGTCATGTCATTGAGGACTGATTGACGTGGGCGAACGGGCTTGCTGTTTCCTGCCACGAAGGGGCTTGCCCCCCCGTCGAGCACTGATCATCACCAGAAAGATCAAGAAAGACCGTCGTCTTTCCGCCACTGCGGGGCCCGTCCCCGTAGAGCGATGATGAGCGGGATCACGGCTCCATGCGGGCGAGCCGCATGGTGGCTTGGTCAGCACTGAGATCTTCGTCTGGTTGTGATCATGACTCGACGGGGACGAGCCCGCGTCGTGGCCTGGGAACTGTGGCTGGTCAGTTTGTAAATTTGTAGGGTGTGACAAGCGCCAGCGCAGGCACACCATGTCAGTGATACGGTGTGCCTGTGCGTTGCTTGTCACACCCTACAGTTTCCGCACGGTCAATACCTGGCAGACTGTGAATGTCAGCATCCTTGCCACAGATCCCGCGCCGCGATAAAACTCAAGCCACAGCGTGAAAAAACCGCTGATAAGAACTTTTCCCCGGCTACTGGCGGGATAAGTATTAAGTTATGCCACCACGTCTACCACTAATCCGATTCGGAGTCGATGACACGCCAGTCGTCTGGTGGGAGTGGCTATTTTATCCACTTGTGATCGTGCTTATCACGTTTTGCTTTGTGGCTTTCATGCGTGCCGCAATACCAATCACGGCGATACATTTCGTACGAGATGTGATCCGCTTTCGTCACATGAAACGGGAGCTTGCTGCGGCGGGTCGCTTTCTTACGGCGGAACAACTCGTTGATCGATTGAGAGCTGGGCTCGGCACTCTGATTGTCGTATACGAATGGCCGAAGGGCCCAATTGAGGAATGGTGGACGACTGAGGATATCATCGCGATTGCCCCAATCCCGCTGCCTTCCTCAATACACGAGGGGCAATCTAGTGGACTTAGCTCGTTCGCGGAAAACTGCATCGCGACATACACCGATCGAAACACAGGGAACGCCATGCTGACATGTGGTGTTCCAGACGAAAGTGGATTAGTTGTTGCGAATGCATTTCCGAATGCTAAGTTTGTGACCATTTCTCGCTGTGCGGGTGGCAAGACGTTTTCGATGGCAACAGGGCATATCGTCGATCGCCTCAGGAATGATGCCAGTGCCAGTCACTTGAATTGACGATGTGGTGAGGGGGTGGGTTTGATCGATCGAAAGCTGAACTCGGCGATTGAATGGCCAAGGATGCGACTGCGGATTCGCCATTGCAGCCTTTCGGCCAAGGCCCGCAAGCGAGTTCTCCTGTGCGTAAGTTCCGATTCAACGCCGACAGCCCCAACATCGAGCAACAAACCGATCGTCACCGGATAAGATCCTGTCTGCCGCTCAGTGTGGCATGTGGTGACAGGCACCTTGACGGCTTGGTCGCGGATGAGATCGTTTCTCGATCCATGATGCCCCCTCAAGCGAGAATCGATGCGTTACATATAGCCACGGCTGCTTTGGCTGGAGTACAATACTTGCTGACGCAAAACTGTACACATATCGCCAACGCCCATGAGCTACCGCGTGTTTACAGATTGCTTGATGAACTTGGACTTTCTGGAATGTTGATTTGCACGCCGGTAGAATTTCTCGGTGGTTCATAATGACACGTAACGCAATTCTCGACGAACTTCACGCGGCCAGGCGCAAGATATTGGCTGACTGCAATGGCGACACCGCTGCCTACCTGCGAGATGCTCAGTTGCGGCTCGAAGCGTCGGGAAGACCGATCTGGCAGGGAAAGCAACGAACAATCCGATGCATCGGCGCGGCGACATCCGAAGTATCGGCGGTGGAGACTCTCTCACCGCCGCTGGATGATCGAGGGCCGTTATGCTTCAATGCCCAGTGAGGGGAACACGGCTGGCCAATTTGCAAATTTGTAGGGTGGGACCAGCGGAGCGCAAGCCCACCAGATCGAATGATTGGTGGGCCGGCGCTGTCGCTTGTCCCACCCTACATTTGGCGCAGGTTCACAATGTGGGCGGCCTTGGCAGGCGATGTTGTGTCAGCCTTTCCAGATGAAGCGGCTGTCAGTGCCAGTTGCTGTACCGCATGCGGTCGAGGATGGCGCATTCGTTTAACCGCGTGGGCAACGCCCCGCGCTGCGTATTTCAAATTTCAAATCTCAAATTTCAGATAGAACAATCGCGGCCCGCTGGGCACGCGGTTAAATGAGACTACAACGGCTTCCAGTGCGAAAAGGTCGCTGCCTGGCCGACACGTTGTCCTTCAGGATCGATCAAATTCCAGATAATTGCCTGTTCGATCAGGAATCGTTTTCCGGAACTGCTGATGCGGATGCCGCGATAGTCATCGACAAAACCGTCTCGTGCCGCACGAGTCATCAGTTGAGCCCGTTCATCGCGGTGCATGGGTTCGGCGGTCAGGCGTGACGGAGTGGAGGTCAATGTCGGAATGTCCATTTCCCACAGCGTTAACGCCGTTCGGTTCCCGTAGTTCAGGATTGGATCGTCCTGAGTTCCGTGCGAGACAACGACGAAAGGAGCCTCAAAGACGAGCTGTGCTTCTGCTTCGGCATCGCCCGTACGTTCGATCAGCTCACGACCGACAAAGTGCCGGAAAGAATTGAGCATGATCTGGGTATGCACGATCCAGTGAGGATGTCGCCAATGTGCGTCGATGGACACGGTTCTGCTGTTCACGTCTGTCTGCCCGTGGAAATGTCCAATTTCTGTCAGGAAACCCGGATCATAGTGAAATTGAACAGATCGGGCTTCCAGAAATGGAGGAAAGCCATTCAAATCCCGCTATGAATTATCTTGCGCACGGATTTCGATTCCTTGATTCGCCTTTGATGGTTGCCGGAACGGCGGTACCGGACTGGTTGAGCGTTGCAGATCGCCGTGTCCGCGTGCGGAGTCGCAGGATTCATGAACACCTGGATTCGCTGGATGCAGATCTGCGGACGATTGCAGAAGGCATGTTGCAGCATCTGCACGACGACGATTTGTTTCATCGGTCGGTACGATTCGTCATGCTCGAGGCGGAATTGTCATTGCGTTTTCGCAGAATTATGCCTGATCGTTTCGATCATCGGCCTGCGTTGCTTGGTCACATCGTGATCGAATTGCTGCTCGATGATTTTATTGCCCGGCAGTTTTCTGAGGTGCTTGACGTCTACTATGCCGCTTTGTCTCAGGTTTCAGAGTTGCAGATCCAGGAAGCGGTGAATGCAGTGGCCACGCGGACGACGGATCGACTGGCTGGATTCGTACAGCAGTTCCGAATCACAAAATTCCTGTACGACTATGCCGACGACACGCGGCTGCTGGGACGACTGAACCAGGTGATGAAACGTGTCACACTTCCGTCGCTGGATTCCGACTGTTTGCCGGTTTTGCGTGATGCTCGGCAATTATTGAATGAGCACGGCGAAGAGTTGTTGCATGCAGTCGCAACTGAGGCGGTTGAGCCTGAACTCTCACTAAGGACTGAGACAGAAATAAGTGGGGCACGATTCCATCGTGCCAGGCACGTTATAAACGTGCCCCACGTCCAGAAGACGACAGTTATTTCTGCGCCCGTCCTAACCCGCGAAAACCGCTGACTTACTGGAGCTTACACCACATGAAGGGGGCCGTTCGAATTGGAATTGCGGTTGTTGAATCGGCCGGAAAAATACTTGTCGGTCAACGCGCGGCGGATGTGCCTTTGCCAGGGCTGGCGGAATTTCCGGGGGGCAAGTGCGAAATCGATGAAACGCCTCGCTCCTGCGCCGTGCGTGAATGTCAGGAAGAAACAGGGTTAATCATCATCCCGCGCGATCATCTGGCGACTATCGAACACTCGTACCCGCACGGCGACGTCGAACTGCACTTCTGGCGCTGCGGGCTGACCCCCGGCCTGCCGGATCATGCAACTCCCGTGAGTCCATTTCGCTGGATTAGTTTTGATGAACTTGCATCCCTCCAGTTTCCGGAAGCGAATCGAGCGGTCCTGAAACACTTGTTGAGTCGGGAATAGTGCTCTTTCATGCGTGCATCGATGGGTTGTGTGCCACTGGCTTTGCCAGTGCTCCCCATCTGCAGAATACACTGGCAGAGCCAGTGGCACACATCAAAACACGGACTTTAAAAAGGGGTCAGGAACCAATAGTGCGAAGCACCCTCCGGGCCATTTGGCTATTGGTTCCTGACCCCTTTTTAAAGCGCACCACTATTCCACCGTCACGCTCTTGGCGAGATTGCGCGGACGATCGACGTTGCAGCCACGCAGCAGGGCCACGTGATATGCCAATAGTTGCAATGGAACGGCGCAAACCAGTGGCTGCAGGTACTCTTCAACGTCCGGCACGTAAATCACATCATCAGCCACGCGCGCGATGTCGGTGTCGCCTTCGCAGGCAATGGCGATGATGGGACCTTTGCGAGCCTTGATTTCTTCCATGTTGCTCACGACCTTGGGGTAGATGCCGCCACGCGGAATCACGAAGACACTTGGAGTCTGTTCATCCACAAGTGCGATGGGGCCGTGTTTCATTTCAGCAGCCGGATAGCCTTCCGCATGAATGTAGCTGATCTCCTTCAACTTCAACGCACCTTCCAGCGCAACTGGAAAGTTGTAAAGCCGACCGAGATACAGAAAGTTATTGAAGCGGCAGTACTTGTCGGCGACTTCACGCACTCTGTCATGGCACTGCAGCGTCTTGCTGATCTTGTCCGGCATATCACGCAGTTGGCCGATGATGCGGCGACCTGCCGGATACGACATATGTCGCATGCGTCCCAGATACAGCGCCAGCAGAGCAAGCACGGTGACTTGCGACGTGAACGCTTTTGTTGAGGCCACACCGATCTCCGGGCCGGCATGCAGAAAAATGCCGCCGTCGGCCTCGCGGGCAATGGTGGAGCCGACCGTGTTGCAGATCGCCAGCGTCGGATGTCCTTTGCGTTTGCATTCACGCAGCGCGGCAAGCGTGTCGGCTGTTTCACCGCTCTGCGTAATCGCGAAGACCAGTGTGCGGTCGCTCATCGGGGGATTTCGATAACGCAGTTCGCTGGCATATTCAACTTCGGTCGGAACACGAGCAAATTCTTCGAGCAGGAATTCACCCACCAGCCCCGCATGCCAACTCGTGCCACAGGCGGTGAGCACAATCCGATCAATGCGACGCAGATCCTTCGCCGTCATATTCAAACCGCCCATCACGGACGTCGCTTCATCTGAATCCAGACGTCCGCGGAGCGCGTTCTCGATTGTCTGTGGTTGTTCGAAAATCTCTTTCAGCATGTAATGTTCGTAGTCGCCAAGTTCTATGTCGGCCGACACCTGCTCCAGCACATGCACATTGGGAAACACACTGCCCGTTTTGCGATGATCGATCCGTAATCCGGATGGATGCAGTACGGCCACTTCATGGTCAGACAGGTACACGACCTCTTTCGTATAACCCACCAGTGGACTTGAGTCACTCGCCAGAAAGAACTCATCTTTGCCGACACCGATCACCAGCGGACTTCCGCAACGAGCCGCGATGACAGTGTCCGGACAGTCCCGGAACATGATGCCCAGGCCGTAGGTTCCTTTGAGTTTTTCCAGTGTCAGTTCAACCACCCGCAGACAGGTTTCAATGTCCGACGCGGAACCACCCAGCAGGATCTGCTCTTCAAGATTATGTGCCAGCAGGTGAGCGGCAACTTCGGTGTCAGTCTGTGAACGAAACACATATCCCATCGCCGTGAGTTGCTTGCGCAGCGTGTCGTAGTTTTCAATGACACCATTATGCACAATGGCCACCTCGCCGTTGCCGCCAAGGTGTGGATGCGAATTCTGGTCGGTCGTGGCTCCGTGCGTTGCCCAGCGCGTGTGGCCGATTCCCACGTGACCGCGAATGGGTTGCGACTGAATCAGACCGGCAAGTTCCAGCACGCGACCGGCCTTCTTGCGCACCGAAAGTTCGCCTTCGTGCAGGACCGCGATCCCCGCGCTGTCGTATCCCCGGTACTCAAGCCGATGAAGACCTTCTACAAGCAGATCCGACACGGGCCGAAATCCAACATATCCTACAATTCCGCACATGTGCCAATCCTCAGGCAAACACTGGTATACACGCTGATAGTTTGAACCAGTTCGCAACGGCAGATGTTCTGAAAAGTACGCTAACCATCTTGCGTTGGTCAACGTCGAACAGCTTAAAACGGCGTGCGGAACTTATAATCCGGCAGATGCAATCAGCTGACGAGTCCGTGCAAAGTGTCAATTCTCGAGATCATGCGGCAGAATCTGCCGGTTGGCAAGAACTGACTCACGTAGGGTGTGTGCAGCGCCAGCGGAACACACCAGTTTCTCACGTTTTCCAAAAAAAAGGTGCGTTGCGCTCCGCTTCATGCACCTTACGATTAATCGCCTGCGATGACTCAATCACGCGACCCAGGCGTCATTTTCATGGCGATTTCTTTACCGGCTCGCAGCACCGTGATGTCTGTTTCCTGGCCGGACTTAAGTGCTTCGATCGCGTACGTGTAGTCGTAAATGTTCTCAATCGCCTTACCGGCAAGCTTGATGATGACATCGCCGCCTTTGACTCCCGCGACCTCGGCAGGTCCGCCTTTGGCAACGCCGGACAGCATTACGCCTTTAACGTCTGACTGTGCGTAATCCGGCACCGTCCCCAGGTAGGCTCGCAAAGCGGCTCGGCGCTGGCCCTCTTTTGGGCGTTCCTGAGCGACATAAATCGGAGGTTGTTCCGTTGCGATCAGGTATCGGCAAACCAAACTCATCAGGTTGGCGACTCTGGCAATACCTTCGTAGTTGAGTTTTTCCGGCGTGTCTCTGGGCGTATGGTATTCGCCGTGATTGCCAGTGAACGCAGATAGGATCGGAACGCCGTGCAGGAAGAAGACACTGGCATCGGTCGGGAGATAACTGTCGTCCTGAAGTGTCAGCGAAAGGCCGAGCGGCACATTGGCCTGTTCGATGATTTTCTGCCACGCCGAAGAGGAGCCGATTCCCTGTAATACCAGTTTCTCCTGCAACCGACCAACCATGTCCAT
>CAMAVB010000051.1 GCA_945861465.1 Candidatus Kuenenia stuttgartensis
CTCCCATGTCCACCACAATCGCCGCACTCTTTGCCACGTTGATCACCACGGGAATGACATCCGCCGTGTCGCATGACTTCACGATTGTGGGTGGAAGTATCGCCACCGTGATCTTTGCCGCATCGACAGTTGTTCGGCGAGACGCCAGCGTTTACCCGGTTTTTCTGATCGGGACGATCTCCATGGTTCTCATCGCCCTGGTATCGTCGGAAGCAAATACGTCACCATTCCCGAGTACAATTCATGTTTTGTCCATGTACATGGCTCTCATTGGCCTGGCATTCTCTTCGAGGAATCTCTCCAGTTTCTGTCAGCAACTGATGATGGGCACAAACGTGCTGCTGACAGGATGGGTTCTGTACCAGGGATATAATGCCGAACCACTGAAGGCGTGGCAAATTTCCAATCCGACCGGAGGTGCGAACGCTATGGCAGCCGAGATCAACATGACGCTGCCACTGATTCTCGCTCGCATCTACGCATCAACCGGACAGAAAAAGCTGGCCTATATTCTCCTGATCTGTCTGAATTGTATTGCCGTCGTGCTCGTGATGTCACGAAATGGCGTGGCTGCGATGTTGATCATTTTGACCTTGTACTTCCTGTTCAACCACAGGCGAATGGCGTTCCTGGTGGTTGGTATGATCATTGGAGTAGGCGCTTCAATGGACAACATTATTCAAAACTCAGTCATTCAGACTTTGCTCGTCAGACTCCGATTTGTCGGATATAACCCTGATACGCCTCGCTCTCTGATCTGGCGCGTGGCGTGGGATCATATCAAAACTCATCCCATGCTCGGCGTGGGGCCGGGTGGCCCGAAAAAGGCCCTTGCTGTGATCGATATCTATCACGCCCACAACAATTTTGTGCAGGTGGCATTGGAGACCGGCATTCCGTCCTGTGCCGTCTTTACGCTGCTGGTCATGCTGCTGCTGTGGCTGCCGGGGAAGACGATTCTCAGGAGTCGCGAATGTTTTGTACTCACACTCTCGATTCTGGCTTATCTGTCTTTTTCATGGACGGCCATGCCACTGACTTATCCTGGAATAACGCTGCTGTTGGCGGCGTGTGTGAATGAAGCACGCACAGCCATCCAA
The DNA here is from genome assembly GCA_945861465.1 of Candidatus Kuenenia stuttgartensis. GTDB lineage: Bacteria > Planctomycetota > Planctomycetia > Planctomycetales > Planctomycetaceae > SXXK01. Next base: position 1,101 of record CAMAVB010000051.1, read on the forward strand.
TTCGAGAATCGAATGACTTGGTCACGCCAACATTTTCAAAAGCCAGCGATACCACGCAGCACTGCGCGTGCGGCCTGACAATTGCTCTTGTCATAAATCATGTAATTCGAGAGAACTATCCTGACAGGCATGTAACGCGATGTGTCACTTCAAGGAATGGATTCTATGCTAGGCGCAATCCGGAAGTTCTGCCGGCATATTGCATTGATAATCCTTCCTGACTCTGATCGGCTCCGATTCCTTGCCTACAAGCCAAAGTTCGAAGCATGGCGAAAGAAGCAAGTTGGAAAGCATCCGATCTTTGCTGACAGGACTGAGATGTACGATTTCATTAACCGTGAAATTATTGGCAACCAGCCAATGGTGTATCTGGAATTTGGAGTATTCAAGGGTGACAGCATAAAATACTTCGGTGGTATCCATGGAAATGAAGAATCACAATTTGTGGGGTTCGACACGTTTGAAGGGCTTCCCGAGGACTGGCAGGATTTTTCCAGAACCTTAAGCAGCAGGACCTTCAGCACAGACGGAAAGCCCCCTCTCACTGACGACAGACGCATTTCGTTTGTGAAAGGACTGTTTCAGCAGACTCTGCCGTCATTCCTGGAACAATACTCGTCGTCGAAACAGTTGATCATCCATAATGACTCGGACCTTTACTCCGCGACCATGTACGTGCTGAGTCGCGCGAACGATATCATTGTCCCAGGAACTATCATCATCTTTGATGAATTTTACAGCGCGATGCATGAGTTTCGCGCATTTGATGACTATTGCTCGTCGTATATGCGCAACTACGAAGTGATTGCAGCGCAGGAAGGGCACGGCAAAGTCGCTGTGAGAATGCTTTGACCGTCGTAATCCTTGCTTGCTATCAGTTATTTCAGGCCCAACGGGCCGGCTCTATGTCAGCCTGGGGCATCGCCCGAGGACGAACCCACAAGCGAATCAAAGAGCCCCAAAGGGGCGGCACTAACAGGAATATTCGGTTAGGACCGCCCCGTTGGGGCTATGTGAACATTGTTTTGCATGTAACCTGGGGCGTTGCCCCAGGCTGACATAGGACCAGCCCGTTGGGCCTGAAGACAGACCTTGGAAGACTATTCAAAAAGATCGATGCTTTGGAAAGTCACGACACATAGAATTCAATGGGTCAGGGAAGTTGCCCATGTTGCCGACAACCAGTCACTACGTTCTCTGCGTGAACGGATCACGCATCGTCAACAAACGCATGGCGATGTTTTTTGAAGGCATTCAGTCCAATGGACTGGGAATCCGGACATGGGCATTGCCGCGAGGCGCGTGGGTCCTGGATAAGTCTGAAAATCCAACCGTCCCTGCTCGCATCGGACGAATGTCCGTCGATATCGGACAGGTCAAGGGAGCCACGTTGTCGGCGGTCATGTGCTTTCACTGGATCGTGCTGCCGCTGGCCGTCGCAGTCGGATTCATTCGCCGCGTTCCCGTCCTTTACGATGAACACGACCACTACGAGATGAATACGCTCGAAGGCAGTGGCTCACGGCTGAAGTGCTTTGTTTTCAGTTTGCTCGTACGCTCAATTCATCGCATTTGTCTCCCTTGGGTTTCGCTTGTCACATGTATTCACATGGACAAGCAAACGCTGAAACGCCACCTGGAGCGATGGCAACCATCGGTACTGGAAATCCACAATTTCCCGGCGTCCGTCTGGCGTGAATCCGGGCACACGCGTTCCCCGACGGGTAAACTTTGCTTCGTCTATATTGGTGGCGTCTACACCGAAAAAGGTGTTGGCGCAGCGGCGGAAGCGTTTCAACTGTTGCCGGAGCACGTTCAGAAGAATTCCGAACTGCATGTCTTCGGCGAAGGAGACGCGAATCTGATCCAGCGACTGCGGACAATGTCGGGGATTACGGTTCACAACGGTGTCACACCTGCGGAGTTTCAGAATTTCACCGCAACACACCGCTGCTGCGGACTGGCACTGCTCGCCAGCACACCACGTTACAAGCTGGTTGGAACCAATTGCACAAAGTTGTTCGAGTACCTGGCTCTGGGCTTGCCGGTGATTGGCACGCGGGTGGGAGAATTTCCAGAATGGATCGATGGTCGAAAGGTGGGATTGCTCATTGACGGCGATCTGAATTCTCTACAACTGGCAACACAGATGCAGAAGCTTGCTGAGGACACCGCACTCTTCGATCTGTGTTCCCGCAACGCCATTGCGCTGATGTCCAGTGATGAGATGACATGGGAATATGAATGGAGCAGAATCCATGAGACCGGTATCATGAGTCGGAAGGCAGCGTGAGCGGCATGTCGAATGAAATGATTTACAACAGAAGACACAGAGGTACACAGAGGAATCGCAAAGAGCTGACGCTACCCAATTCTATGCGCAGTTAACGAAACCGAGTCCACCGGGTGCATTCAGGCCCAATGGGCCGACGCTATGTCAGCCTGGGGCATCGCCCCAGGACGGAAATCCAGACGAGTTATTGAGCCCCAACGGGGCGGCACTAAAAGGAAATGAAGTTAGGATCGCCCCGTTGGGGCTATATAAGATATTGTTTTACATGAAACCTGGGGCGTTGCCCCAGGCTGACATAGGGCCAGCCCCTTGGGCTTGAAAACGGATTTGCATGGCTAACTCCTTTTGCGATTCCTCTGTTTTCCTCCGTGTCCTCTGTGGTAAAAAATGTCTTACGACACGCTGGTCAATTGACAATCCTTGATATCGTGTGTCACTCGTCCCCGCTTTCCTGTTTCTGTCCTTCTGAACCGTCTGTCTACGCATGTCTCAGCATCCAACACCCGTCTTCATCCTCGGCAGCGGTCGATCGGGCACGACGATCACCGCCTCGCTCTTGAGTCATCTGCCAGGCGTACAAATCGCAAAAGAGTCCGGGTACATCGCTCAGAACCTGGCCCTGCTGCAGGACATCACCAAACCGGAATCACTGAACCGGCTGATCGAAAAAACGAACTCGTGGCTGAAACAAAACCAATGGGAGAATCGCGCCAGCGTTGAAGACTTTCAGCGATTTTGCGGACAGAATGACATTCACGGTGCGAGCGCTTTTATACACTATATCTGGCAACTGGATTCTCCAAAGCCTTGGCATGAACTGTCTTTCATCGGAGATAATACGCCGCTCTACGTGATGTCAATACCTGCAATTCAGAAAATTATGCCAAGCGCACGCTTCATTCACATGGTTCGCGACCCTCGGGACGTCGTATGTTCGATCGTTAAAATGCGATTCGGAGCGGACGATCTTGTCGTTGCAGCTATGGAATGGCATTTATATGTGGGTTGCTGGATGATGGCCGAGCGGGTCGTGTCGGCAGACCGGCGGATGGAATGTCGCTACGAAGACCTCTGTACGGCACCCGAACCGACGTTTGCCGGTTTGGCAAGGTTTCTGAACCGCACCGAAGCGGACGCAGCCGCAGCGCTCGCACAGCATGCCGCGGGTGGATCAAAGTCCAAAACGGGATTTGAAAAGGTGGCAACCGCGTCGCACCACTCGCGTCTCACAGAACCATTGAGCCCCAACCGGGTCGCACGCTACAGGTCTGAACTGACGGCTGCTCAAATTCAAGCCGTTGAAGAGATCGCGCAATACGGTATGCTGGCTTATGGCTATGAGCCAACAAAATGGCATGTGCATCCATTGCTGCGCGAGGACAGAATCAGCATCTGCAAGTCGATGATGCGCGACATTTTCAACCGTTGCCTGAAACGCCTTCGGGGGTCGTGGGTGCCGAAGTGACTAAGTTCCGGCGCAGAAATAACTGTCGTCTTCCGGACGTGGAGCACGTTTTCAACGTGCTCGGCACGATGGAATCGTGCCCCACTGATTTCTGTCTCAGTCCTAAGTTCCTGGCCACAGCATCGTAACGCTCCATATCATGAGAGGATAGTTTTGTGAACAAAATCGGCAAGGCTTTGCTTCCTGTCTTTGACCTGCTTCTCGCTCCTTTGCTGATTCCTGCGGCCGTGCTGATGAGACTCCTGCGCCGAGCGGGTGCGCATAACATGCCGATGTGTCGCAGGATCCTCGCGGCAATCGGCGTCTTTCCTGTGACGAATCATTACTACGAGCCGTTGATCGATTTCAGCCTGTTGTCCCGTCCGCTCGATCAACCGCGAAATCTGCCGGGCATTGATATGAATGTCGCAGAACAACTGAGCCTGTTGAAGGAATTTCAGTACAGTGAAGAGCTCAGGCCCTTTACCGCTCCGAAAAGGGACGAATTGACGTACAGCTTCGGAAATGGATACTTCGATGCCGGCGACGCTGAGTTTCTGTATAACCTTGTTCGTGTCAGGAAGCCAAAACGCGTCGTTGAAATCGGGAGCGGCAACTCAACACTCCTGGTCATCGAAGCGATTCGTAAAAATAAACGATCGCAGGCGAACTATGACTGCGAACACATCTGCATCGAGCCCTATGAAATGCCATGGCTCGAGCGATCCGGAGTGACCGTACGCCGCCAACTGGTTGAAGCAGTTGATAAGGCAGTGTTTCAACAACTCGCAGCGGGAGATCTGTTGTTCATCGATTCATCCCATGTCATTCGCCCTCAGGGCGACGTGCTTTGTGAGTTTCTTGAAATTCTGCCGATCCTGAAGAAAGGCGTGATCGTCCACATTCACGATATCTTCACGCCGCGCGATTATCCCAAAGCATGGGTTGTCGACAGGGTTCGACTCTGGAACGAACAGTATTTGATGGAGGCATTGTTGAGCGGCAATCCACAGTGGAAGATCATTGGTGCCTTGAATTTCCTGTTTCACGAGCACCATGTGCAGCTAAAGGCCGCATGTCCTTTTCTGACCCAGGATCGCAATCCCGCCTCGTTCTATATCGAAAAGGCGATGTGAACTCCCAAAGTGGGCCTTGCTGACATTGACGGCGCGTGATGCCAACTGCGAGACTGGGAAAGCAGAATTGCACTTGGTGCTCAGTCAAACGTCTTTCGACGTGTGCCACTGGCTCTGCCAGCGCTTCCTGCAGATGGGGAGCACTGGCAAAGCCAGTGGCACACAACCCATCAATAAATGCGTGACAAAGCACTGGGCGACGTGCAAAGCAACTTCTGCTTGACCAGATTTTCGAAAGCACCTAAGGTTCGCCGTGTGGAATGAAGTGCGAAGTTCGCAAAGGAGTGTGCGGTGTTTCAAGTGACGTGGCAGGATGCCACCTCGTGGAAGCGGCAAGGAGGCGATGAGTCTCTGCCAGCCCCGCCGCCAGATCCAACCGTGACAGCAGTCGGCCTGTTGTGTTGGGAAGAACACTGCGTCGAATGTTCGATGCCGCAATGTTATGCGACGTGTTCCCTGTTCGTCGCACGCCCGGATCGGAAGTGCGCTCGGTTCGTGTATGGCATCATGCCAAACAGACAAGTGCATGGTTTATTCCGATTTGGTGCGGACATCCGATTTCGACGCTGGGCAAAACTGCAGACCGCCTGGCCTGCACGATTGGCGATGCTCGGTACTGGCACTATTCGGACCCAGACCGCGCTGATGGACTGGACAGAGAAAGTAGTCAGCAATACGGCGAGAGTTTTTCGCCGGTTGTCACCGAAACGACGTCTCAATGGAGCGTTTACGCTGGCACGTCGCAAGCTGCTTGAGAATCAGTCGGCGTTGCTATCACAGCGTGAGTCAAATCCCCACGCCTTTTTCATAAAATGCTTCTCCAGCGAATCGACGGCCTTTCGCATCCAACTGGAACTCGCGACCGATGTGCCCGTGTTTCGCACCAGCCTGCAGATTGAGCCGGGCTGGAATGAACATTATCTCGACGCCGCAGAACTGATCGCCCTGGCGGCTGAAAAGCCCGGCATCCTGCGCCTGTCGATCGAAAATGACCGCGAAGTGCGGCTCGTCTTTACGTGGCTGGATTTTGTGTGCCTGAGTCACGGACTCAGTTCGATCCCGCAACTGAGCAATGGAGCAGAGATATGTGGGGCACGATTCCATCGTGCCGAGCACGTTCAAAACGTGCTCCACGTCCGGAAGCCGACAGCTATTTCTGCGCCGGTCCTTAACGGTACCGCAAAGCCATCGACTGAGATTCCGAACCATCCTGCCCCGGCCGCGAAAATCAAATGTGTGGCGTGGGATCTGGACAACACACTTTGGCACGGCGTGATCGGCGACGCAGGTGCCGCTGGTGTGACTGCGAACGATGACATGATCGGTCTGATTAAAAGACTGGATGAACGTGGCATTCTGCAGACAATTGTCAGCAAGAATCATTACGACACAGCCTGGCCAAAAATCGAACAACTGGGGCTTGCTGACTACTTTCTGTATCCCGCAATTCACTGGGGGCCAAAGAGTCGCAGTGTCCAGCAGATTGCGGACGAACTGAATATCAACGTCGATACACTTGCCGTGATCGACGATTCACCGTTCGAACGGCGTGAAATCACCAACCTTCTGCCTCAGGTCCGCGTCTTCGACCCCGCGGTCGGTGCATCGCTTATGGATGACACGGCGTTTGATGTTCCAGTGAGCGACGAATCACGCGGGCGACGCTTGAGTTACCGTACGGAAGCCATGCGGAAACGCATCCATCAATCGTGGCGCGGCGATTATGCTGAGTTCCTCAGGAGTTGCCACATGGTGCTGCAGATTCGGCATCCGCAGTCGTCAGACTATTCTCGTTGTATCGAACTGTTGCAGCGAAGTAATCAGTTTAATCTTTCTGGTCGCAGTTATCTGGCAGACGACTTTCATGGACTGTTGCAGTCCGAGCAGCACGACTGTTTCTGCTTCGAAGTCGCTGATGACTTCGGCGGCTACGGGATTGTGGGTTTCGCTGCATTTGAAACATCCGACGATGGGCCGTATCTGGTTGATTTTGTGCTCTCATGCCGCGTCGCTCAGAAAATGGTCGAGGCCACTTTTCTGAAATGGTACGCAGCACGGCAGCAGCATATCGGATATCAGCAACTCCGAGCCCGATTGCGAGTCACCTCACGCAACGCACCGCTTCGCGACGTCTTGAAACAATTGGGATTTGTCGGTCTGACCTCCGAAGACGATCGACAGCTGCTGGAACTTCAATTTGAGGAAGTCGTCGTTATCCCCGACGTGTTTACAATTGACGATCAGACTGAAATCGGAAATCCGTATGAGAAAGTGGCGGCATGAGTGTGCCACCGGGTACGATTATCGTCAACGCTGACGACTTCGGACAATCTTCGACCGTGAATCGGGCGATCATTGCGTGTTTCGACTCCGGTCTGATTTCCAGTGCAACAATCATGGCCAACATGCCGGGGTTTGATGAGGCCTGTGCTCTGGCGATTTCCAATCAGCTGACTGGCCGGATTGGTGTCCATCTGAATCTCACCGACGGCTGGCCTCTGCTGCCGGAATTGCAGAGCAATCCTGCATTGTGTGACGCATCCGGCAGATTTCGTCGATTCCGGTCACGTCTCCTTTCGAAGTCTGATCGCGCCATGATTGCCGCAGAGGTCGGCGCTCAGATTCAGCGATGTCGTGCTGCAGGACTCCCGTTGACGCACGCGGATTCGCATCAGCACGTTCACAATGAGCCGATGGTTTTTCGGGCGATCCAGCCCGTCCTGAAACATCTCGGAATCCGGCATCTCAGAATCTCCCGGAACATGGATTCGCTGCCCGTCGTATCCTCAAAATACGTGGCCAAGTTATGTTTCAACCGCTGGGTCGCGTTCCACGGACTGCGAGGCACAGACTACTTCGGCTCGGTTGAAAACTTCGTGCATTTTCGATCAACCGATCGACTTTCAGGGGTATCAATTGAGATCCTGACTCATCCGTCCTTTGATCAGGGAGGCACATTGATTGATCATTTCGACAACCTGCCGCTTCAGGATCGATTGGCCCGTGCATTTTGCGACCTGCGACTTGCCGGTTATCCATGTGGAGAGATTGTCGAACCATGCAAAGTCCGCGCCGCATGACAACAGGATTTGAATGAAACGACTGAACCAGCGTGCTTTAAGACATTTGTTACCACAGAGGACACGGAGGAGCACAGAGGAATCCTGCCGCGGGCTTCGCCCGCAATCCAAAGTAGTCGTCACTCTCTGAGTGACGCAATGCGATTCATTTGGCCAGTTCAGACAAGCGTCACTGAGGCAGTCGCGTTCTGGATGATCCGCACTTATCCCAATCAATCGCAATTCATCACTCAGAGAGTGATGGCTACTTTGTACTCAACCAGGTGCTCTCCTGCTGGTCAGGATAAATCTTCTCAGAATAACAACAATCGCAACGTTTGCTGAGCAGTAGAGTGACGCTGGGTCACATGCACATCATCTTCCGATCGAGTCAGGATTTCTCTTCCTGCGATTTTGCTGCTCTCTGTGTACCTCTGTGTCCTCTGTGGTAAATCAATTCGTTAAATTCCGCTTTGAAAGTGCTAACGTCGCTCCGCTCGCCGGACTCATTTCCGACCGCGCACAGCATATCGCAGTGATTCAACTACCACTTCAGGATGACTTTCCCTGATTGCCCGGACTTCATCGCTGCAAAGCCCTGTTCAAATTCTGTGTAGTGCAGCCGATGTGTAATCACCGGACTGATGTCCAGCCCGCTCTGCAGCATGACGGTCATCTTGTACCACGTCTCGTACATCTCACGACCATAGATCCCATGGATCGTGAGCATGTTGAACACGACGAGATTCCAGTCGATTGAGATGTCTTCTGACGGAATTCCAAGCATCGCGATTTTTCCGCCATGAGCCATGTTTTTCAGCATGTCTCGAAACGCTGACGGATTGCCCGACATTTCCAGACCGACGTCAAACCCCTCCGCCATACCCAGCTCACGCTGCACGTCTTCCAGCGTTTCAGATTTCACGTTGACCGCACGTGTCGCACCCATCTTCTTTGCCAGTTCCAGACGCCATGGATTGACGTCGGTCACGACGACAAAACGTGCTCCCGCGTGCCGTGCAACGGCGGTGGCCATCAGGCCGATCGGGCCAGCTCCAGTGATCAACACATCTTCGCCAAGGACTGGGAATGCCAATGCCGTATGCACTGCATTGCCGAACGGATCAAAGATCGATGCAATGTCACGATCGATCGCAGAGTCATGGTGCCACACGTTGGTCATGGGCAGTGCGATGTATTCGGCAAACGCGCCCGGTCGGTTAACGCCGATCCCCTGTGTCTTCGCACAGAGATGACGTCTGCCTGCCAGACAGTTTCGACAACGACCGCAAACGACATGGCCTTCACCGCTCACGACTTCCCCGGCATGAAAGTCGACGACATTGGATCCTACTGAAACCACTTCGCCGACAAATTCATGCCCGACGACCATCGGGACCGGGATTGTTTTCTGTGCCCACGCATCCCATTCATAAATATGCACATCGGTGCCACAGATTCCCGTGCGATCCACTTTGATCAGCACGTCGTTGACGCCCACTTTGGGTTCGGGAACATCTTCCAGCCAGAGCCCTTTTTGGGCATGTCGCTTTACCAGAGCCTTCACGTCCTCGTCCTTTACCTGAAATTTAGATATCACTCAATCATCGCTCAGGGTATCAGTTGAACCTCGTCGTGACCACAGTCCTGGCAGTGGCGTGGAAGATTCCGGATTGCGGAACAGTAGGGTGGGACCAGCGGCTGATAAGCCGCGCCAGCCCACCAGTCGAAGCGGGGCGTGGTGGGCCGGCGCTCGCGTTGCTCACTTGTCCCACCCTACATTATTTGACCCCACGTTTCCCTATCCGGAATCCTCCACGTTGTTGCCTGCCGCCGCGTTCACTGACGGACCAATGCAGAGGTCCTGGCGACAATGGAATCACAGACTCACCGCAGGCGCTGTCGGCATCATTCTCGGGTGCTTCGTTAACATTCTTTTCCGGTGCGACAACCGGCAGTTTACGCAGTCGAATTCGTCGAAAATGTACAACTGAGCCTTCGCTTTGCAAGGCAATGCTGCCAGAAGATGGTTTCGCACCGCTCACTTCGCCTGCTTTCCTGCCGTTCACTTCCATTCTCAACCGACCACTCTGGCTGACAATCTTCCCTTCGTTCCAGGTATCCACTGCCCGCGCGAGATCAGGGTCCGCTTCACTGGAATGATCGCTCATCCCATCGCCACTGGGGAATATGCTGCCTGTCTTTGGTTGATGCAGCTGCACCTGCATTGATGTTGGCCAGATACGGGGTTCGTCCTGCGTGTAGACAAGCACGCCACTGTTGCCGTCCGGATCTTTGGGATACTTCCATTCCAGCGTCAGTTCAAACTCAGAAAACGTCTCCGTTGTATAAAGGAAGCCTTTGGGTTCGCCGGAACAAATCAGAACGAGTTCCTTTTCGTCCCCCTCGCGAATCACTTTCCAGATGGGCATGTCCTCTGTTGCAGGCACAGAACTGAAAACTTTCCAATGCTGTGTCAGATCATCCGTCAACAAATCGACCGGCGCAAACTCATCCTTCTTAGGTACGATCTTGTCATCGACAGCGGCTACAGATTTCTCTTCGGTCTGTGTGTTCTTCCCAATCGACCGTGCTCCATTTGAATTGTCCTGCTGTTGCGGCGCTGCATCCTGAGCAATCGAAGTCCTGGCCAGGAGCAGCGCCAGCACAAGGACGATACAGCGAATCGGTCGGCATTTCAGCCAGAGGATTGGTAGCTGTAACTTCGTTGAGACGCGACTTTGAAATTGAGACGGCCTCTGAGACACCAGATATTCCTTGCTTGTACTTTGGCGGAACTCGTGCGTGGTAAAGGACGGCCTGCCGACAAGCGGTCTCGTTCGGGAAAGACTCTGAATGATGAACTACACATCGGAACAGGTCGATTGTCAATGCTACAGGTGTCAACGCCAAGACGGAAAATATCTGTTGACATGTTTTACTGAATTAGTGTACACCTGACAGGCCCTGTCTGACAAATTCCGTTGCCATTCGGCGTAGCAAGTGCGTGACCATGAATCGGCCCCAAAGGATCTGGTTCGCAAATATCTGCGTCGTGATGACGATCGGTTGTCAATCCGTCGGAATTCCACCCGCCGTAGTCGCGTTGCCAGCGACGTCCGCCCCTGAGATTCCCCTGCGACTTGCCTCGTCGTCGAAAGTCGTCGGCTTCGATGTGACGATTGATGACCAGCGACCGGACTACGAACGTCAATATTATCCTGGTACCTGCGAGCCTCGACGCTGGCATGATGCCATGTCGTTTGTCCCGATGGAATCCTTTGCGCCGTCAATTGAAGATCAATTTCGTCAGCGCGCGGCTGCTGCGTTCGAGTCTGTGTCACCTGACGCTGATCGCGCCACAATGACGCTCACGTCGTTTCAATTTGTCTTCGATCAACGGGAGGACATTCAGGGTGAATATCAGGCAAAGTATGTCAATTGGGCGGCAGTCAAAGAACGAGAAGATGACGAACGGCAGGCACGCCGGGATGCACAATTGGACGAAAGATGGGATGAACGTCTGGAAAGCAATGAACCATTTAAATCCCTCGGACCATCGGTGGCTGGGGAAATTTTCATGGCATCAATGACTACGCTGTTCATCGACCTACCCCGAAGTGTCGCGCGAAAATCCGCAATTCAGAAACGGACACTCGCCGAAGCCCAAACACTCCCCACGGAAATTACCGACGGTAAACAGACCGGGCTCAACTGCCAGATTCATGCAGTAGTCAGCTTCGCAGGCAGTCATGGAGCCGACGTGCAACGTATCATTCGCATCAATCGCCACGCTCCGCTGAGAGCCGACGGATCATTCGAGGAACAGACCGCTGACTTCATCGAAGCCGCACTCGATGAATTCTCAACATCGCTTTGACGTGTCTTCAGAGGCTGGCGCTTCAAACTTCAGTCGATCCACTCTAGACTGCACTGCGCACAGAGTAGGCCGGACCAAGTTGGCCGCGTGTGTCGGAACAGCGCAAACCCGCGTTCTTCCCCCACCTTTCCTCTAAAAGTGATGTCGTCCGCAATGTATTGTCTGTTTTTGATTCTGTTGCCGATGGCAATCCTGTCGCATGCCGCGAGTGCCGGGGATCTGGTCACCGAAGAAGTTGAAGATGAAATTCGGATTGAGACACCTCATCTGAAAGCTGCGATCCGCAGAAAGGGATACGTGACCGGCGTGGCCGCCCAATCTTTGCTCGATAAGAAATCCGGATTTCGGGACGCCGGATTCGGGCTGGATATCGTTGACTGGATAATGGAACCAGGAAGTGACGAAGCGTATCGTGATCGGTTGGAAAAAGAATTGATCTACGAATTCGATAACCCGTGGCACGGGAAGACTGCCAAACGTTCGATCGAAGGGCCTCAGATCTGCACGCAGGCCAGAGAATTGCACCCGACAGTCACTGTCGGAACCGACTGCATTTTCATTGAACAGTCTTTCAAGTACCGCACCGCCGCGCCGGGCAGGCAGACGGGTTCCACATGGACTCAGCGTCTGGTATTTCCAGGCAACACGCGATACTTCATTTCGATGGACCGGATCGATGCCGTCAACAGCAGCGACGCCATGTTTCTGCGACTCGACATGCCCGGACATATCAAGCACACCAGAGGCGATACGTTTTCACAGGTCTATCTGAGCTATCACGGTCTGATACCGGCGTCGGAGTTTTTCGAAAACTTTGCCCCGCATGAGAAATTCAGCTATGTGCGGGACCGCGACGGCGTACCGGAACGTTTCATCCGGGCCTACCAATTAAAAGATCCTGTTACCAGGAAGGCCGGATCATGGCTGGCCGGGATGACGCTGGATCCAGGTATTCCCAGCGAAGCCTGGTGTCACCAGCGTGGTTATGTGTGCATGATTGAAGAATTCGGTGGCCGCCCTGTCAAAGCCGGCGAATCCTTCAGCGCAGTATTCATCGTCGGGTACTTCGACTCGATCGAAGAAATGCACATTGTCTATGACAAGTACAAGGGCGCCACGACGCTGGAGTTTTCGGCAACGGACTGGAAGCTGAAATAGCGCCTGCTACTTGGCGCGGGCCTTGCCTGCAACCGAAACAAGTAAGCAGATTTCGCTGAAATCTGCTGTGCCGACTTCGGCGAAGTCGGCCTACATCTTAGCCGCCCTCAAAATGATGCGTTGCCAAAAATCTTCTCAAGAATATTCAACTCTCAACGTTTGCTGAGCAGAACCCCTGCCAGAAATGACCGAGTGCATTCTTTCACTCACCGCGAAAGAAATGGGCTCCACGCTTGTTTTGGCACACACGATTGGCCTCCCATCCACCAGGACCAGACGAGTTTTTTTGCTGGCCGCTTGCTCCAGGGCAATTCTCTTGCGACGATGCTGACGGCTTCGTTGATGAATCCCGCCCCCAACCCCGAATTTCTGGACTTTTGCCGTGATCAGATCCTCCGTTCGTACTGTTTCCCTGCGTTCGATGATTTCCAGCAGCACTTTTGCCGTTTGGACAATGATCTGTGGTCTGACAGCAGCAGAAGTGCGGGACAGAGCGGTCGTCAGTCTTACGTTTGATGATCTGCCCGAATCAGGTGTCATCACGACGACTGCCGATTCTGCGAAGAGCGGTAAGGTCGCGGATGCCGTGTCGCTGACTCAGGTGCCATCACGCATTCCATCGGCATTTGTCGCGGGCAGCGCAGGAGCATCGCTGTTGCTCAATCCGGACAAGAAGCAGCAGATTGTCATTGCAAGCAGCGAAGACGTCAGCCGCCCGGATGCGGTGACTGTCAGCGGACTGTTTGCCAATTTGCAGTCGGCTGACTCCAACACCTATTACGGCCTGTTTGCCAAGCGCCATCCGACCAGCAGCACATCAAACTACGGAATCAATTTCAATCCCGGTACGGATACACTTCAGGTGTACATTCATGACGGCACGGGATACAAACTTGGGCAGTACAGCGTCAAGCAGACGATTGGTTATCGACGTCGGATGCATTTGACCATCAGCCTCGAACATGCCGATGCTCCGGGAGTTGACGCCGACGCAGATGTGGATGATGTTCGACTACGGGTGTTTGTCAATGGTCAGCTGGCGACTCCGACGGTCGTCTCGGGTGGGTTCGCCGACAGCAACGTTGCGTGGCTGCAGGACATTTCTCTGGCGAAGTGTGTGAGCGATACGCCACTCACAGTTGGTTCCAGTTTCACCGACGGCGAAATGCTGCGACTCGTCTGTGATGAATTTCATGTCTTTGCCGAGGCCTTGACGAACGAAGATGCCTTGGCGTTGTTTACCGAAGTGGCTGGTGCATCCGCCGCTGAGATTTCACAGGAGCAGACAGCCGGTGCTGACAGCACTCGAGCACAACCCGTGATTGGTCGAGTGATCCCTCACGCGATTGAAATCAACAAGACAACGCGCGTGGAATTGGCCGGTCAGAATCTGCTGGGAGCAAGGCTGCACAAAGACGTGGCGGGCATTTCCTGTACGGTCGTGGAAGGTGGTAACGTGAACCAGGGACTCTTCGATGTGACGGTCGCAGACACCGTATTGCCCGGACGTTATCTGGTGCGGTGCGTGACGGCTGGGGGTGTCAGCAAACCTGCCGTGATCGCGGTCGATCGCATTCCAACGGCAACTGACGGTACATACACCAGAGAATCCCCTGCGACGGCCCTGCCAATTGCAGTCGCTGGCGTCATTTCCGGCACCGAACAAAAGCAACTTTGGTTTCGCGGAATCGCGAACCAAAAGATAGTCGCGGAAGTCGAAGCTCGGCGCGTTGGTTCGAAACTCGATCCGGTGGTTGAAATCCGTTCTGCCGAAGGAACCCCTTTGGCGCTGCAATGGCAGCAGGCGGAACTCCAGGGTGATGCGCGAGCCACAGTGACGCTGCCGGCCGACGGCCTGTACGTGGCGGAAGTTCACGATCTCCAGTTTCGAGCGGCAGGCGGCAGCATCTGGCGATTGATAGTGGGTGACCTGCCACCGTCATCGATTGCCTTTCCGGCGACATTGACGTCCGTGGACACATCATTGAGAACCCTCAGCAGGAATTCGATTTCGGAAGCTGTTTCGATCCGGGAGAGCGCCGGCAGCATTACGATACAGGCGGGCGTGGCCATCCTTCCCCTGCCCGCACTCAGAACATTGAATGGCGTGCATGTGATCGAACCACTCGAAGGCACGTTTCCGGAAGCTGCTGTCGATGCCACGTTCACGGCAACTCCGTTTTTGCCGCTGTTCATCAGTGGACGCATCACCGCGCAGGGTGAAACCGACACCATTCTGCTGACGGTCACGCCACAGCAGACATTAAACTTTCAGCTGGCCGCCCATGCGATCTCCTCTCCGTTGCGCGGTCACCTTTCACTGTCCAATGGTGACGCGATCGTCGCGCAGAATGATGGGAATTCGGGAGTTGATGATCCAACATTCAACTTTACCGTGCCGGATGGTGTGACTCAATTGAAGGTCCGCGTGCGGGATATCAACGAAAAAGGTTCACAGGCGTCGGTCTATCAGCTTCAGATTGCCCGCCCCGATCGCCCCGCGTTTACGATGAGTACTCGCGAAGAATCCGTGCGTCTGCCGTTGAACGGATCGACGCCGGTCCGATTGTCGGTGGCTCGAACATCGCCTTCCTTTCGATACACGGGCCCGATTCATCTTTCAACTTCGGGGATGTCGTCGGTCACAATTGTGCCGCAGACGCTTGCGGCAACTGAGCAGAATCAGGACGTGTTGGTGATGCTGACTCGAAACGCAGCAGGGAATCCTGACGTCGCGGCGGACGGGCAATCGCTGACAATTTCCGGTACTGGCGACGGATCAGCGTCAGGGTTTTCGGCGATAGTCTCTTTAGATCTTGACTCGGTTCCGACGAATGCACTGACCCTGGCCGACGATGCCCTGGTGACCGGCCCTGCCGATCCGACTCCCGGCACGATCCTCCTGGACGCCGCGCCACCGATTCTGCTGCGCGGTCTGCCGACGGTTTTGCCGGTGAGAGTCCTCCCGGTGACGGAACAGACACCTCAATTTGTGCGTTTTGAAATGCTGACAACTGAGCCCGTTCGTCTGGAAGATCCAAACAAGCCTGATTCGCCGAGGAAGCCTGGCATCGCGCTGAATGAATTCCAGTTCGGTCCGGTTTCGCAGGGTGTGATCGGGCTGACTGTGCGTGTACCGACCGACACGCCGTCCTCTGCGATTGATGTCGCCATCTCAGCTGACTTTGTCACTCAGCCATTAGCATCCGGAATCGGTTCGCCGGCATGGACCGCACCGACAACGCTGTTCATCGAAGACGCGGTCACCATCGCTCCACTCGCCGAAGTCAAAGGGACAAAGGCCGGTGGTGCCATCATCACTGGAACCGTCCAACGACATCCATCGTACGACGGTGAGTTCACGATCGTACTCGACGGTGTGCCCAAAGACTTCGCAGCTGCACCTGCCGTCGTCGCTGCAGGTCAATCGACCTTCACATTGAACCTGACAATTCCCGAATCCGCCACGCCCGGCGAAGTCCCGAATCTGACTGTCCGAGCCCAGGCTGCCAGTGGATCCACTATCAGCAAACCAGCGGCAGTGAAGGTTGTGGTTGAGTAGTCGCGCCTGTGGCGTATACTTCGTAGTCCCGCCCTGCGGTGTTGATTAAACTCCGAGCGGTCAGAGTTAAGGTTTTGTGAGCGGCTCGCGGCTCACCCAACAACAGGTCCCTCAGTCCTGGCCGCGCGGAGTAGAGACACGCCCTGCCAAATGCCGAACCGCCAGTGTGCACAGTCGGCTCCGGCAGTGTCTGCCGATGTACGGCCACGCAGACAGCTTTATCGACCAAAGATTCCGTGTCAGGAAGGCTGCGACGAGATTGACGATCGCGAAGTGCTGGCACTTGAGCCAAATTGTGTGTCTGGAAATATCAAAATCCTGTCCCGCCGACACAATCTGATACCTGAATGGCGCGGTTGCAAGAGAACGCCGGTCGATAGGAATTACAACCCCCGATCGAGCACTAACCACACTGTGTGGGCTCAGGGATTTTCGTCGCATCATTCGCCGACAGCAGTGACTCCGGTGAGTTTTGATGGCAGATAAATCGGGTCTTGACTGTTTTCATTCGGGAGGAATGAAGGCTGGCAGGAACTCACGGAAGAGAAAGAAGAAGAAGCAATGATAAGGCGATCATGGAAGTCGTTCCTCACTGGTATGGCACTTGTTGGTGGGATGACGGCGGCAACCGCCGTGTACGCCGCTGACGGTTGCGGTACGTCTGTCGGCTGCGGTGCGTCCGCTGGTCCTGACTGTAAACAATGTGAACAGATATTTGCGGACGCCGGCTCGAAGCTCACTGACCAACTGGCAGGCATGAGTTGCTGCGACGCCGGAAGTTGCTGTGCTCCGGGCTCGGTTTGCGATTCCGGCTGTACGAACACCTGCGGCGATGCTCTGGCAGCTTCCTGCGGCGAAGGCTGTGGTGACGGCTGTGGTGAAGTTGCCGACGGCTGCGGCCTGTTCGGTGATTGCGGGCACGGAATCACGCTTGGTGGCTGGACCCAATTTGGCTACCAGGACGGACCAGACGGTGCCTTCACGGGCAACGGGGCGTTCAACGACGTCAACTTTGGCCCTGGTGCAGGCTACGGAAATGCCAAAGAGTGGAACAACGTCAACCTGAATCAGCAGGCACTCTACATCAACAAGACGGCCGATGGCAGCAATGGTCTGGGCTTTGGTTTTCGCGCTGAATTAATGTACGGCGTGGACGGCAATGAAGCTCAGTCGTTCGGAAACAACGCCGGGCGATGGGACTACCTCAACGGCTTCGACCACGGGATCTATGAATGGGCACTGCCACAGTTGTATGCAGAAGCCGCCCTCGGAGACCTGTCGGTCAAGATCGGTCACTTCTATACACCGGTTGGTTATGAAGTGATCCCGTCCGGTGGCAACTTCTTCCTGAGCCGCCAGCTGACGTTCTACAACAGTGAACCGTTTACGCACACTGGTGCCCTCGGTACCTACAAAGCTGGCGACAACCTGCAGGTTCTCGGCGGCTGGGCTGCAGGCATGGATACGGGGTTTGATCGTCTGAACGAGGGCAGCGTCTTCGTAGGCGGCTTCATCTACAACGTATCCGAATCGACGGCTTTGACTTACATGACCTGTACCGGAAACATGGGCGCACGTGGTGACGGATCGATCAACAGCATCTTCCTGACGCAAACCTGGTCGGAAAAGATTTCATCCGTGCATCAGTTGGATGTGTTGGGATCCAATCTGGGCTCTGACTTTGCCACGACCGGGACTGCGGACAACTCGACGGGGCAGATCAATTACCTGTTTTATACCATCAACGACAAGTTGAAAGCCGGTATTCGACAGGAATGGTTCAAAGCCGACGGGACGTCTTACAACACCTTGACCTACGGCGTGAATATCAAGCCGATGGAAAACCTGACGATTCGTCCGGAATACCGCCAGATGTGGGCTCCAGGAGCTCAGAATTCGGCAGCAGCTCCCGGCCATGACGATCTGTTTAACTCGAACGTCTTCGGTATCGACGCGATCATCACCTACTGATCTCAGCAGGCTGTTCGCAAGTTGCACCAATCGCCCATTTAGAAACCCTGACCGCAGCGGAACGCAAACGTTCCGCTGCGGTTTTTTCGTTTTGGTTCACCGACAAATGAAATGCGCCGTGGTGAATTGTGTTCAACTCAATTGCAGGCGGGTGGGGACTGAGACAGAAATAAGTGGGGCACGATGCCATCGTGCCGAGCACGTTAAAAACGTGCTCCACGTCCGGCCCTCGTTCGTCCGCGTAAGCACCTCAACCTGCGGGAACAGTCATTTCAGTGCTTGTACACCTTGTGCTGAGGCCGACCGGAGAGGATTTGCTCCTTGCCCCAGTTTGTGACAGCTCGAAATGCATCGCTCCGGATAAATTCCTGGAATGCCGTTTCGTCTGACCACTCACTGGTAATCAGGTAGGACGCATCGTCACTGACGTCTTTCCACAAGGTCGAGCTTGTATGGCCGGGAGCAGCCTTCAGTGCGTCGATGACTCCGGCAAACTTTTCTTCAAAGTCTGACTGTTTGCCGGGAATCACGTGATAATTCATGCCAACTGTGATCATTCAACTGTTCCAAGTCTGTAGTTTAATTGTCTAAGGTTCCGCGCCATCTGGCGATTGGTGCCGGACCCTTTTTCCAAGCCATCATGTATCAAAATGCCTGCCATGACGGGGACCCCGAGCACGGCTCGCTGGTCACATCCTGCCGTAACAGGTTGTCGAAAACGCACGTTAGGACCGCTCGAGAAATAACTGTCTCTTTTTATACCCCTCACCCTGCCCTCTCCCCTTCCAGGGGAGAGGAGCAACGCCGTTAAGAATTTGATCGCGTCAGATCCAGCGAATAACCCCCTCATCCGGCCTTCGGCCACCTTCTCCCCCTTACCAGGGGGAGAAGGGACTTCGAGAAACCCTGTGAAAACACGACGATAAATCCTTAACGGCGTTGGGAGAGGAGGATGCGGTCAATTATTTCTCGAACGGTCCTTAGTGTTCTGTCAAAGCAACGAAGTGGGGTTGAGTGCGAGCCGACGGAGCGGCTCGCCTACGTAGGTTCTCCGCTCCGTCGACGAAATTGGATCTTCCTCCAACCCCAAAACCAAGCATTGGCAGAGCACTAGTTCGGTGTCGCCGGAGTTTCTGATTTTTCGTCTTCCTTGGCAGGCTCGGTTGTCGGATCTGGCTCAGTTGGTGCGGCATCCGTTGGTGCGGCATCCGTTGGTGCGGCATCGGCTTCGCCTTCCGTTTTTGGAGCATCTGCCGGAGCGGGATTCGTCGTCTCATCGTCCATCGGAGGACGAAGGCCGCCACCACCGCCAACTGGAGGTCCGCCACCTGGAGGTCCGCCACCTGGAGGTCCGCCGCCTGGACGTCCACCACCAGGAGGTCCGCCCATTCCCATTCCTCCCGGCCCGCCCGGAGGCATTGCGGGCGAAGCATTGGGATCGACCGGAGGAGCAACATATTCACCATCGATCGAAGTGGAAAAGCTCAAGGCGGTTGGGGGACTAGCCTGATCTGCCCAGACGAAGAGTTCCGGGGATTTCTGCCCCATCAATGGGCGCAGCAGGCTGTACCAATAGTAGTGATGCACGTTTTCATCTTGACCAGGCTTGACATCGGATTTCGATGGGAACGCAGCAACCATTCCCTGCACTTCCGCGAGTGGCACGTTCTTAAACTGGTTGTTCTCCGACACGTTCACGTTGTTAAACGCACGTAAAGTCAGAAACTGTCCGAGTCCAGCACGAAGTTCAATCCCGCTGACGACGAGCACGACGGCCAGGACAACGAGTGAAACACACGTACGGGTCCCTGAGACTTTAGGGCCAGTGGGTGCCTTTGCAGGCGGAGTTTGGGCCATGAACATTCTCCATTCAGAAATAATGAATTCACAACAACCGTGGCCGGAAACAAGATCGATCCACGGGATCTCAAGGATCGCGCCATAAAATACGCTGAATCGCCACCGTTGTCACCTGATCAACGGATCAGTCTTGCAGAATCTTTCAGCATTTCGGGTATGCCGTGGCGTGCCGGGCGAAATCCAGGCGTTGCGTATCGCCATTCCGGCACAAACTTAAGATCCCCGGCTTGCAAATACGCTGGACTTACAGCGACAATCAGGTTGAACACGCCTGCCTGTCGTTATGCGGAGTTGATCGATGACTGGAACCGTTCTGGAGCGGAGCCTCCGCAATGTGATTGCGCGCTTGCAGAAATTACGAATTCTTCGACGACAGACTGTCTGCTGGCTGTTATTGCTGGCCCCGGCAATTGCCGTTACGTTGTGGTTGCCTTTGTCGCTCGGATTCATCGGCCCGGAATTGCCTGTCCTGTTCGGTGCCACAATTATCGGCACGACAGTGTCTCGTCTGCTGACGAAAACTCCGTCCGTCAACGATGCTGCGAGGCTGGTTGAACAGACGCATCCGGAATTGAACGACGTCGTCATCACGGCTGTGCAGGTTTCGCAGCGTCCAACGCGACGACCGTCTGTGCTTTCTGCAATGGCCGTGCAGCAAGCCGATCATTACGCCAAACAACGCGACTGGTCAGGTGCTGTACCCGGAGGGAAATTGGCGAAATGGACGCTGTTGAGTTTTCTGTCGTTTCTGGTCATGGTGTCGAGCGTCATGGCCGCCAGCCGCTACGGTCGTGATCTGATCAAGCCATCGGGCGACGATGCCTCCAGTTCAGAGCAGAAGCAGGCCACATTGGTGACGGAACTGGTGATCGAACCGGGCGACACCGAAATTGAACGCGGCTCGGCGCTGACTGTGGTCGCCAGATTTCCAGGCGTCGTGCCAACTCGGGCTGTCCTGGAGTTCATCGACGCTCAGAATGTTACCCGTCAACTGGCGATGACAGAAACTGTCGATGCCGGAGTCTTCGCCGCACGCATGGAAGAAATATCCAGTAACGGCGTCTATCGTGTGCTCTATGACGATGGCGAAGCTCAGTCGATTGAGCCACGGATCTCACCCGATTTCAAAGTGGCAACCTATGTGCGACCGAAACTGGAGCAGGCAGATGCAATCGTCACGCCGCCCGCATGGTCGGGCCGACCTCAGGAAACGATCGAGGATGTCATGCGGATGACTGTGACAGAAGGCTCGACGGTCGTGCTGAAGCTGCGACTCAACAAGCCCGTGGCGATTGCGGAACTGCATCCGAAAGATGGACCTGCAATTGTCCTGGTGCCAACCCCCGATGATCCGACGATCATGGAAACAACGTTGGTGGTGACCGACGGCAATGCGTGGACAGTGCAGTTACAGGATGCAGACGGGCGAACGCCGACAGACGAAGAGCAAATTTCCATTAAAGTGAGTCGCAATCAGCCGGCTCAGCTGAAAGCCACGTTTCCTGGCACAGACACGAATGTCTCGCCGCTGCAGGAGTTTCTGGTCGAAGCCAAAGCGAGTGACGATTTCGGCATCGTGGGTATTGGAGTGCAGTATTCTCTGTCTGGGGGTGAGCTGAAAGATGTGGCCTTAAAGCCCGACGAGGCCACCGCGATCGTCAATGCTGACTCAACCGCCGAGTCCTCAACCGCCGGTGTTCAGGCACCGCTGCTGAGCACCGTCATTTCACATCAAATCGAACTGGAACCGCTCAAGGCGGCCCCGGACGACCTGGTCACGTACTCCTTCTGGGCCAGCGACGTCGCACCCGACGGCACGGAACGTCGCAGTCACAGTGACATCATGTTTGCCGAAGTGCGACGATTCGAAGAGATCTTTCGCGAGTCTCAGCAGGGCGACCAACAGCAACAGCAACAGCAACAGCAGCAACAACAACAGCAGCAGCAGGGGAGTGCCGTCGATAGCGTCCTGAAGTTGCAGAAGGAGATCATCTCCGCCACATGGAATACGATTCGAGCGGATTCATTAAAACGCAAGGACGGTTCATTTGCAACAGACGTTGGAGTCATCGCCGAATCGCAGGGTCAAGCGATTGAGCAGCTTGAAGCAGCCATGGAGGAGCTTGCCGGTGATCCAAAAACGGCAGCATTGGCTGAGAAGGCTAAGGAGCAGATGACGTCGGCTCGACAAAAACTGGACGACGTTCGTAGCGGCACAGAATCAGCACGGCTTCCCGACGCGATGTTGATCGAACAATCCATCGTGCAGACGCTGCTGAAAATGCGAGCGGCCGAGTTTCAAGTGCGCCAGCAGCAACAGCAACAGGGCGGAGGTGGTGGCGGAGGTGGTGGCAGCGCGTCTCAACAACAGTTACAGCAGTTGGAATTGGACAACAAACGCAATCGATACGAAACCGAACAGCAGGCTCAACAGCAGCAGGAACAGACTCAACAACAACGTGAACAGGTTCAGGTGTTGAATCGTCTGAAAGAACTGGCCCGTCGACAGCAGATGGTGAATGAACGATTGAAACAACTTGAATCCGAACTGCGTGCCGCAACGACCGACAAAGAGCGTGAAGAAATCGAAAGAGAACTCAAACGCCTGCGTGACGAACAGCGGGAAATTCTCCGCGACGTAGATGAATTGAGCCAAAGGATGGAGCAGGCAGCGGATCGCCAGAAACCTGAATCGGCTCAAATGCAGCAGCAGATAGAACAGGCTCGCGAAAATGTGCAGCAGGCATCACGAGCGATGGACGAAGGCAAACTTGCCGAAGCAATTTCTGAAGGAACTCGGGCAGAACGACAATTTGAAGAGTTGAAGGAAGATTTTCGCAATCAGACGTCATCGCAGTTCGACGAAGCCGTGGGTGACCTGAGAGATCAGGCACGGGACTTGAGTGAACAACAGGAAAAGCTGGCTCAACAATTGGCTGGCAAAGAACCGGCAGGAGAAACGGGCGATTCACAAAAGAAGCAGCCATCACTGCGCGCAGATCGCGATCGCGAACAATTGCGAAAGGATGTTGGCGAGCAGCGCGACCGGCTTGAACGCGTTGTCGAACAGACAAAGCAGATGGTGGAGCAAGCTGAAGAAAGCGAACCATTGCTGTCGAACAAGTTGTACGATGCGCTTCGTGATATGAAGGATGCCAAGCCGGATGAAGCTTTGCAGGCGACTGAACTGCTCACCAGTCGCGGCATGTGGTCACAGTCGCAGCAGGCCGAACAGGTGGCACGGCAGGGCATTGAACAACTGCGGGAAGGGATTGAACGGGCGGCAGATTCTGTGCTCGGCAGTGAATTGGAATCGTTGCGACGTGCCCAGTCGCAGCTTCAGGATGCAACAGAAAAACTTGGCAGCGAAGTGAAAAATGCCACCGGTGAAGATCAAAGATCGACTGAAGGTCAACAACCGGAGTCAGGCGAGCGGCAGGGCGTCAGCCCTCCGAGTGGTGAAGATCAACCACCGGGTGAAAATCAACAACCGGGTGCAGGTCAACAACCGCAGTCCGGCGAGCGGCAGGGCGTCAGCCCTCCGAGTGGCGAAGATCAACCACCGGGTAAAGGTCAACAACCGGGTGAGGGACGACAAAAAAGTGGCGCACAGGGTGATGGTCAACAGCGATCATCATCACTTCTTGGCGGCGGACGTGAAAGCAACAATGGTCTAGCCGCTGACAGCGGTGCCCGTCCATTGACGGGCAACGAGTTTACAGAATGGTCGGACCAACTTCGCGACATCGAAGAGATGCTCGACGACCCGGAATTGCGAAATCGAGTCGCCCAGGTGCGTGATCGGGCGCGAGCGATGAGAGCTGAATTCAAGCGGCACGGCGAAATGCCTCAATGGGATCTCGTGGAATCACAGTTGCTCGGCGAGATGCAGTTGCTTCAGCAACGCATCAGTCAGGAACTGGCCAGGCGTGATTCGGATCGCGCGATGGTACCGATCGACCGTGACCCTGTGCCGGAAGAATTCGATACAATTGTGCAGAAATACTATGAGCTTTTGGGCCGCGAACGGGACAAATGATGACCGCGACAGCCGACTTGATGAATCCCAGCGTTGTGATGGCCATTCGTTCGCTTGAAATGCGCGCGAAGCTGGTTGTGGATGGATTCCGAACTGGTTTGAACAAAAGCCCTCGGCACGGATTTTCGGTGGAGTTTTCTGAATACCGTCCATACACTCAGGGCGACGATCCCAGATTTCTGGACTGGAAGCTCTACGCACGAACGGATCGCGTTTACATTCGCCTGTTTGAAGACGAAACCAATCTGCGATGCTATATCGCCCTCGACATCAGCCGTTCGATGTCTTTCAGCTCAGGCGCGTATTCGAAACACGACTATGCACGCACGATGGCGGCATCGCTCGCATGGCTCCTCAATCGCCAGGGCGACGCCGTCGGACTGACATTGTTCGATGAACATGTGCAGTCTGTTGTTCCGGCACGTTATCGTCCGGGACAATTGCGCAGGCTGTTTATCACTCTGGAGCAACCACCGACCGGGACAGATACGCAGCCCGCGATCGCGATGGAAGATCTGGCCCAGCGACTTCGCAAACGAGGCCTTGTCGTCCTGATCTCAGATATGCTGGCTCCCATCGATCAGATCACAGATGGCCTGCAGTTATTGAGGGGATGTCTTCACGATCTGGTCGTATTTCAGGTGCTGGATCCTGCGGAAAAACTACTGTCGTTTGACGGGCCAAGGTTGTTTGAAGATCTGGAGAGCGGCCAGAAGATTTACAGCGACCCGGAGACCGTGCGATCGTCGTACCTTCAGAAATTGTCCGCGCACAATCAAGCAGTGCAGCACGCATGTGAATCCGTTGGAGCCGCATTTCGTCAGGTTACGACTGATGAACCGCTCGAACTGGCCCTTGCAGAATTCCTGCAGGCTCGTCGCCAACGTCGTTCCTAGCCGGGCGTGGCCCTGCAGGGCTCGTCAATGGTGCTGATCGGGGAAATTCTGCGGGACTCTGCGGGGGGACTTTTCACCGGGACAAGGAAATTCATAAAACGGGCGTTTGGCACTTTGCGAAACCGGTAGAAACGTTTAAAAATCCGACTCTGAAGCGGAAAGTCAGCCGGTTTCATGAGTAAAAATTGTCAACGATCCGCCGCCGGGCTAGGATTCATCGTCGGGCCTTAACATCATGGGCGAAAAGATGTTGGGCAAAAATGGCGGCTATTTTTCTGCCCATACATTTTTCTGCCCCGAACGTCCTCGCTCCTAAAACGTCGTATTGACGGTGTCGTACGCGCGAATTTCTCAGCTTAGCTTTGCAGCGGGCTGTTAAAAATTGTATTGTTTTATGTAACCGTTCACGACATTTCGAGAATGTCAGTTTCAACCACAGATGGACGCGGATGAACACAGATTGATTGTTGATGTCTATCTGTGTGAATTGGTGTTTACCTGTGGTTGTTTGCGCAGGTTTCGTTCTGATGCGTGAACGGTTAGGACCGCTCGAGAAATAACTGTCTCTTTTTATACCCCTCACCCTGCCCTCTCCCCTTCCAGGGGAGAGGAGGATGCGGTCAATTATTTCTCGAACGGTCCTTACTGTTTTATTTTAGCGTCGGTCCGTGGTAACCCGACGTGTCTCAATCCGCGATTCGGACTTATTTCATGGACGGCGTTCAGGGACAAACAATTCCGGAATACGATCTGACCGGCTCTCCGCAGGCGTGGCTCGATTCGCATCCGTTTTCAATCCCTGGTGACACATTGCCAGGCGTTCCGCAATTTCGACCTGCGCGCGGATTATCCAGTCCTCATGCACAGACGGCGTGGGCGACGTTTTTTCCCGGTCTTCTGCCGCTGACAGAGACCACCGAGCGGCGGCTGCGGCTGGATGACGGCGATCTGGTTGTCATGCACGACGATTTCCCTCAGGATTGGCGGCAGGGCGATCATGTGGTCCTGATGCTGCATGGTTTGTGCGGATCTCATCGCAGTGGCTACATGGTACGTCTGGCAGCGCGCCTGCAGCAACGCGGCGTGCGGTCGTTTCGAATGGATCATCGCGGCTGCGGGGCTGGCACCAGTCTCGCCAGACACCCGTATCACGCCGGACGTGTGGAAGACCTTGCGGCAGCCGTTCACATGATCGAACGACTGTGTCCCGGATCTCCGATTTCTCTCGCCGGTTTTTCCCTCAGTGGAAACCTGTTGCTGAGATACCTTGGTGAATTTGGTGCCGATCTGCCGCTGAGTCTGTTTCGTGCCGTGGCCGTGTGTCCGCCGATTGACCTGCACCACTGTTCATCCATGCTGAATGCGTCTCGCATGGGCCAGCGCTACGATTCGTATTTTGCCCGAAGGCTGGTACGGCAACTTTCGAATACACCACAATGGCGAGAAGACGTCCCTTTAGCCAACGTTCGCCGACCACCAAGTCGCTTATACGACTTCGATGAGCTTTACACGGCACCGGCGTCGGGGTTTGAATCAGCCGACCATTATTACGAGCGAGCATCAGCCAAGCCGGTGATCGGTCAGATTCGAGTCCACACAACGATTCTTGCGTCGCAGGACGATCCTGTGGTGAGTACTCATGCGTTCCGAGGACTGCAACTGCCGCCCAATGTCACGCTGTGCCTGACACAGCATGGCGGACATCTGGGTTTCGTTGGTCGCAACGGGATTGACCCCGACCGCCGCTGGATGGACTGGCGCCTGCTTGAATGGCTGCTGGATTAACGTTCAGCATCGAGCAAGCTTTCGATGTCAACTTGAGGCAACCTGAGTAAGGTGCGTGTGTGACAAATCTGCTTGGCAATCGTGCTACGAAACATACCGACATCGTTTGACAAACTACCTAGATGTGCCGCCTTGGATTGCAAGTCGACGACCCACTGATACTCACTGGTTTCTGACGCAATTGCAGCCAGATTGTTCTTGGCTGTCACGACGTCACCCGCCAATCCTGCGGCAATGCCTGCATGAAACCAGTGCCAGATATTGGGCGATTTCATGCCCGTCAAACAAGTGGCTGTCTCGTGCAAGGTCGGAAAACGAGAGCGCAACCTGAGGATTTCCGTTTTCGCACGTTCGGCGAGAGAATTGGCGACACCGTTGAATTGTTCTGGGGACTCAAATGAATGAAATTCTTCTATTCGGTCGCCATGATCGAATGAGAGATAGACATTTTCTGTCCACAACCAACATGCGCCAACGTTCAGATAGCTGCCATTTGACCAGCTACTTGGTTGGAATTCGATCACTCCGACCCACCATCCGCGGTCGTCAAGCCACGTTCGAGAGCGGCCTTTTTGGGTGCACCCGATTGGACAGAGTACCGACTTAGCAGCGGCCCTTATGAGTTGATTGTGGTCCAAAGCGTGCCGTTCTTCACTGCCTGACTCTGAGTTACACGCGCCATGTGTATTGGCCAGGAGTGGCACAAGACACAGGAGACATGATGGTTTTTTCAATATCACACGGCGCGTTCAATATCAAATATTAGACGCGCCGCAGAGATCACGGTATCAACATGCCCGACGGGTGACAATTTGGCTCAACGACACATGATGTGCGCGGCACACTCAAGTGGATGAAGCTGTAACAACCGACTGCTCTGCAATCACCAAAATCTCGGTTGCGACATCATCGATCGTTCGCAACGATCCGTCGTCGTTCAGGCCATGAACCGTGCGCCAGTCGAGGCGACTGTGGGCGAGTGCGAGATAGCAGCGGCGGACTTTTTCGAGGTACGGCAGGTCGGATTCCTGGAGATCTGCTTTCTGGTCAGTATAGTCCCGTGCAGCTTTGAGCGCGACCAGTTCGCGACTCATCTGTGACGACATGTCGATCAGGATTGTGAGTTGCGGACGCGGCAGTGCGAACACTTCAAATTCAATTCGTTCGATCCATTGAATCAGGGCCGCACGCGCGGCGCCTTCGAGTTTGGCGGACTGATGTGCCAGATTGGATCCGACGAAACGGTCCAGCACGACCACATCATGTTCCTCCATCATCTGCAGCAGCAGCGATCGCGATTCATATCGATCGCCCGCATACAACACGGCAGCCAGTTGCGGATGCACGTCGCCCAGCGATCCGAAGCGACCGTTCAGGAAATCGCCAATCGCGGAACCGAACGCCGTGGCTTTGTACCTGGGAAATTGAAGCGAATCCGCTTTCAATCCCCGGTCGCGAAGTGATGCCACAAGTCGATTGGCCTGAGTCCCCTTTCCTGCTCCGTCAATTCCTTCAATGGCAATCAGCGTGGCCATGAACCATTTCCTGCTGTGAATAAAGTGGAATGCGGGGTTCCCAGTTGCACGAGGTCCGTGGGACCGGCGTCGCCCTCTGCACATGATTCCGGCGAGCGAAGGTGCGTCAGATCTCTGGTACGAAACGCGAGCGGAATGGTGCCAGCCACAGGTAACTGTTTCGTGCTTGACTCGCTGAAGTGACGACCAGTCAGCGCTGGGCTGCTCAGGCGTTTGGCCACAATGCAGTCGCGACTTGCCGAAACTGCACGGCAGATCACAAACCGTCCAAGATCTTCATTGGTTCCGGGAACTTCGACCGGCATGTACCAGCGGTCTGAGCCTCGAACATAGCCGGGACGTGTTTCAGACGGGCGTTCGGCGAGGACTTCGAGTAGTGGAGGATCGTGCATCGAAACGGCCAGCGGAACGGCACCACCTGCCGCCACTTTCTGCATCGGCTCGCGAACGGCAGAGGGACCAATCACTGGCGACATGCCGCTCAGGGGGACAGCGTTGATGCGGCTGCGATAAAATCGCTCGGCTAGTTCGCGTTCAAGATCACTCAGGATGCCCACACGTTCCCGAATCACATCCGGCGGAACCTGGTCGGGCATTGTGGCGGCGGGAGTTCCGTCGCGGCGACTGAACGGAAACACATGCACTTTCATAAAGCGGGCCGTGCGGCACGTTTCCAGTGTCTCGTCGAACTCGGCATCGGTCTCACCGGGAAACCCCACAATGACATCCGTGCTGAAAGCCGGGTCGTTGCCGAACATGTCGCGGATCTGATCGAGTCGCTCAAGGAAGCGTGCCACTCGATATCGACGTCGCATTCGAGTCAGCACCGTGTTACTACCGCTTTGCAGAGCAGGGTGGAACTGCGGGCAAAGGTGTTCGCAATCTCCAGCGGCCTTAATGAAGTCGTCGTTGACTTCGACAGTTTCAATGCTGGACAACCGCATCCGCCATTCGCCAGGAATCCGATCGAGCCGCCTCAGCAAGTGCCACAATCGCTCCGGCTTGTCACCCGGTTGCAGATTGTTTGTATCGACACCGAAGTGTCCCATGTGAATCCCGCTGATCACGATCTCGCGATACCCATGTTCAATCAATGCGCGAATCTCGTCTTCGATATCGATGGGCCGACGACTGCGAAGTCCGGGACGCACCTTTGGGATTATGCAGTATGAACACTTCAGAATGCAGCCGTCCTGGATCTTTACAAAAGCTCGCTGATGTCCTTCAAACTCACTGATCCCGTTGGGCAGGTCCACGATGCCGAAGCGGCCGAGGACGTCGGGCAGTTCTCGCTTGTCCGTGACGACCTCAATCACGTTCGGCAGTTCCGACACCGCATGCGGATCGCGCGTGGCATAGCAGCCCATCACAATCGTTTTCGTGCCAGGATTCTGTCGCGACAGTTGCCGTATCACTTGCCGCGATTTGGCATCACCCGTGTTCGTGACCGTACACGTATTCACGACGCACAAGTCGGCAGGCTCATCGTCGTTCGCTTCACGATAACCGCTCTGCAGCAGGGCTTCGCGGACGAGCTGAGTTTCATATTGATTGACTTTGCAGCCCAGGGTCACCAGGCGGCAGGTTCGAAATGGGGACATTGTCTGAGCGTGAAACAAAAAGGAGTTAAGGACTGAGACAGATATAAGTGGGGCACGATTCCATCGTGCCGGGCCCGTTAAAAACGTGCCATCGGGGTTACAAACGTGCCATCGTGCCGTGCCATCGTGCCGGGCACGTTACAAACGTGCCCCACGTCCAAACGACGACAGTTATGTCTGCGCCGGTCTTAAGTAAATGTCCGTAGGTTGGACATTCTTGTCCGACGTTTCCCATCGAAACGACACCGCATCTTCGAATTCTCACGAATTCAGGTAAAATACAAAGCGAATCTCACCGGTATGTTCACGGCTGGCCAAATATTGACGATCGGCAACTCGTAGGGTGTGACAAGCAACGCGCGGGCACACCGGATCACCGGTCTGGTGTGCCTGCGCTGCCGCTTGTCACACCCTACAAATTCACAAATTGGCCAGCCGCAACGGTATTTTACTGAAACAGTTTCCCGACTGCGATGGACCAGTCGCCGAAAACATCGGAAGCCGCGAGGCGATCTTTCATGGTAAAAACGCGGATCTTAGTTTCACTGCGAAATTCCGTGACGTGTTTCTGCTTCGGATCGACGATCCAGACAACTTTGCACCCCGCGTCGATCCAAGCCAAAGCTTTTGCCTGAACCTCCGAATAGGTATCGCTTGGGGAAACCACCTCAGCCACCAGGTCTGGACATCCTGGCCAATATCCTTTGACAACACCCATCTGGTCGACTCGCGCCTGAGTCACAAATGCCAGATCCGGAGCCCGCACAGTGTCCGGGCTTCGTTCAAGTAAGAAACCTGTTTTTGCGGCACAGACGATGCCAAGTTGATGTTCCTCGACGTACCGCGCAATCGGCCATGCCAGTTTGAGCGTAATCGAGCCGTGTTCAAATCCTGCGGGACTCGTCCGAATCAATTCTCCTTCGAGAAGTTCCGCCCTGCCTAAAGTTGATGACATCGCGAACATTGCTTCGGCTGTCAATGGATGAGTTGTGACTGACATGCTTCATTGATCCGATAGGACATATGTGCGATAGTCGATGTCATGAGGATACACGATTCCGCGTGTCCGTTCCACTTTTGTTTCCCGGGGTCCATTCATGCTGACCATTCTCGACCGTCCAACGTCGTTGTGCGACGGGTTTTCCCGGCGCGAAGCGATGCGGATTGGTGGGCTGTCAGCGATGGGATTGTCGCTGCCTCAGTTGCTGCAGCGTCCTGTTGTCGCATGTGACCAGGCAGAGGTGTCTCCGGGTTTCGGACGGGCGAAGTCCGTCATCCTGTTGTGGCTGCTTGGCGGTCCGCCGCAGCATGAGACATGGGATCCGAAGCCGAATGCTCCGAAAGAGGTTCGAGGGGAATTTGGCTCCATCGATTCGGTCGTGCCAGGTCTGCGAGTCGGCGAGCTGATGCCGAAAACGGCGATGCACACCGATAAGCTTGCCGTGTTACGCGCTGTGGTGACAAAGGATCAGGCGCATTCCTCAAGTGGCTATCAGATGCTGACGGGAGTTCCCCACGAGCCGCGAAGTCAGGAAAACGTGACTTCAAAGGCACCGAACCTGTCTCCGTCGCACGGGGCGATCATGCGCGCCCTTCAATCCGATCGGGATGGAATGCCGTCATCCATCTCGCTGCCTTATCATATTGCAAACGACGGAGAAATTGTATGGCCCGGGCAAGGGGCCGGTGTGCTCGGACGAAAGTACGATCCGTGGCTGATCAACTGCGATCCTTCGAGAGCCGATTTCCGAATTCCCGATCTTGCACTTTCCGACGACTTGTCAGCGCACCGATTCGCGGCTCGGCGAACACTGCTGACGAATCTGGATACAGTCCGAGCCAATGTCGCACGTGCCGGCGCAGCGGGACGATTTCATGAACACACACTTCAGGCGTTTGATCTGCTGACCGGCAAGTCTGCCCGCCGTGCGTTTGAGATCGGAGAAGAGACAGAGGCAACCCGTGATCGCTACGGACGCAATCGTTTTGGTCAATCCGTCCTGCTGGCGCGACGACTGGTGGAAGCAGGAACGGCTCTGGTTCAGGTCAACTGGACTCGAGTGGAAGCCATCTCGAAGAACGGTTCGTGGGACACTCACAGCAGCCATTTTCCGGATCTCAAAAACCACCTTATGCCGCGTATGGATCAGGCGTACTCGGGGTTGCTGCAGGATCTGGACGAACGCGGGATGTTGCAGGACACGCTGGTCGTGTGGCTGGGTGAATTCGGTCATACACCAAAAATCAACGGCAATGCGGGACGCGATCACTGGGGCAACTGCTTTTCCATCGCGCTGGGCGGAGCTGGCATTCGCCCGGGCACCGTTCATGGCGAGTCAGATGCGCACGCGGCGTTTCCCGTGTCCGGAAGTGTGAGTCCTGCGGATATTACGGCCACAATTTTCCATTGCCTTGGATATTCGCCGGAGACTCTGCTGCACGATCAGACTGGCCGACCGTTTCCACTCAGTCGCGGGCAGGTCATCCGTGAGATCGTGGGATAGAGCGATGCCGTCGTTTGTTGAGACCGATAAGGGCGCGTCAGAGGCCATGCATGAGCGCATCGACACGCTGGATGATTCGCGTCTGGATGTCTTTCGAAATCTGAAGGCGAAAAATGCCGTACGGGATGCGCGGCTCTTTGTGGCGGAGGGTGCGACGGTCGTAGAACGCGTGTTGCGGAGCACGCTGCAAGTTCACAGTGTGCTTGTGAGTGATCGAAAGTTTGCGACCTGCGCGTCTTTTCTCCGGTCGGACGTTCGCGTCTTCAGGCTGCGTTCGGAGCTGGCGGATGAACTTGTTGGATTCAATTTTCACTGCGGCGTCATGGCCAGCGCGGTCCGACCTGCAGCACCGGATCCGGACGCATGGATTCCGGCCAACGGTCCTGCGTTGATCATTGCGGCGGATCGCGTTGTCGATCCCGAGAACGCGGGGGCATTGATTCGAATTGCGTCGGCATTCGGAGCGAATGGAGTGATCCTTGGAGAAGGATCGGCAGACCCGTTTTCACGCCGCGTGTTGCGCGTGTCGATGGGCAACGTCCTTTTTATGCCCATCGTTGAAACGATCAACCTGCCCGCATTGCTGACTGATCTGAGTGGGCCACGCAGATTCGATGTCTGCGGCACAGTACTGGACACTCATGCCACTTCCCTGGACGCATTCCGGTTTTCCGAACGTACGGTGCTTGTGTTCGGCAATGAGTACGATGGCATTTCTGACGAAGTCCAGAGCGTGCTCACGAAACGACTGACGATTTCGATGCTCAACGGTACCGATTCGCTCAACGTTGCGATCTCAGCCGGAATTTTCTGTCATCAGTATCGAGTTCAATCGGGAGAGATTCAGAATGTCCGACATGACTGAGCAGATTCTGTTTTCCGGGCAGGTTCAGGGCGTGGGGTTTCGCTGGACGACACAACGAATCGCGTCGCGGCTGGCTCTTCGGGGGTTTGTCCGAAATCTGCCGGACGGATGCGTCGAGGCTGTCGTTGCGGGTTCTGCGGCAGGCATTCAGCAACTGATCGCAAAGCTGCGGGAGCGATTCGGTTCAGGGATTACAGACGTTCAGCGGCAAACACTGGAAGGCGCGAATGACTTCGCAGGTTTCACGATTCGGAAATGAATCGACTTCGTGCGACGCTTCAATTCGCAACAGTTCGCAGCATCGCACCGTGACGATGATGCTGTCCGGTGGCCAAAGTGACAGAACGAGGCATCGTCTCGGCGGAGCGAGACGGCTACTTTGGTCCGGGCTACTTGTGTTGAACACTGGCTTCGCTCTACATTAGTACCTTGGTGTTGGAAACCAACCTCGTGCAAGTCTCTCTCTTTTTGCCGGTGCCATGCAGGAAATCCGCGTCCACTTTTCGCCGTCCGACGAAAACAGCCACCGCGTCTCGCTCATCGATGGCGAAGGCAACAGCGTCGGTGTCGAGGTGTCGTTTTCGCCTTTCCTCGGCGACGACGATTACGACAACATGCGCTGGTATCTGGAAGAGTACATGGAACTGCCCGATGGCGGTGCCGTCGTCCGGGCCAGGCACATTGAAGCCGATCTGCGGAAATGGGGCCGGCAACTCCACGATGCCATTTTCTCCGCACCGGAAAACAAGGCAGCGCTCGAGACATTGTGCAACGCCGAAGAACCACGCGAGCTGACCATCGCCACGAGCGATCCGGCCCTGCTGCGGCTGCCGTGGGAACTCATGGCCGACGCGACGGGAAGTCTGGCTCTGCGCGTCTCCGTGCGGCGGCAGCTTGAGACTGAGACAGAAATAAGTGGGGCACGATTCCATCGTGCCGAGCACGTTGAAAACGTGCTCCACGTCCGGAAGACGACAGTTATTTCTGTGCCGGTCCTTGAGGTCCGTGGCAAACTCGCGGCCCGCGAAGAAAAGCTGCCGCTGCGGATTCTGTACATCGTCAGCCGACCCGAGGACGCCGGGTTCATCGATCCTCGTGTCACGACGAAAGCACTGTTCGCGGCGCTCGATCCGCTGTCAACGAATGTGCAGCTTGACTTCTGCCGCCCGCCGACGCTGGCACGTATGGGCGAAATGCTCCGCGACGCTCAACAGGCGGGCGATGACTACGATGTCGTCCATTTCGACGGGCACGGAACTTTCATGGATCGGACGCAGCTCGGAGCACTGTGTTTTGAGCAGAGCGATGATGGCACAGGCGACTCAAAGACGGATCTGGTTCCGGCCGATCAGCTCGGCAATCTGTTTGCCAGGCACAAGATCCCTCTCGTTGTGCTCGAGGCCTGCCGCAGTGCTCAGATGAAAACGATCGTCTTCCGCTCCGTCGCCCCGCGACTCATTCAGGCGGGCGTGGGTAGTGTGCTGTCGATGGGTCACGCCGTGCATGTCGAAGCGGCCAGGATTCTGCTGGATCGTTTCTACCGCGAACTGGTCCGCGGCACCACGATTGGCCACGCCGTCGCGGAAGGACGCAGTGCCCTCCACGATTCGCCAGCGAGATGGCTGGAATACGGCCCCGGGGCTCGCACGCTCAAGCTGCAGGACTGGTTCCTGCCGCATCTTTATCAGCGAGGTCTGGACGATCGGCTGCTTCCCACCGGCGAGCGGCAGGGCGTCAGCCCTCCGAGTTCACGCACCGCCGATACCGCACTGCTCGGAGGGCTGACGCCCTGCCG
>CAMAVB010000052.1 GCA_945861465.1 Candidatus Kuenenia stuttgartensis
TCGCAGTCGCCCAACAACGTGCCACACGCATGCGAATCAGGCACGAGGAAAACGCTCAACAACCAAACTCACGAACCGCCGAGAGAACGCGCAGATCAAGAGTGTGATTCAATCGACACGCTGGTCACGCGCAGTTTCCGTGTTAACGACCGCCGTAACCGGGCACGAACGGAAGGCTTTGATTTCAGTTACCGCGTAAATGAGTGCTCCGGTTCACGGCTTTGTTAGCTGTTCCGCTTCAGCATTTGAAAGGCGATACAAAGTGAAACCGACACCCGATACGACATCGCCATCAGCATCAACGTACACATTCACGCAGCGTTCCATGCAGTCTTTTCCAAATATACGCAGACTTGAATACGACTTTCGGTTGGTCGAGGTGCGGCCTTTAAAATCGATTCCTTTTAATCTGCTGTTCCACGTACCTCGCTCGGTAGTGACAACGCCGTCTTCGGAAAAGTTCCAGAGGCGATAGCTTTTGTCTGATGGCTCGTACGCGATGAGAGTTCGCCACGATGACGTCGGATGTCCTTTCATGTCAACGAAGGTCTCAATCTCCAGATACTTCTTGTTGAGAATCCACTGGCATGTTTGACGAATGTAGGATGCATCCTCTTCATCTTCTCCTATGCCCCAGGAGCCGACAAGACCTGCCAATAAGTCGTTTCCTGCCAGAGTCTCTTCAAGGGGTGAGGCTGCGGCGGGCGGTGTACTGGAACACGTGACCACTGCAAGCCACACACAACAGGTCGCAAGTGTTGGACGAGGCATTATGGGTGTTACTCCTTTAACAGCTAACTATCATTAGTCTCCGTCAGCGGCCTGTATTCGGTATCAACCGTCCGAGAGAAGTTTGATATCAAGGAAAATCCTGTGTGTCAACTCCCTGAAGACGCACTGATCCCCGGAGGACCGAAGGGGCAATATTCTTCGCTGGGCGAGTTGCAGGTTTTCTCACTCGCTGGACGAGCTTGACGGATACTCAAAACGCTGGCTGCGAATAACACCATATCGCATGTCTCGCACGCGTTTCCGGAAGTACAGAGCATCTCAAGAAAGGAGAGCGAACAGTGGTGAAGCGAATGAACCCGGTCACGGCCAGATTTCAGGTGTTGTTCCGCAAAGCCGGACTGCCGGAGGAATCAACGAGAACGATCCGCTGCTGATCCAATCCATCCGCAAGGAATTGAGGACTCGACACTATGCCATCAGAACGGAGTGGGCTTACGTCGGCTGGGCCGAGCGATTCATGAAATTCTGTAGTTCGGAAACGCTGGACGGGATTTCCGAGAACGAAATCAAGGATTTTCTGACTGAGCTGGCGGTGAAGAATAATGTGTCCGCAAGCACTCAGAACCAGGCATTCAATGCGTTGCTGTTTGTGTTTCGGGACGTGCTGAAGCGGGAGATTCAGATCATTGTCCGGGAAGGAAAAGGTGCGAAGGATCGAGTGACTGTGTTGCCTCAGGTCGCGGTTGACGGTCTTCGTGAGCAGATCGCCTTGGCTCGTGAGTTGCATCAGCGCGATATGGCAGAGGGTTTTGGCGAAGTGTGGTTGCCGTATGCCTTGGCGGAAAAGTATCCGAATGCTCCAAAGGAATTTGCGTGGCAGTTTGTCTTTCCCGCAGGGCGAAGATCGGAAGATCCTCGTACGGGAACGTATCGCCGTCATCATCTGCACGAAACTGTGTTTGCAGAATCTATGAAGCGTGCTGCGGGTCGGGCTGAGATAGACAAGAACATCTCGCCGCATTGCCTTCGCCACAGCTTTGCGACGCATCTGCTGGAAAGCGGCAGCGATATCCGTACGGTGCAGGAACTGCTCGGGCATTCGGATGTGAGTACGACGATGATTTATACTCATGTGCTGCAGCAGGGGCCGATGGGCGTGAAGAGTCCGCTGGATCGATTGTGAGCTGACCTGCCGGAACGCGGCTTCGCCTGGTCCGGCCTACTGAATTCAAACGAATTCGTGGTCTTGCAGTAGTCAAGTCCAAGCTTTCGAACACACAGAATCGCGCTGTACCGGCAGTCTGGCGCATTCCGCTCGCCGGATCGGTATTAGCGGAAAAACGTACTTTGCGACTGCGATTGCATGCCGCGACGAGTGTTCATGTTTACCTGGAAGAAACTTTCGGCTACGGCGGCGCCGATGCCGTTGAGTTGCGACTGGAAATCATCCACAAACTGATGCAGTCCGTTGCCGATCACGTCAGTCGCCCGAGCGTAGTTGAGCTTGGCGTTCAACTGCGCCACAAGTTGTTCGGCGGGATTGCTGAAGGAATGCATGGGTGTCCCGGAAATCGCTCGGATGCTGTTTTCTGCATCGCGTACGCAGAACCGCATCGATCTGGGAAAACGGGTATTCAGCATCAGGAAATCCACGACCTTCGCGGGTTCAATCCGACCAAACTCACGGCGATACATCTGCAGGGCACTGGTGGATTCCAACAGCGCGGCCCACTGGACCACATCCACCTGCGAACCGACATGTGTCGGGTCCGGCAGCAGAATGAAATACTTCACGTCCAGAATTCGTGAGGTCTTGTCGGCGCGTTCGAGATGATATCCAAGACTGGAAAAGTGCCACGCTTCGCCGCGTGACCAGGTCGCCTGAATCACTCCCAGCACCTGATGCGCTGAACGTTTGATCTGTTCGAGCACACTGTGCGGCTGTCTGATAGTCCGATTCGACTCTGATGCCGCTTTCCGCACGCGAAGGTAAAATCGGTTGACGGCTTCCCACATCGGAGTCGTCAGGTTTTCACGGATCGATCGTGCATTTTCCCGCGCCCCCGCAAGGCAACTGACAACAGAATTCAGATTT
Organism: Candidatus Kuenenia stuttgartensis; assembly: GCA_945861465.1. Classification (GTDB taxonomy): domain Bacteria; phylum Planctomycetota; class Planctomycetia; order Planctomycetales; family Planctomycetaceae; genus SXXK01. The sequence goes on from CAMAVB010000052.1 coordinate 2,828, forward strand.
TTCGGATCGAACAGCAGGTAACGAATCACATTTTCCGGAGTCGGCGCGGAGTACGTTTCCTTGAAATTCTCCACATCGCCGCCAGCGTGCAGCAGTGACGACCACAGGTCCAGTTCGCTGCCGCGATATCCCAACGCGATGTTGGACGTGACTTCAATAAATCGAGCCTGGTTTTCAGCGCGTTCCAGATAGCGACTCATCCAGAACAATGATTCAGCAACTCGGCACAACATGGGGAAAGTTCTTAAATGAGTCAAACAATGTAAAACCCTGGCAGAACCGCTCATCGCAGCCGGATTCACAGGAATTCAGCCAGGTTTCTGAATTCTTGCGAATCCATCTACCTGTTTTGTCTGCCGTTTCCAGTGCATCGTCAACCGTGCTCTGATGTGTGCCACGGGCTCTGCCAGTGTTCTTCACCGGGATAAAGCACTGGCCGAGCCAGTGGCGCACAACCCATCATTCCATCACGGACAAAGCACTGGTTCAATTCTTCAGCAACACCCAGGTATCTTTGCTGCCACCGCCTTGTGACGAATTGACGATCATTGATCCTTCTTTCAGAGCGACGCGTGTGAGTCCCCCTGGCAGTACCCACACGTCTTCACCATATAGAATAAACGGCCGGAGATCAACATGTCGCGGAGCGAGCGTCTGATTGATGACCGTAGGCACGGTCGAAAGTGTCAGCATGGGCTGGGCGATATAGTTGCGTGGATCCTTACGAATCGCGTCTGCACAGTCTTCGCGTTCTTTCTTCGACGCCTGCGGTCCCATCAGGATTCCGTAACCGCCCGATTCGTTGGTGGGCTTGACAACCAGTTCGTGCAGATGACTGAGCACATAGTCAAAATCGGATTTCACGGAACACAGATACGTTGGCACATTTCTCAGAATCGCATCTTCGCTCAGATAATAGCGAATGATGGCCGGCACATACTGATACACGGCTTTGTCATCAGCCACACCGGTTCCGGGAGCGTTTGCCAGCGTCACATTGCCGCTGCGGTAAGCGCGCATCAGGCCCCGCACGCCCAGCATGCTGTCAGCCCGGAATACCTCAGGATCGATAAAGTCATCGTCGATGCGCCGGTAGATGACATCCACGCGCTGCGGCCCGTGTGTGGTCTTCATCCAGACCATGTCTTCGTCATCGACAAACAGATCATTGCCATGCACAAGTTCCACACCCATCTGTTGCGCCAGAAACGAGTGTTCGAAATACGCAGAATTGCAAACCCCCGGAGTCAGCACCACAGCCGTGGGCTTGGAAACCTGGGGCGGGGCGGTCTTGAGCAACGTCTCCAGTAGTCGTTCGGGATAGTCTTCAATGGACGCAATGATCGAGCCGTAAAAAACTTCCGGCAGCACACGCTTCATAATTTCGCGATTTTCCAGCACGTAACTGACGCCGGACGGGCATCGCAGATTGTCTTCCAGCACATACATTATGCCGTCGTGATTTCGGACAAGGTCCGTACCCACCACATGCGTCCAGACGCCGCCAGGAGGTCGAAAGCCCTGGCACTCCGGACGATACGTTTTCGCTGTCTTGACAAGTTCTTCAGGGACGATGCCGTCCTTCATGATCCTGCCGTCACCGTAGACGTCGTCCAGAAACAGATTGAGCGCACGAATGCGTTGCTTGAGTCCGGATTCGATAATCAACCATTCGTCCCATGCGATCGGACGCGGCACGACATCGAAGGGCCAGACTTTTTCGTTGCCGTCATTATGCCCGTAGACGGCGAAGGTGATGCCCTTTTCGAGCAACTCCTCTTCGGCGTGTCGTTGCCGTTGCGCAAGCATCTCCGACGACAATGATGCCAGACCCACCGACAACGCCGGATGTCGTGGTGTGCCTGCCGACGTCAGAAGTTCATCAAAATTTCCAGCAGTTTCAGTCACGTACTTAAGGTTCTCCACACGAATGTGTGTTTTTTGTCACGAATTCAGGCAGTATGCACTCAAAATGCCCAGAGTCCAGGCACTGGTGCATACTTTTCACAATACGTGTGAACAGAACGCAACATTCATGCCACGCAGCGTGTCCACCGGAAAAGCGTTTTATACTCTGCGGCGGTCTGATTGAGACGTTCTGTCGTAGCCGGATTCGTCAGAATTCGGCGATCAATCATGCACAAGTCCGAATTCCTGCGAATCCGGCTACACGCGAATTGGACCCGCGTGGAGTATTTTCGGTGCCGGTCACTCCCGAAATGAGTCCAAAGCCTTTAGATTGCTGGTTCACAGACTCGATCCTGAGTTCGCGGAGCATTGGTGTGATGGCAAAAAAATTACCCTTGAACGATGGGGTGCAGGACTTCGGATTTCTCAGTTTGGGCGATCACGTGGAATTGACCGACGCGCGAGACACTGGGCCAGAAGCAGAGAAATTTGAATCAATTGGTGCCCCGGCGGTAACTCCGGAAAACGATGCAGAACAACCTTCCGCTATGAGTACATCTCAGGCCAATGGTGATGCCGCAGTCGCATCCTCCACGAAATTCAGGCATCGGCCATCCAGCACTTCGGGCTCACCAGGCATCGTTGAAACTCCTGCTTCATCCCCGGATCATGTCAGCCGCAAATTGTTTGTCGGAATCGCGGGGTATGCAATCGCCTTAACGTTGCTGTTTCTGGGGATGCTCTTCACCGACCGTATTTCGCTCTTTGGAAACCATGCCCTTGAGAGCCTGCCGGATTTGCGGCCACTGGCACCGAACGAGTTTCTCAGAGTACCCGACGGAGCGAAGTTGCCGGATGGCCATGTCATGCGGCTCGGCGAATCGCGGCGGTTCGGCGACGTGGTGGTGACGCCCGTGCGTCTCACCAGAGAGCCGTTGCAGTTTCAGGGTTTCTTGTCCGGTGTGATCGAAGAGAAACTCACGACGGGATCGGTACTGAAGTTGTGGTTGACGTTTGAAAACGTTGCCGCTGACTATGCGTTTGCTCCGTTCGATGCGGGCCTGATGTCAAGTCGCACACCAGCCGATTCAAAAGACGCTGCGACACGGGCCAATTCCTTTTTGACGATCGGCATTCCGTCCGTTGATTCTGCCACGACTCGGAGGCTCAACTTCCTGCATTCTATGGACAATAATTTTGTCATCGTGGGCCAGGCAGCGGCAAAGATGCTGCGTCCGGGAGAATCGCACACGACATTCGTTGCCAGCAGTGATGGAGCAGGCGACGTCGATTGCGAGGACAGTACACCGTTTGTATGGCGAGTCCAGTTCCGAAAAGGCGTGAATCTGTCGAGCGGTAACGGAGTTACGACCCTGATTGATATTCAGTTCTCCAGAGCCGACATCGCTGCCGCCGGTTGAGAAACGTTTTATGTTTGATGTACGATGGACATTCATGTCCGTCGCACTGCCCTGCAACACTGTTGAAGAAAAGGTTTGGACTGAGACAGAAATAAGTGGGGCACGATTCCATCGTGCCGAGCACGTTATCAACGTGCTCCACGTCCGGAAGACGACAGTCATTTCTGCGCCGGTCCTTATTGTGCCTTGAAAGCCGTAGAAAAATGCGATGGTCCTTTGCGGATATCTCGGACATGAATGTCCAGGCTACAGGAATCGCAACATGCGATGCGCGACGTGTGGCGGATGCCCTGCAATGTATTCGTGATCTGTTGCCGATGTCCGCTGATGCTCGACCTGTCATTGGTGTGATCTTAGGATCGGGACTTGGTTCAGCGGCTGATCGGTTGTTGGCAGAGGGCGGCAGGTCGCTCGCGTACACGACCATCCCGGAAATGCCATTTCCACATGTCGTCGGGCATCCAGGGCAACTGGTGTTGGGGCAGATTGACGGCGTGTCGGTGGCAATGCTGCAGGGCCGCGTTCACTATTACGAAGGCCATTCAGTCGCGGCTGTTCAGTTTGGAACTCGCCTGTTGCATGCGATGGGCGCTCGGACACTGATCGTGACCAATGCGGCTGGCGGAATAAGAACCGATTTTCGGCCCGGTCATTTGATGCTGATCACGAGTCACCTGCGACCACTGGCGACGTGCAGCGCAACGCGGCATCCACACTTCGGCCATACAGAAGTGCCAGCACGTTCGGGACTCGCGGACGCCAGATGTTCCGGAGTGCCCTCAGTGCACGATCGGTTGTGGAACGAAGACCTGCGGCAGCAAGTCCGTCGCGTTAAATCATCCTTGCAGATCCACGAAGGCGTGTATGCAATGATGACCGGCCCGAATTACGAAACGCCTGCCGAAATCCGCGCGATGCAGCGAATGGGGGCAGATGCCGTCGGTATGAGTACCGTGCCTGAAGGTTTGGCGGCTGCCGCATTGGGAATGCGGGTGTTGGGTGTTTCCTGCATCACGAATGTCGCCGCAGGACTTTCCAATTCGCCTCTCAGCCACGCCGATGTCACAGCCACAGCGACCGCCATCGAAGTTCAATTTGCCGACTGGCTGTGGGATGTGATCCGTGTGGTCGGCAGCCAAAACCCAGGGGTCAGTGGGTAGAGCACTGTCAGTCGTGTATTGCTGTGTGCCACTGGCTCTGCCAGTGCTTCCATTCAATGGGAAGCACTCCCAAAGGACTGCGACAGAAATAAGTGGGGCACGATTCCATCGTGCCGAGCACGTTAAAAACGTGCTCCACGTCCGGAAGACGACAGTTATTTCTGCGCAGGTCCAAAGCCAATGGCCTGCAATTCATCGATGAATGCGTGACAGAACGCTCACCTGTCGGCTGGCCCAGACCGCCAGCAGTTCTCGATTGATTTTTACGTTGTGCCGCGTATCGACGGGCAGACTGCGATGAAACAGAATTCGACTGATATTGGCAGTCAGCGGATTCTGAGCACCGAGGTGCAGCAGCTCAACTCGCAATTGCCGGGCGTCGCGATCAGATGCCGGGAATTTTCCGGATTCCGGTTCAGCCACGATCACGGGAGACTGCTGTCCCTGAGCGCCGATTCCGACCAGGGCACAGCGATAAATCGCCGGATGATTGTTAAAGATCGCCTCGCAACAGACTGAATACATCGGGCCGGTGGTTGCGGAAACAATATGGGCTTTCCGTCCACAAAACCACAGCCGTCCGACATCGTCAAAGTAGCCCACGTCACCCATGCGATGCCAGAATGAATCACCATCTTTGATCTTCGCCAGTTCCGTCGCATGCGGTCGCTGGAAATACTCCCGTGTGGCCACCGGGCCGCTGACAATGATTTCACCGATACGACCGTTGGCAAGGCTGACCGTGTTCTCGATCTGTCGTAACACACCCGAGCTGGTCTCGATAATGCGTACGCGCATGGCGTCGAAGACGTGTCCGACGCAAGTGCCCTTTCCGATTGCCGTCAGTGCGGCGGTTTCTTCCAGGACTTCGCGGGCTGAGATAGATGCCACTGGCAGGCATTCCGTGGCTCCGTAAGGCGTAAAAAAATCGGCGGAAGAATTCAGGGTATTCGTCATACGCTGCAAGACATGATTGGGCACTGGCGCTCCGGCAGACAGGATTCTTCGCAAAGTGGGGAACTGGACATTACGCTCCTCACAATAGCGACCAACTCGGTTCCATAATGCCGGCGATCCATAAGCTTGAGTCACGTCCTGAGACTCAATCGCTTCCACAATCCGCTCTGGATTAACCGACGCAGGTCTGGTCGGGTCCATGTCCGGAATCACAGATGTGACCTGCATTGCAAGGTTGAACAAAGCGAAGAGCGGAAATCCCGGGAGATCGACTTCTCCAGGCTGGATCCGATACCGATCCCGAATCAAATCCACTTGCGCGTTAAACATTCCGTGTTCGTAGTGAACTCCCTTTGGTGGCCCGGTACTGCCGGAAGTAAAAATAATGGCTGCCGAATCCGTTGCTCTCGTGGCCGGTATCGGGATGCAGGATCTTCGGCCCGCGTTGACAAGCTGCCAATACGATTCGCAACCCAGGCGACGTGCTCGCGGTCCCACAACCACGTTGAACCGTGCGTTGCGGAATCGCCATGGCATCAGACGGCGGACAATATGCACAGGCGTAATTGCCACGAATCCATCCGGATTGACTGTGTCCAGGCAGCGGAGGACGCCGCGTTTCCCCATCCCGGGATCAATGAGCGTGCAGCAGGCTCCGGCCCGCATAATCCCGAATGTCAACGCAATGAATTCAATCGACGGTCGCACCATGAGCACGATTCGGTGTCCGGGTCGAACACCAAGTTCTGTCAGGCCACGTGCAATGGCATCGACTTCTGTGTCCAGTTGTTGAAAAGTCATGTGCGTCCATGCCACCCGCCCCGCCGCGTCTCGTGTCTCCGGAAATATGACCGCGCGTTGGCGGGGAACAATTGCGGCGGAAATTCTGAGCCGGTCAGCGATATTGAATTCGTCGTCAGTCATTCGTTTACGTCAGCGATCCCAAAAAAGAGGACGACCAGCCTCGTTATGACGAGTCGTCAGATCGTACAGGTCCGGCAAGGATGACCAAAGATTCCCGCAAGTCAAACCAGCGAGACTTTTTTGCGTTGTCAAATTGATCCGGTCGTCAGCCTTCGACCGGCAATCTCTGCCTGAAAACCGGGATGAAGGGGAAATATTTCAGAGAATTTCTGACGATGCATAAATAGCTGAATCTGTTGCTCTTCACAGTGTGAAAATCAGGGCAGTCATCGCTGCTGGCTTTCTTCCTGTCACACACCGTGAATTCATTTTATCAGGAAACGACGAGCGTCAGTTTTAACGGAGTCGGGCTGAACGGAACGGACGCCGCTGAACTTGTTTCAGGACGAATGCTGCAGATGTAATGCGAGTCGCAGACCGCACGCGCATTTCAGCGTTTGTCTGAAATTCCAAATCTGGCTGTCTATTCCCACAAGAGGTTTCGCCCCGATGCCGCGTATTCGCAAATTTCAGTCATCCTTTAAACGTAATTTCCTCGCGATGTGCGCATCTGCTGCAGGCCTCGGCGCGATTTGTGGCAGCTTTGATCCTGTCCCGGCCGGGGAAGATGTTCAGTTTACTCGGGTGAAATCAGTCATCACCGCGCGTGAAAACACGTCTGACGTTCCGCTTCCTGTGGGCCTCCAGGCCAGTCCTTCAGATTCTGTGAGCCCGGTGCAGTCGGTCGGCGAAGTGCAGCTCGTCAGCAGTGGTGGTTTGAGCAACAACGATGCAATCAAGTTCTCACTGCTGTTGCTGAAAGATGGCGGACGATTCATCGACAACATTGACAATTACCGTGTGATCTTTGAAAAGCGAGAACGCATCAAAGGCGACATCGGTGAACTTGAAACAATGGAACTGAAAGTCCGTCATGCTCCGAACTTCAGCGTCTACATGAAATGGAAAACGGGGGATACCGGGCGGCAGTTGTTGTACAACGAAGAATACGACGACAAGCAGATGGTCGTGAAACTCGGTGGCTTGAAAGGCCGCATTCTGCCTGCATTGAAACTTGACCCGCTCGGTTCCGAAGCCAAAGCCGGGGCACGTTACCCGGTCACTGAAGCCGGCATGTCCGGCATGATTCGGCAGATGATCGTGCATCGCGAGAATGACCTGAGCCACGGACATGGTATTGACTGTCGCCGCCTGGCAAACGAGGTGTTTGACGACCGCGAGTGCTACTGCTTCAGGTACGAATACAGCGATCCGAAATTCAATACGCTGTACCGTAAAAGCATCGTCCTGATGGACACCCGCTATCATGTGCCTCTGAGGGTGTTGAACTACACATGGAGCGATAATGCCGAAGGCATGACACCGGAACAGCTCGATGAAATGACGATGATCGAAGACTATGCGTTTCGGCAACTCGATATGGGTGCAAACCTCGTCGCTGAGGACTTCAGCCGCGACAATCCTGCGTATCGCATGTAAATGAATCAGTCAGCCTGATTATTCCAGGTCGCGCCCCGCAATGGTCGCGACTTTTTGGTCGGCATGGTTTTGCTCCCTCTCCCCCGAATCGTTTGCGAGTTTGCACATCCGGATTACAAACCCGCGTCGCCGCAAACGATTTGGGGGAGAGGGCAGGGTGAGGGGGCTTTTTCCCACGCGGCATTACTCAAAAACCCCCTCATCCGGCCTGTCGGCCACCTTCTCCCCCGGTTTCGGGGGAGAAGGGACAATACCGTGCAACTTCAAAACTGACGCTTCGGGTTACTGTCACTTTCGCCCGCGTGTGGCATAAGCTGAATATTCTTGTCCGTCGGATCTCCATGAAACTCAGTCAAAGCGGTCGCGATTGTGCCTTCGCGCAACATCAGACACATTCTTCGACATCGATTCGGCAACGGCATGACCAAAATTTCGCGTCAAACCAGATGATGATCTCATCACCGAGGCCCTCGCCTGCTTTGATCTTTGTCCGGAATTCCAGGTCACCGATCTGCCCGAAATCGTAGACGGCGACTATGTTGGGGTGGTTGAGCCTGGCCAGAGTTCTCGCTTCCCGCAGAAATCGCTCTCCAAACGCAGGATCTCCCTGAATTTCACGCGGGAGAATTTTCACTGCCACAATGCGATCCAGATCCGGTTGTCGGGCCCGGTACACGGCACCCATCCCGCCCCGACCGATCAACTCGAGGATTTCAAGGCTCGGAAATACTGAGTTTAATTCGCTGGCAGTTGGTGGAACAAATCCGTGCCCTGCGCTGGCCGGCGTGACAAACGTCGGCGCCACGGCGGCGTTGGATGTCGAATCGTGTGCCGCTGTTTTCAGCAGGCATCCCGGGCAAAGACCGGCGTCAGTGTCATTGGCGACCGCAACTCCGCATTTCGGACAGGTCTTGTGTATGTTCATAATCGACTTCTTGAAGGCTGCTGACTCAAATGGATATCCGTCGCGGAAAAATACGCGGCTCACCATTGACTACAGAAGTCTCTTCGAGTTGTGACTGCGAAAAAGTTGATTTTCTGAGATTCTGTCATCAAATCTAAAGTATCAGCAGCCGAGAGCCGAGGCCAGTGGCGGAATACTCCGCAGTTCGGCAGTGATCGCCCATTGGTCCCCAGCCTCACTTTCATGGATCTGCACTTCCTTCACCCGGATTCACTTATTGTAGTTGGGTAAAAACCCAACACTTGTAGTAGACTCCTTCCCCTGATAAACTTCAACCGACACCGAGATAAAAATACTGATAATCACTTTATCTCGGTGATTTGACCCCATAGGTAATTACGTTACGCCAGAAACAAATCCCATGCGTTGCGAAGCCTTCAGGGCTCAATCACTCAAGTTCGATGACGGGGTTGTCCCGCTTGATATGTCTGATTGGGCGCATCACGTGAACAATTGTCGGCAATGCAGCGACTGGGCCGATGCACGTGAGGTAACGAAACGCGGTTTTGATCCAAACGCATTTCCATGTGTTCATCTCGCAAAATTCGCGACCATGACATGTGAACAACATACTGATCCACTTGAATGCCCCGATATCTTAATATACTACAACGCACGCCACGATGAATATGCGTTACCTGTTCGGGATGGCGGTCCGGCTTATGTGCCAATCAGATATTGCCCATGGTGCGGAGTCCCAACTCCAGCATCGAAGCGCGGCAGGTGGTTCGACGAACTTGCTGCAATTGGTGTCGATGATCCATACGATAAAGAAATCCCTGCTTGCTTCAAAACTGACGAGTGGTGGAAAATCGGCGTAACAAAGCCGTGAACCGGAGCACGCGATCCGGCGTTTTTGAAATGGAAGTAATACCTTCGCGTGTCTGGTTACGGCAGTCGTTCGTCGGCGAAAAATGGTAATCCTCATGGCCATAGACAATCCAGATGTCGTCGATGCGATCGGACTGGAGCAGGTCTCGGGAATTGTTGCGCTCACAATCAGCGATCACCTGGAGTGGGATGAAGCCGGTGAGCACCTCCGGATGTTGCAAGCGAAGATCGATCAGTATCTGGGCTTTATCGAGACGGGAGAATTGCTGGATTCGTACCCGACTGCCGTCGGCAAACCCGTTCGTATAGATGTGCTTTGCAAGTATCAACCATCTGACGCTGTTAGCAAGTATCTTGAGGACGCGCGCAGAGTTGTAGAAGAGTATGGAGTTTCGTTTGCTTGGTCTGTGCCTGTCGCAACCAATACATGAGTGTCACCGAGGTTTGGAGAGAATGGTGACCAGCGGGCAATGCGGCGAACAAAAAGATGCAGCCCACTTGCCGTCGGCAGTTTTTCACATGGCAAGTCAGTCACGGCAATCGGCTGATCTTGGTGGCATAAGCGGATCTTCCTGTCATGAGCAATTCACAGCCGAGCACTCAGTCTGCAGCGGAGCGACGATCGGCAGAAGCTGTGGTGCGAACGTTTATTGCCAAAACAAGTAAGCAGATTTCGCTGAAATCTGCTGGGCCGACTTCGGCGAAGTCGGCCTACATTGAGGCGGCCTCAAAGTGCCAGGACACAGGTGCTATGTACTTCACAGTCTGTACTTCACGGTGCCCCAGGATCAGGATTCACGAGTCCGCCGCGACAGTTGTCCACCCTGTGGAGTGAACCCGCGATGACTTGTGTTGCCAAAACTTGCACAAGGGATCCTTTGCGGCACGTTTCGAGTTTTGATAATTTTTTTCTTCGACATTTGAGTATCGTGATTCCCAGAAGGCCGTCACCTTATAATATTGAGTTGGGTTGATTGAAATGTGACGCGGACGAGGCTCTCCGAAGTCGTGAATTCCTTAAAAAAATCTTTACAGGATGGAATTATGTGCAGGTTTCGACCAATGGTGGCGCTGGCAGTCTTCGTTGTGGGACTCGTCGCCACGCCGACATTCGCAGGTGTAGTCGTCTACACAGATCAGGCGTCCTTCCTAGCAGCAACGGCTCCGGGGTCCTACCTTGAGACGTTCGACTCCCTGGCCACGGGCGTCGGACCGGCCTCGATCGGCTTCAGCGACCTGGGTTTCTCTTACACCGCCGTGGCCAGCTTCGACTTTTTATTTCCCTTCACGATCCCGCTAGGCGACCCGAACGATGTGATCCTCGGGACGAACTTCTCGGATGCCTCGATTACCTTCTCGTTCACCAGCGGCAATGTGACTGCGGTGGGCGGATACTTCTTCACCACCGACTTCTTTGGGACCCCCGTCGCGACAGACTTGCTGGTGTCCACCGACCAGACCCTGGCCCAGACATTGAGTCCGACGTTGGGTGCCCTGACGTTTTTAGGGTTCACGTCGGATATCCCCTTCATCTCGTTGACAATCACCTCGACCGACCCAGGCAACAACATTTTTTTGGTGGCCAATGACCTGATCGTCGGTGCCGCCGTACCCGAACCGTCAACGCTGGCCCTGGCCGGGACAGGCGGGGTATTCGGGCTCGTGATCGGGTGGCGCCGATATCGACGGGCCAGACCGATCAAATAAGGTCAGAACTACTCTAACCGGTTTCCGGTTCCAGCGACTGAAACATTCGTCGAATTTCATCATCGACATCTGAGGGCTCCTCAAGAGTCCGGCTGACCTCGGCCTTCAGCAGCTCTCGATACCGTTTCCTCAATCGCGATGCCGCCTGTCTTGCAGCTGTCTCAGTCATCTCAAGTCTGCTGGCGATCCTTTCGTAGCTGAAATCACCTGCCGTTGAGCTGAGAGCTGGTTGCAGAGCGTCGAATCGGTCGATCGTGGCTGACTGTTCAAACTCACCACGCAGCTGATCCATGACTCGATCCAGCAGCGTCAGTGTCCAGGACCGTTCGTAGATGCGATCGGTCGACATGTTGTCGACAACCGCTTTTCCAAAATGACGCTCGCCGTCTTCGAAGTCGAGCGAAACCAATGTGTGTCCTCCGCCTCGCTGCATAGCGTTTTCCCGAACGTGTTCGTTGGCCATGAAATTCTTCATGGCCGTCAAGAGAAACGAACGAAATCTGCCCCGATCCGGTGCTGCCTGGCGAAGCGAATTCTTCGCAAGCATGTGAGCGAAGAAGGCCTGAGTCAAATCCTGTGCCTGATGCACGTCGCGGACTCGGCTGCGAACATATGCATACAACGGAAACCAATACTGTTCGCAGAGAGTGGCCAGTGCCAGTTCAGCATCAGGGCCACCGAGCTGTTTGATGACGCTCCAATTCGTCGTTTCAAATTGTTGACGTCGAATATCGGACGATGCGGACACGTTGTTATCAGTTGCGTGACACAAATTCGTCGGTATTGAAAAGCGTACGTGCGACGCTGGTCCATGCGGCAAGTTCTGCAGCCGAAATCGCTGCGTCTGTCTGACTCACAAAACTCCCGGCATCAGCTGGATTCGACGTAAAGCGAGACAGTTCGCGACTGTGAAAATTCAGCAACAGGTCCAGTTCCGCCTGCTCCGGCGTGCGCGTCAGGCACAGGCGAAACATCTCGACGCATCGATCGTTGTCCGACGCTAAACCGTCCGTGTTCAGAATTCGCTGAGCAAGTCCACGCGCCAATTCCGTGAACACCGGATCATTCGCCACCGTCAGCGACTGCAAAGGAGTATTCGAACGCACGCGCATCGTGCAGACCGTGCTGAAGTCGGGTGCGTCAAACGTCGAAAGCAGCGGGTACGGCGCGCTGCGATAAAACATCGTGTACATCGTGCGGCGGTATCGATCGGAACCGGTACTTGTTGGCCAGTCTTTCTTGTTCTGAGTGAAATCATAAATGCCGTCAGGCTGCGGCAGAAAATTTCCCGGACCGCCCACTCTTTCCGAAAGTAATCCCGCCGCGGAGACTGCCATGTCACGCACGATTTCGGCATCGACACGAATGCGATTCTGTCTCGAAAGCAATCGGTTGTCAGGATCGATCGCTGCAATGGTCGCGTCTGCCTCCGAACTTCGCTCCGAACTTTGCCGGTAGGTGGCTGACGTCACAATCAGGCGATGCAGGTGCTTCAGCGACCAGCCGCTTTCCATGAATTCTGCCGCCAGCCAGTCGAGTAATTCCGGATGGGACGGCGGGCTGCCCTGGAATCCAAAATCATTTTCCGTTTCAACCAGCCCACGACCAAAGTACCGCGCCCAGACACGGTTCACCGTGACGCGCGCGGTGAGCGGATTGTCCCGCGATACCAGCCACCGCGCAAGATCCAGTCGATTGGAGAACGGCGGCTCGGATTCCGCGAGATTCAGTGATGCCGGAACTCCCGGCGTCAACGCACCATGTTCGCGATCCGGATGCAGAAAATCCCCGCGGCTGAGCACATAAGTCTCCGGCGGTTTCTCAAGATCCCTGATGACCATTTGTCGAACCGCGTTGCCTTTGCCCGGCAGCAGAGCTTCCAGTTCGCTGATGCGGCGTTTGATTTCAGCCAGCCGCGCCATCGACTCACCGCCGGGCGAATCAATCACGACGGGGGCCGTGGACAGATCCAGTGCGAAATGCCCGATGAGATAGTTCCTGTTCAGCTCATGTTTGAGCACAACGACCAGCGGCTCGGCTGACAACGTCAAAGGCTGAGCCAGTCGAAAGATGGCTTCGTGCGGGGCATTCATTTTCGCCCCGAGCGCGACCTGCGCGCCGTTGACATTGATTGCCCAGCCGGTGTCAGCCTTGTCGTCGATGGCATTGTCCACTGGAAAGTCAGGCTGACTATGATCGGCCCATGCCTGCACAAAGCGTGACTCGGCGCTGCCCAGTTTCAATGCGATGTCAGTCAGGATAAAGTTGCCGTTTCCCGATGTTCCGGGGCCGTTTGATGGAAGGCTGGGGTGAGTCAGAGTTCGCAGACGAACGGCTGTGATCGGACTTGCAGCGTCACCAGTTTTCGGAATCTCGACCGTAACAGACAAGCTGTCATTCGCCGTCGGATCTGACTTCACCAGCAACGAGTTATCCTCGGCAATTTTCAGGATGGAGCTGCCTGAGGCTCTGACGGCCGTGACTTTCGCCGCCTGCCAGTTCCAGGGAAGTGATGAAAGCAATGGTTGGTCGGGCGAGTTCTTCTCAACGGCAGTCTTTTCCTGCTGCAGGTCCTGTAGTTCCTTCAGATGCTGCTGCAGAGCCTCGCCCCAGCCGAACATTTCGTCTTCCCGAACCTCGACTGTTTCGCCCACATTGTTGGTGTCTGCGGCACCGTTGAAGAAGGCGTAGAACTGGTAGTATTCGTCATGGCTGATCGGGTCGAATTTGTGCGAGTGGCACTGCGCACATCCGATCGTGAGTCCCAGCCAGACAGAGCCTGTCGTGTTGACTCGATCGATCAATGCTTCGTGCCGAAACTGATCGGGCTTCACACCACCTTCTTCGTTGATCATGGTGTTCCGGTGAAAGGCGGTTGCGACTTTCTGAGATTTCGTGGCGTCGGGAAGAAGGTCGCCGGCAAGCTGCTCAGTTGTGAACTGATCGAAAGGCATGTCGGAGTTGAGCGCATTGATGACCCAGTCACGATAAGGCCACATCACACGCGGGCTGTCGATTGTGTAGCCATTGGAATCTGCATACCGCGCCTGATCCAGCCAGTGACGTCCCCAGCGTTCGCCATAACGACGATTGCTCAGCAGACGATCCACGAGTTTCTCGAAGGCATTGGGTGATGTGTCCTGCAGAAACTGATCAGTCTCCTCGACCGTCGGCAGCAGTCCGAGGAGATCCTGATACACACGACGAATCAACCCGGCTTTGTCAGCCTGCGGGGCCGGCTGCAGAGACTCTGCAATCAGCCGCTGCAGAATAAACGTGTCAATTTCGTTGCGGCACCTTGCTAAGCCAGACAGGGTCGCATCTGGCAGCGTTGGTGTACTCGGACGCACGACTTTTTGGAAAGCCCAGTGCTCTTCATATTCCGCGCCTTCGGTGATCCATTGGGTCAGAACGAAGATCTCCTGTTCCGAGAGCGGCTTGTTGACACTTGCCGGTGGCATGCGTTCGTCAGGGTCGCGTGAAGTAATTCGAGCGACGATCGAACTTTCGTCCGCCTGCTTCGGCACAATCGCCTGCATTTCGACCGCCACGCTCCGCACGTCGAGCCGCAGGTCAGCTTTTCGGGCGTCAGCGTCTTCTCCATGACACTGAAAGCAGTGATTCGAAAGGATTGGCCGCACATCGCGATTGAAGTCAACAGATCCCTTCACCGCCGCCACCGAGTCCTGTCCCAGCAGCTGCGCCGCATGAC
Organism: Candidatus Kuenenia stuttgartensis; assembly: GCA_945861465.1. Classification (GTDB taxonomy): domain Bacteria; phylum Planctomycetota; class Planctomycetia; order Planctomycetales; family Planctomycetaceae; genus SXXK01. The sequence continues at coordinate 17,891 of CAMAVB010000052.1, forward strand.
TGATCAGGGACATCGCGAGGAGGCTTGTTCGAAGAGCGTACTTCATGGGAATCCTGTTCACGAATGCTGACGGGGACTTCATTAAGGCGAGCGGCAGGATAGAACTTACCATCCGCAATTTGTACGACGGACTGGAAGTCCGTCGAGTAGCACCATGCGACGGACTGGAAGTCCGTCGTACCGGTAAATTCATTTCTGCCGCTCGCCTAATTCCGGGGGCAAATCAATTTGTCCCAAGTTTAAGCAGATCTCCCGACATTGTCCGTGATTACCGCCGTCTTTCAACCCAATCCAAAATCAAGAGTTGCAAATCAGTTCTTCCAGTGCGTCGCAGGCCGCCCGGACTCCTTCCTCTCGCCGAACTTCTGCTCCTGACCCCGACGCCCGCTGTTCCGCAAACGTTAAGAGTTTTGTGTTCCTGCGAAGATTCCGGCAAAGCGACAAATGTCCGCCGACGGAGCGGCGGACCTACGTAAGCGAGCCGCTCCGTCGGCTCGCACCAGACACGGTCGCGAAGCCCGTGTGCGTCATAGAAGCGATCCCGGGTCGGGTCACTCGCGTGTCGATGAACCAAAGTTGTCTGGCTGAAAGTGAGAACGGAAGTGATGCTGTTTATCCGCGAGGAAACTGCCACTGAAACATGAGGCTCCAGCGTATCGCTGCACTTCGTTGCTATAATGCCGACACCGCAATTCCTAAAACGTGCATTGAATCATTGCACTTTGGAATACGGGTCACACGCTTCACAATGACAGGATCACAGCTTTGCTTTACGAACGACAACGAATCGGAATCTGCATTGATGAGTCGATTGCGCTCCTCCCTGGAGGTCTGTCGTGAGCGACGTCTGGAACAGGTCTGCACGGACGACCGCCGACGAAGGTTTCGTCAACGTTCGTTTTCCGTACGAGAATGGTCGTATCTTTGCGTTCGCGGTGCTGCAGGAATTTGATCAGTCGGATCGATTCATTCAGGATATCATGGCCGATCTGGATGCTCGGCACTCGCTCAGCAGTGCGGATCGGTCGCTGGCACTCGATGTGGCCGCTGGTATTGTGCGCCGCAGTCGGACGCTGGACGAGGTGATTCAGTCCCGCATCACTCGGCCACGCCATAAAGTAGAACCAGATCTGTGGCGCGTGCTGCGGATTGGTGCGTACCAACTGCTGTTTTCGCGAACTCCGGATCATGCGGCGGTGGATTCGACCGTCGATCTTTGCCGTCTGCTTGATCGTCCGCGCTGGACAGGATTTGTCAACGGTGTGCTGCGGGGCATTGGCCGATTGCTGACAGACGAACCGGCGACCGGGCCTGCCGCAACTTCACTTCCGACATCAAACAAACACTGGCGGAGCCTGAACGAGCCAGTTCTGCCCGATCCGCAGTCACAGCGGATGCAATATTTCGCCGATGCCTTCTCATTGCCCCAATCTTTGGCACAACGCTGGACTTCGCGGCTATCCGAGGCGGATCTGATTGCGGCCTGTTTTCATACGATCGATCCGCCCGCCACATCCCTGCGCGTCAATTCTCTGCGTGCTGATCGTGATACGGTGTTGCAATCGTTGATCGATGCCGGTTGCAAAGCGTCGGCGGGAACACTTTTGTGCAGCATTCAGCTCGATCAATCACCCCGACTTGAAACGCTGCCGGGATTCGCCGACGGGCTTTGGTGTGTGCAGGACGAAGCGGCGATGTCCGCGTCGTTGCTTCTCGCGCCACAACCAGGCGAGTCCATTCTTGATTTCTGTGCCGCACCGGGCGGAAAGACAACTCACCTTGCTGAGTTGAGTGGCGACAAGGCGACCATCGTCGCCTGCGACGTCGCGAACGGACGACTGCAGCGTATTCGGGAAAACGCCGCGCGGTTGCAGTTGACGTCAATCCAGCCGATGGTGATCCCCAAAGATGGCCGAGATCTGCCCGTTGGTCCCTTTGACGCGGTTTTGGTCGATGTCCCGTGTTCCAATACCGGCGTGCTCAATCGGCGACCAGAGGCACGTTGGCGGTTCGATCAGGTCGCACTTGAAGAACTCGTCGTGCTGCAAACGCGATTGCTGATTCAGGCGTGTGAACTCGTCCGACCCGGTGGCCGCGTCGTGTATTCCACCTGCAGCATGGAACCCGAAGAGAATCGTGGAGTGGTCGATACCGTGCTGCGGGCATTCAAGGATTTCCGGCTGGACCGCGAGATCCTGCATCGCCCAGGACAACCTGCCGACGGCGCGTATCAAGCGTTGCTGATCCGGTCAGCGTAGTCAATTGTCGCTGATCGATGACGTTGGTCGAGCGACGGCCAGGAAAAGTTTCCATTTCAAAACCGCTGACTCTACCGGATTCTATGTGCAGCTCCCAACTGGTTTTGAAGCGAAAATCGAGTGTGGGAGAATGCATCGTTTAACGGCGAGCCGCAGGCGTAGGCGGGAGAGAATTCGCCTACGCCTGCGGCTCGCCGTTAAACGAATGACTTTCCCGTAGACATACACCTGGAATCCGGTAGGTTCAGCAAAACCGCATGGACCGCCGCACCGTATCCAACGCCTCATTCGGGCGCTACGCTCTCCGTTCGGTGAGTCAGCCGGGCGAACCTCGAACAAGTCGTGCGTGAGCGAAAACCGGTTCATTCATCATCGTTTCGAGCACGAGCACGAGCACGAGTACGAGCACAAGAAAATGCGGAAGCCATCAATTCTGAGCTGGTGTCTCGGCATCAGGGTTCGCTGCGTCTTTTTCTTTGTCTTCAGATTCGACTGCGGACTTCTTTGCTTCTGCGGCCTCCTGTTTGAGTTTTTCCAGTTCCTGCTGGCTGACCTTTGCGGCGTCTTCAGCGGCGGTTTTTGCAGCGGTCATGTCCGTCAGTTTTTGTTCCAGTTCACCACGAGCTGTTTTGAGACTGTCCCGCTCTTCGAAGGTCTTTTTCAGATCATCCTGAGCCACCTTGAGTGAATCTTCGGTCTTCTTGTTGTTGTCACGAAGATCAGCGATCTGTTCAATGCACAGTTTGTGAGCGGCTTCTGCCCTGTCGCCACGTTCTTTTTGAGCGGCAACGGTCTGACGTTCGGATTCCAATTGTTGCGTCAGTGCTGCAATCTGGTTCTCAAGTTCGGCCTTCAGATTTGCCGCATCAGCCCGGACGGTTTCGATATCGGTCCTGGCCGTTGCCAATTCCGTCTGCACTTCCAAAAGTTGAATTTCGATGTCGTCTGCATCTTCGGCACGGCCGAGTGCTTTTGAGTACGACAACATTTCACGGAACGTGCCGTCCTTGGCCTTATACCAACAGGTTGCAGGGCTACAGTTTGAGCGCGAAGACAGACGGCACGAACGATCAGCAGCCTCAACGGCCATTCCGCCAGCGTACATTACAGTCAAAAGAATCAGCAGTTTTTTCATTTCAATGTCCTGATTTGTATTTTTGAGGGAACGCGAGTTTGGATTCAGCTCGGCGAGCAAGCAAACTTCCGCTTTTCGCAACGAGCCATGAGCGCTAGTGCATTGTCAACCGTGCTTTGATGTGTGCCACTGGCTCTGCCAGTGTTCTCCATCACCATGAAGCACTGGCAGAGCCAGTGGCACACCACCCATCAAACCATCACTGACCGAGCACTAGTGTGGTTCATCGTCGTATTTTGACAACGCTTTTTCAAGTGTGCAGACGGAAGTCATCTGGCAAGGTTTTGAAAAATAGGATTCTGCGCATTTTAAGGAGACTCTTTCATGAAAATTCCCCAGGATCGAGAACGATCGCGGATGAAGGTTTCAAGCGTGACACGGTCTTGATCATTTTCGTTCAGAGAATTTGATTCAGACCTGCTTCGCATGTCCTCGGGCGGGATTTTTCCAGACCCAGACGTCGTCTTCCCGCAGGCGAAGGTAGCTGTTGTAGCGGGCCGTGGAAATGAGCTGCTGAGACACCGCTTCTTTTACGCCGCAGCCTGCTTCATGGGTATGCGTGCAATCCTGAAATCGACAGCAGGAAATAAAAGGGCGAAACTCGACGTAATAACCATCGACTTCTTCCAGTGAGATGTCCCACAGCTCAAACTGCCGAATGCCAGGTGTATCGCAAACCCAGCCGCCAAAGGTCAAAGGCACCAGACGAGCACGGCGCGTGGTGTGCGTTCCCTTGCGAGTCCAGTCGCCGACATCTGCTGTCTGCAAGCCGAGTTCCTTATCGACGCAATTCAGCAGCGATGACTTGCCAACACCGCTTTGGCCACTTACCGCCGTCTGGCGATTTTTGAGCAGATGTCGAAGCTGATCAATACCCCGCCCATCCATGGCGCAGGTCAGGACAACATTGTATCCAATCCGACCGTAGTTTCGGACATGTTGCAGCAGGGTCGCTGGATCGACGAGATCAATCTTATTGATGCAGATAATCGGTTCGATGTTGAGGCGTTCTGCGGTGACCAGGAACCGATCAATCAGTTGAGGTTTGAAGTCCGGATCGGCGGCGGTGCCGACGATGAGGACCTGATCAATGTTTGCTACCAGAATATGTTCGCGTCCCTGACTGCCACGCGAGAGCAGGCCGTGACGTGGTTCGACGCGTTCAATGACGCCCTGACTGGCATCACCCTCCTGCCGAAAGAGAACTCGATCGCCAGTGACGACCACATTGCGGGCATCGCGTGCCATCGATTTCAGGACGCCGCGCACCGAACACGCGAATTCCTTCTGATCGGCATCGTCCCGCACCATAATGTGCAGGCCGATAAAACTCGTTACGCGTCCCCGCCGGAGGCCATCTTCATCGACGACCCGCAGCAGTTGATTTCCCTGCGAAGAAATGCCGACCAGAGTTCTGCGTCGAGACAGATCACCGCGTCCGGTGACACGTTCGGAGTGATTGACATCGGCGGCGGATTCCTGATCGTTCAGCAATTCGTCGGTCAGATTCTGTTGCCGAGTGCGAACCTGCTTGTTGCGCCGCAGATCGACCCGGACCTTTTTGCCATGCTGCGAACGATGCTGCTTTCGTCCTTTATCTGCCATTCAGTTTGCCCGCACGACAATCTGATTTTCCACTTTGCGGATACCAGGCTGGAGACGCATCAGATTGGCGGCGAGTCGTCGGGTTTCCACGGAGGGTGCGGAACCCGTCAGGACTGCGATACCTTCTGAATTCAGTGCCACTTCGATACCTGCCAGTTCCGGACGAATTGGTGAGAAGCGGCGCAGCGATGCGATGTTTGGATTCGTCAGGCTCCCATTGATTTGGGCCTGCGACGCTGAGGGAAATGCAAAACCGACTCGCAGCGTTGTTCTGATTTCCCGAGCCGTTCCGCTTTGCTGTGTCATACTTTGTTGCGACTGATTATTCTGGAGCGCCTGAAACTGGCGATTGGTAGCCTGCTGGTTGCCAGCCTGACTCGCACCGCCCACAAAACCTGTGGTTGCGGTCGAGCCGATAAATGTGTCGGTTGCGTTGGATGTTGCAGTCGATTCCCCCGGCACGACTCCGGCAAAGCTCGTGGTCTCTGACAACCCGCTGCCGGTGACGCCACCCTGCCCAGTCGAAGAACTACCAGTCGAAGAACTACCAGTCGCACTCTGGCCTGTCGAGGATGTCCCCGTCGTGCTGGCTGTACCTCCTGTGTTACCCTGAGCAAAAGCGGTGGATGCCAGTGAGATAAACAGGATCGTCGTAGCAAGAATCTTGAATATCGTTGTCATGATCATGGATAGGTTCTCAATGGATCAGTCGAGGACACACGGAACGCATGATACCACGCGCGGTCGAAGATAACATTAACCCGAAGAGTCATTTCTGCCCGCTCGGGGTGTACCATAAACTGTCAGGACGTTTCAGGTCACCGCGATATCATTGCAATTCTCGATAGTATCGCAAAATCAGGTCAGTCCAGTCGAATTGTAACCTTGTCAAACGGAAAAATGGACGTCGTGTCCTCAAAAATGCCCTGCCTTGCCGTTATCGTCCGAAGAGTTCCGGACGCAACTTTTCCGACTTTACCGCATTTTTGGTTTGAATTGCACGCGAGAATGCCAGGCAAAACGTCAAACTCAGCGACATCCTGGTGGCTGAATGAGTATAATGCAGCGTCCTAACTGTCGGCAGAATCCCTGCTGAACACAGACAGAACACTTTGGATCGTGAAATCATGCCCCCTCGTCGTCCTCAATCCGGCACCGACAATCCCAAACGTCAGCCCGCCAAACGCAAGCCGGTCGAACGCCCTGCACGGCCTGTACGCGGTGCATCCAAGGGACCAAAGGAAAAATCAGATCGAGGTCCACGAGCGTCGGGAAATCGCAAACGCCCGGCATTCAACGTACCAGAAGCACGCGGAGTTCGATCCGGGGTCGTTGCGGCGGCGGACGATGCGACTCAAGCCATCGAGAAGTCTCCGGATCAAATGCGATTGCAAAAGTTTCTGGCGATGGCGGGGGTCGATTCGCGACGCAACTGCGAAGAATACATACGTACTGGCCGCGTCACCGTAGATGGCGAAGTCATTACCGATCCTGCGCGAGGCGTCGATCCGAATTCCCAGGAGATCAAACTGGATTCTGAACGACTGCGGCCGCCGCGTTTTCGTTACTTTCTGGTGAATAAACCACGAGGCTTTCTGTGTACGAATTCAGATCCTCAAGGACGCCCTCGGGCTATCGATCTGGTTCCCGCTGGTGATCAGCGGCTGTTCACAGTCGGTCGTCTGGATGAAAGCACCGAAGGAATGCTGCTGGTCACGAATGACGGCGATCTTGCACAGCAGTTGGCTCACCCTCGATTCGAAGTCATCCGCCGGTATCGCTGTCTGGTGGCCGGTTTTCCTCAACCCGATATTCTGCATCAGCTTCGCGAAGGCATGTACTTTGCCGAAGGTTTCTTTCGTTTCCGAAATGTGCGGATTTTCAAACGTCGTGGCCGCAGCACGATTCTGGAACTGGAACTGCAGGAAGGAAAGAACCGCGAAATCCGTCGCTTGATGGCCCGCGTCGGACACAAAGTATTGGCACTGGAACGTGTGGCCTTCGGACCGTTGAAGCTGGGAAGTCTGCCCCCCGGACGTCATCGTGAATTGTCATCGTTTGAAATTCGTCAGCTTCGACAGTTTATCGCTCACGGCGAAGCCTCGGAATCTGATCCTCACCGCGCAGGAAGCAAGCAGAAGTTCGGCTATCGCACCGGACAAACACGCGGAGATCGCAAACGCCCAACGACAGGCGAAGCAAAGTCTGCGACACCAGTCGCAGGAACACAACCTGACAAAACTCCTGTCGCAAAAACACCGGCTGGTAGAATTCCCGCACTGCGAACTTCTGTCGCCAGACCAACTTCCAAACCAGGTTCATCACGTCCGCAGCCGTCTGGCAAGCCCGGACTGAAATCCAAAGCATCCGGCAGCGGAACGCGGAAACCTGCGAAGCGCAAGCCTGTCTCAGGGGCCACCACTGAGCGTCCTGTGCGCCCGATTAACAAAGGTCGTGATCGGCGACGTGATCGCTGATCATGTGCTGGGGGCCACAGGATCAGAGTCAAGGTGGGCTGCGGAAAAGTTGTGGTATTTAACTCAGCTGATTTCTCCGGGTTTTGTTCCACGCTGAATGAACAAAGTTGCGACAAGTCCCTTCTCCCCCGAAATCGGGGGAGAAGGTGGCCGACAGGCCGGATGAGGGGGTTGTCCAGTATGTCATCGTGCAAAAAACTCCCCACTCAGCCTGCCCCCGTGCCCCCCCCCAATTCGTTTGCGACGACGATGCCCCATAATACAGTGTGCGAACCTGCAAACGAATTGAGGGAGCGGGGACACTTTGGGTTCGTTCCAGTTAGATCAAGTCCTGGCCAAAGATGAACATGCCGAGTGCGTCACTTCTCTTCAACAAGTAATCGGATACAGTCGTTGTACAGTGACAAACAGCCAAACAAGCACTGGAGATACGATATGACGATCCAAATTCAGCGAATTCTGCTGCCCACTGATTTCAGCGATTATTCCACCGCCGCCACGAAATATGCGTGTGAACTGGCATCGCGTTTCAATTCTGAACTCCACATCCTGCACACGCTGGAACGCCATCTTTCATCGACACCCACTTTTGAATTTGGCCTCGACATGCCGACGTTCGTCAGCGAGTCCAAAGCGGCTGCGGAAAAGAAACTGGCTGGTCTTATCGATTCCGGCTGGTCGGTCGGTCGTACAGTGATCCGATCCGTAACAGAAGGATCGCCAAAGATTGAAATCGTCCGCTATGCCCGTGAGGCGAACATCGATCTGATCGTTCTCTCGACGCACGGTCGGACAGGTTTAGCCCACGTCATGCTGGGCAGCGTTGCTGAAAGTGTGGTACGGACCGCGACTTGTCCCGTGCTCACAGTGCGACCGGAGGGGCATCAATTCGTGATGCCTTGAATCGACACGTCTGGCAGAATCGACCTGATTCTGTTCATTTTTTCTTGATCTCATCTGCCTATGCGGAGGCAGAACGTGAAGGCGGGATCTTGCCGTAGACGGGACACGGAGGGCTGACGCCCAACCGCTCGCCGGTGCGGAGGCAGGGCATCATCACAACTAAACCAGGCTCTCTATGAGACGCGGAGTTCTTGTAGGGTGGGACCAGCGAGCAACGCGAGCGCCGGCCCACCCTGTGTGCAACTCGAGAATGGTGGGCCGGCGCGGCTTGTCAGCCGCTTGCCCCACCTTACGAGCGAAAACTCCGGTTCTCATGCTGAATCTGGTTTAGATTCACGTCCGCTGCAAATTCAGGATCATGTGCGCCAGTGCGGAGGGCGATTCTGCACCGGTTGTCTCCAGCGGAGTACATTCCTGAATGTTGCGAAACCAGGTGTGCTGCCGTTTGGCAAATTGTCGGGTTGAGATTTTCGTCAGAGCCACTGCCTGTTCCAGTGACAGTGTCCCTGTAAGGTGCTGGATAAGTTCCTGATAGCCCAGCGCTTGTCTGGCCGTTCGGCCCGGGGGCGGTTCGAATTCCAGCAGGGTGCGTGTTTCTTCCAGCCAGCCCGCCTGCATCATCATGTCGATGCGTCGGTTGATGCGCTGATGCAGCCAGGGACGCGGGGGCTGAAGCCAAACGACACAGGCCGGTCGATCTTCCGGAGGCCGCGGTCGATGATGTTGATCTTCTGAGAGCGGTTTGCCGGTCAACTCAAAGACTTCGATGGCCCGGATCAATCTCCGCATGTCATTGGGATGCAGACGCTGAGCGGTGACTGCATCACGTTCGGCCAGCTGCGCGTGAAGCCATTCCGGGCCGTGTTGCACGGCCAGTCGTTCCCATCGATTTCGCAGGTCCCAATCGGCCTCCGGTCCCTCAAACATGCCTCGCAGAATCGAACGCAGATAGAGTCCCGTGCCGCCGACAAACAGCGGTACAAGTCCCCGCGATGAGATATCGTTCGCCGCGTCATGCGCCAACCGCACAAATTCTGTTACACTGAAATCCTGAGCGGGGTCGGCGATGTCAATCAGATGATGACGAACGGACTGTTGATCGGCGACTGATGGCTTTGCCGTACCGATCGACATGCCGCGATAGACGGCCATCGAATCCAGCGATACGATTTCAGCGTTCAGCACCTGCGCCAGATGCAGTGCGGCGGCTGACTTTCCGGACGCAGTCGGTCCCGCGACGAACCAACATTGCTTCAGCAAAGTGACGGGAAACTGCATAGTCTTGTACAGATCGGGACTTCGACAAATTCGAAAGCGTAGACAGAAAACAGATCTGAACCGCGAATGGACACGAATGGACGCGAATAAAGTCAAAAAAGCCGCTAAAATGTTATATTTTCGTGCCATAACTTCAGCGCCGGCACCGGTTGACGAGTCATTCGAAATGAACCCAGGCTGGAATCCTGCCGCTATTCGCGTATATTCGCGTCCATTCGCGGTTTAAAACCAGTCCTCCTCTGCGCACTTCATTTTGTGATTGAACATTGATAACGATGTCAGTGATCCACTCCTCACCGCAATATGTACTCTTTTAAAGGCGATTTGATGACAGGCAAGACCGTGCTGAGTATCGGACAGTGTCGTCCGGATCAGGCAGCAATTTCACATTATTTGACATCGCACTTCGGCGCTACTGTGCTGACGGCTGATCTGCCGACGGATGCATACCAATTGCTGAAGTCCAAAACCGTCGATCTGGTCCTCATCAATCGCAAGCTGGACGCCGACTCCAGCGATGGCATGGAAATTCTGCAGCAGATTCTTGGTGACAAGGCGACGGCCACACTTCCAGTCATGCTGGTTTCGAACTTCGCGGAATGGCAGGAAAAGGCTGTCGCGTGTGGAGCGACATACGGCTTCGGCAAAGCAGAATTGAACCGTCCAGAAACAAAACTGCGACTGAGTGCAGTACTGGAGTGATTCACGCCACAGATCCCGAATTGCCGCGAAAGAACTCAAAGATCGCAAAAAATGGCTTGCCGAGGCGGGCAGGGTTGTGGCAACTCGGTGCAAGGCTGCGATTCCTGTAGCTTGGACATTCATGTCCGAGATATTGACCAAACAAGGCTGCATTATCGAGCGGCTGGCAACGTCGAATAACCAGCGCTTCGACCGTGTACTATGGCCAAGCGACGGACATGAATGTCCATCCTACATTCGATCGGCCCACCATCGCACCCAAAACTTGACTCAACTACAACATCTGTTGGAAAGTAAGCGTAGCTAATCAAGCACGCGGGCGTTTTCGATCTTGTAGAGCCGAGCAAGTTCCGAACCGTCACTCTCGTTGTCGATGCGGAACGTGCCTTCCACATCGAATGGGCGCTGATCAATGTATTTTGTTGACTGGCCCTCTTTCAGTTTTACGAAGATTACGTCGTAGATTTTTGGCATTCGCTGAAAGCAGCAAATTCCATTGTCGCGCGCGAGGGTGAACGATAGCAGGCCTTCCGAAATGTACGTCGGATACATCCAGCCGCGAATGCGAATCTGCTTGCCATTCAGTGATGCCAGCCACTCCGGAAAATACTCCGCAGCATTCGGCGGTACGGGTTCCATATTCAGAATCTTGAGCAGATCGATGTCATCGTAGCCGATCCTCACAGCGTCAGTCCCGCGTTCACGCCGAAACGACTTTTCAGGAATCAGCAGCTGGATCTTCGATGGCGATTTCGCTGCAGCATTATCAATTTCCGGCGTGTCTGCCCGACCTGTCAGACCCGACTGTGTCGAGACAATGGATTTTGAGCCTGTCGCTGAATCTGCATGGAGACTGCTCTCACCGTTATCCGGCTGATTTATCAGAACAGTATCACTGCCGGTCGTTGAATCCGATACAGGATTGACCACAGTATCGTCAGACGGCTCTGCGGCCAGGATGTCAGTATCATCAGACGGCTCTGCGGCCAGGACGTTCGCATCGGGACTCACAACTTCCTGCGGCGTGGCAGCTGTTGAATCGACGGCTTGTGCATTGACCACTGCAGTGGCGTGCGAAGGGACAGCGGACTGCTTCTGGTTTTCTTCGAATTCCGACGGAGTAGTCTTCTTATAACTGACGTAATCACTATCGCCGTTGTTGCATCCGGCAACAGAGGCAAGGGAGATCAGAATGGCAGAAGCGGTCGTGCGTTTGTTCATGGTGTGTCCGTTCCGTAGACCTGTGAATTGGCGTCGCAAGGAAACCATTGTTGTCTTTCGCTCAGCGAAAGTCACGCGACTTTTGCGGAGCAAAACACTCCTGATCGTCACTAAATCAACAGTCCGCTAGCGCCATGCCGCTCATGTTTTTGACTCAATCAACCGCCTGCGAGCGACTTACGCCTCACGGTCGTGGAATTTCAGGAAGTACTCTTAGAATCGCGTCCACGCTTCTTCGACAAGTTCAACATTCTTCATCCGGTACACGGGTGCGTACTCAAAATCATCCGGTGGCCCGCCCTGGCCTGCTCGAACATCCGCTTCGAGCACACCCGCGACCGCCACCATCCCAATGTAGGCTCGTGTCACCAGCTGAAATTTTTCCTGCTGATAATCTTCGTTCGCCGCAAATTTTTTCTGCGATTCTTCAGCGAGACTCATCACCGACATCCCTGGGGCACGTTCTGAAATCGCCGGACGATCAGAAGGCGATTTCAGAAAAGGCAATGTCACTATGATGTAGTCGTGTGATTTCGGTTTTCCGCCAAAGCAGCATTCTCCATTATCCTTCAGCAAAATAAACTGCCACAGTCCCGTCGTTGCCTGCGTTGCATACATGAAACCTTTAAGATAGACCTTCTTACCGATGACGTCTGCGACTGCAGGGTCAAGTTTCCTGTATCCGCCGACAAAAACAAACTGCTTTTCTGCCACATCTTTCTGGAAGTTGACGCGCTGGTAGCCTTCTGGCACTTCATGCTGGTAGTCGTATGACATTTTTGCCGAGCCGAGGCAGAAACTGCAGATTGACAACACCAATCCGATCATCGCCATCCATGTGCCTTTCACGAACCCGCCGGAAGAACGGATTTGTTTGACAGCCCCAACCCCTACAAAGATGCCAAAAAAAGCCACGTACAAACCGAAATACCCCAAAAATCCGGTGAGTCCGAGCATCCCCAGGCAAAGTGAGATCGGAGCCCACGGAGACACGGGCACATAGTCCAGATCCTCCCCATTCGAGGTAGTTCCCCAGCTGACTGCGCTGTTGTCCGAAAATTCGTTCACTGCTGTTGCTCCATTCGCTGAGGACTTATCCTGAACGTTGACGCCAGGCAGAAGTGGTGCGTAAACTGTTTCATCAAAAGCACTTGCGTCAGAATTTTTCTGGTATCGTTGCTCAAGGGTTTGCTCGCCCATCCGGTTCGTCCTCATCCGTTTCACTCAAGTTGTCCATCGATCCGTGCATTTTACGTATTGAAACGCTTCAACGTGAACTCAATCCTGGCCAAAACTCCGGAACCTGTGCGATTTGGGCGATAAGACCGCAATTTTGTGCCGCGACGGCTGAGCCTTGACAGTCAGGTGGGAAACTTTGCTCTGCAAACATTGGGAGTTTGGTTTTACTGAGAAGATTTCCGCCACGAAGTGCGTCACACTCTGCTCAGCACCGTTAGCGACGCAATCTGACTTCTTTGTGCCGAGCATGGCGGATGCGGACGAACCCCGCACCAGGATAAACTGTAAATTCCTTCTGCCGCTCTCCCAATGACAAAACCGCTGCTTCAGGAAACACCCTCGGGACTATTTTGTGAAATCGGCGACTTTCACATTGATCCGTCGCAACGTGTTCCCCGAGCTGTCGTCACCCACGCACACGCCGATCACGCTCGACCGGGTTCTCAGAAATATCTCGCTGCCAAAGAGGGACGGCGGGTGCTGCGGCATCGGCTTGGACCGTCGGCAGAGATCGAAGCACTGCCATATGGTGAGACAAAGCTGATCAACGGAGTGACATTGTCGTTTCATCCGGCAGGCCATATTCTTGGGTCCGCTCAGGTTCGCGTGGAATACCGTGGTGAAGTCTGGGTTGTGAGTGGAGACTACAAGACAGAGCCTGACGCCACGTGCGCGGCATTCGAACATGTGCGTTGCCACACATTCATTACGGAATGTACGTTCGGCCTGCCGATTTATCGCTGGCCAACTCAACAGGAAATCTTTGCCGACATCAACCGCTGGTGGAAACAGTGCCGCGATGACGGCAAGCCTGCGGTCCTGCTGGCGTATTCCCTTGGGAAGGCACAACGCTTGATTGCCGGAGTCGATCCTGCGATCGGGCCGATCTATTGTCATTCCGCCGTTCAGCAATTGAATGAAGAATACCGAGCCAGTGGTATTGATTTGCCAAAAACATGGCTCCCCACTCAGGCTCCGGCGCGAAAAGACTGGGGAGGAGTTCTGGTTGTTACGCCGCCGTCCACGGCACATTCGATATGGCTCAGCATGTTTCGCAATGCGTCAGTCGCCATGGTCTCCGGCTGGATGCTGACGCCGCAGACGCCGCGATCCCGATCTGTCGAAATCGGGTTTCCTCTGTCAGACCACGCAGACTGGCCGGGGCTGCTGAAGGCAATTGATGAAACCCGGGCGGAACAGATTTTCGTGACTCATGGCCAGCCAGGAACGATCGTGCGGTGGCTCAATGAAAACGGCAAGTTCGCTCGCGCCCTTGGCGCAAACAACGGTCTTCAAAATGAGTGATTTATGCTCCGCGAGGTCAGGAAAGATGCCCTGCGTTCTCAGCCGCGTGCAGTATAAGTTTGACGGACGCGGATGATCTGTGGTTTGAGCCAGTGCTAACCGCCCGCTGCCGCAGCCGTCAAACTTTCTGCTTCCGGATGCGTGTCGCAGATGATTTCGCGGATGGCCTGACGATCTTCAGCTTTAAGGTGATCAAACTTTGAAGTTGTGTCGTTGCCGGACAGGACTTCGTCCAGTCGCTTCCACACTCGGCTCTTCACGCCAGACGGAAGTGCAGCGAAGGCCTCGGAATAGATGAGGAAGCTGCACGGATAGCGAAACAGCCGCGTGCGAAGATCGAATTGTCGCAGACTGCGGCCTTTGGGATCCAGCGGGCCTCGTGCGGCGAATTCCGTCGTGAAACCGGAAGTGCCAGCCACAGGATCGCTGAGCCGTGCTTCCTCGCAGAACAGCAGCCCCTTTACGACACTTTCCGCTGCGGAAGAAAATCGCCGCTCGGTGGATTCTGATTCGAAACCGTCAGGCCGCTCCAACGCCTTGTTCATGATGTCCGCATCTCGGACCGTGATACGACCGGCGTGATTCGCAGCAGTCAGAATATTGTGCATTGTGACCTGATGTTCCAGCACCATCAACGCGACAATGTCACTATGTGGCGTCAGATATGGACGGACTTCAAAGTGCGAGCTCAAATCCGTAACGTTAGCACCGGAATCGACATCCAGCTTCTCTGAGACCTCTTCGTTGTCGAGGGTACAATTGCCCATGTGACGTTGCTGACCGTGAGTCCCTGTCACGTACCAACCACCCCAACGTTCATTGAACGGACTGGAATCGTCGGTCAGATGCGTTCCCAGGCGGTATACCGGTTGCCCGCCTGAATCAGGAAACACCGAACGCACGATGTGGCCCGGCGTCCTGCGCGTGTGACTGGAACCATGGCATTGGAGGCATTTTGAGGTTTCGCGAGTGAAGGCGGGCGTCTCCGGAGATCGCTGGTCCAGCGTGTAAAACGTCCCGCCCAACTGCGGATCAGCGGCAGAAATCTCCACCACATCACCGCGTTGCACCCAGCCAAGGTAGACGTCATCGTTGAAGTACACGGCACGCGGAGTTCTTGGCGTAATCCGACTGATCTGCAGGCTGGTCTTCGAAAATACCAGAACCTGACTGGACTCCGGCACGTTCAATTCGACCATGAGCGATTTGAGATAGCCATGTCCCGGTTCCCAGGTCACTCTGGACTCACCCGACTTGATGCTCTCGATCAGGCGAGCCACCGGATCGGTCGCGGTGGCGGAACTGTACAAAATCGGCTCCTGCTCAAAATCCAACTGCGCCGAAGCGGTACGGAAATTGAGCACGAAGACGACGAACATTAAAGGTCTGAGATGTGACATCATTACGAGCATTTCACTCCAGCGTGATGATCCATCAATCCAGAATCGGGACTCTGTAACTCAACGCGCCGATGGCTTTTCCTTTCGCGACCTCGCGGTAGTTTTCATGGCACATGATGCACTTGTCCATGACGACTGGAATCGCAGTCGCTGCCAGCAGAAATTTTTTATCACCTTCAACGACAACCTTATCGACGGAGCCCTTGCCACCAAGGATCTGCTTGATCGCGTCTGTTTCAAATCCTGCTCTCGGAAGATTCTGATCGTTGTAAGGTTTCCCGGTGGCATCGACCAGACGCACATCATGCCAGCCCTTCTTGCTGACGGCCTCAAACAGCGCCTTGAAGGCACTGCCCGCAGCCAAATCCGTGTCGTCATGCACATAGTGCTCCGTGACCAGCACGATCGCGGTTTTGTAGATATCATCCAGCATCCGCACTTCGCGACGAGCCCTTTCGACTGCAGGATCTTTGGCATCTTCCAAGGCAATCGCTTCACTTGCAGTTCCGGTTCTCGGAACGGCGAAGCTGCCAGCAACGATCGTTGCTGTCAAGATGAAGATGGTTAGGGCGATTTTCTGAAATGTTTTCTGCACTGTGGAACTCCCTGAGCATCGCTCGTCAAAACAAGATAACTTCATCCTGTTTAAGCATACATCGACGAAAAGTGGATGTCAACATACTCTTTTAGCCCAATTTCCGGGTTGGGGAGAATTTCTGCTCGTACCGAGCAACATGAATTCCGGCAACGTCGGATTGCCGGAACTGACTCCGTTCGGTCGAGCCTGCAGACGATGCGTTCCGTTATCGACTTTTGGAGCGTCGCCAAAAGAACCTGCGTATGCCGCTGCCATCGAATATGCGACCCGACGGGTGGCGTGCCTTCACTGCCCCGGAACGCTAAAGTCCATTTGTCGTGTGATGTCTGTCACGATGAAAACGGTACCGTGATCACTCGATCAGCTACTCTGAGGACATCCTCAGATGATGAAACTTGCCCGTGGCATTGCCCGGCGATAATGGATGGCGTATGAGAACTTTCTTTTTCACAATCTCGGTAATTCTTGCGGCAACGCCAACGATTCTTTGTGCTCAGGTACGAGGAAAATTCCCGGAAGAATTCACGTGCTGCAACATGGTTCAGGCGGATTGGGCGGACGGTGACAGCTTCTTGATAAGAACTGGGACTGGTGAACAACTCACGATTCGCCTGTACGGCGTGGATTGCATCGAAACCGCCCTCTCTGACGACAATGATGCACGCCGGTTGCGTGCCCAGCGCCGCCACTTTGGGATTTCAGAATCGGGTGGCTTACCGCAACCAGAAGCATCGATGACTCTCGCCATGAAGTACGGCAAACTCGCCACTGAGGAAACTGCGAAGGCATTGGCTCAACCCTTTACCGTTTATACATCGTTTGCAGACGCCCGCGGTGATGCAAAGTTCCCACGAATCTATGCGTTTGTCACGACCGCCGACGGTAAAGATCTCGGGGAACTCCTTGTGAGTAAGGGTCTCGCCCGCGCCTTTGGCATCTGCCGGGAAACGCCCGATGGACAGCACGAAGACGCCTATCGTGAAAAACTTCGCGACCTCGAACTCGTCGCCTGCAGGAAGGCCAGCGGCATCTGGGCGGAAACGGACTGCGACAAGCTTCCCTCAGAACGCCAACTTGAACGCACGGAAGATGCTGAGCTCGGCGTCGCAAGAGGACCGAAGAAGGCCCCACCGAATCCTAAGTTCGATTTGAATACTGCCGCCCGAGATGAACTGATGAGTATTCCTGGCGTGGGGGAAGTGATGGCCACTCGAATCATTCAAGGCCGAGACTACGCAACCATTGAGGAGCTCGACAAGGTAGCAGGCATCGGTCCAAAAAAGCTCGAAGAGCTTAAGAAATACGTCCGAATTGCAGATAAAAAGGGCAACCCCGCGAAGCCATAACACGACAAGCAGTCACTGATATGATTACGATTGATCTTGTAAAGATTGACGACGTGATCAATCCTATGGTCGCATTATCGGATTCGTAACTTCAAGTACTCCTCAGAACTTCGGGTATCATCGTAGTGCTTCGTCAAGAGTCAATTTTCGGGTAGGCTGGACCAAGCGGAGCGCCGTTTCGGCAAAATAACTGGTCCTTGTGCCATCCGTCTTAAGATTCCCGTTTGCGTAAAGGTGGCAGCCTTGGGGATCTGCCTCGAACGCGGGTCTATGTGAACGCTCGGCGGGCGGAGTTGATGCTGATCGCTAGGGTGTGACCGCGGGTTTCGGCTGCGGCCTCCATGGACTTCGGACGACCGACGCTCGAACGGAACCATTTCCGGAAATTCAGCACGCAGTCAACCCACAGTTCCGTCGAGATCCCAAGACGCTCGAACAGTGGTTCCAGATTTGCTGGCATCGCGCCACGTTTGTCGCTGCGGATCTGACGACCTGTCCATTCCAGCAGTTGCAGGTAATCACCGAGCCCCATCGACAGACAACCCTTGTTCGACGCTCGACGCTCGGTCGTCTTCGCACGCACGGCCTGCCGCTTCGGCTCCAGCGGAATCGGAGCCAGCCAACCTGCACGCTCACCGTGTTCGACACGATTGTCCTTCGTATCTTCACTGTGTCCCTTCTCCCCCGCATCGGGGGAGAAGGTGGCCAACAGGCCGGATGAGGGGGCTACTTCCGGAGTAGAAACTTCTTCCGCCGTCTGCAAATCCATGATGCGGTCCTGAGCACTCGTGAAATCACTCGACTCAGGACTCACGGCGATATTCGCCGGCACGGGATTCAAATCCACATACTGCGTGCAGGCCAGAATCGCGGCACTATCCAGCAAGGTTACTCATCACCGAATAGCCCAGAACTTCAATCCCCATGATTCCCGCCAGAAATTCCAGCCGCTGACGGATGAGTTCCCGCCGGTGTTCGTAATCAGTGCCGGTCAACGGATCTTGCCCGCAGAGATACGCCCGCCGCACGCATCGATTGATGCAATGCACGACTTGAATCTCGCCCGCCGCCAACACATCCCGCCGATTTGTGCGTGCCATTTGCCTGCCCCCAACAAAA
>CAMAVB010000053.1 GCA_945861465.1 Candidatus Kuenenia stuttgartensis
GCAGGCAGTCTGATCAAGTTCTCCACCGGCAATCGCATGCTCACCGCCCGAGTCCCCGGCAGCGGAACCTGGGATAACTATCAAACATGGCAGGCCGGCACGATTGATCTCCATCGAGGCCGCGGTCAACTGATCATCACTGCCCCGGAAAATCCCCCGTTTGCACTGATCGATCTGCGAGCGATCAGGTTGATTCCGCCGAAGTGATGGAGTCTTTCTGAATACCGCTGCTCTTGTGAGCGGCAATGCGCTAGCCGCCGGTTTTTACAGACGAATTACCCGCGGCTAGCGCCTTGCGGCTCACAGGTTGTCATCTGGCCGTTATTTATTCAGCAGCAGTCTGCCATTGCGAGTTGCGCGAAGACGGTATCGCTGGCCTTCGTGTTCGATGATGACCTCCGTCGTACCGTCGGCAATTTCGCTAAATCGGACGACTGGCTGAATATCGAAATTCCGGGCAGAGACCTCGCCGCTGTCGTGACATCCTGATGTGTCGACACTTGCTTTTCCGTTGACGCTCGTCTGATCGCCGCCAAGCGGCTCTGGTGATTTGTCTGCGTTCACACGCTGTACCTGTTTTAGACAATTTCAGGATTCGGGATTTGTAAGCAATCTCGTTGACATGCCACTCACGACGGCTATTATGTTGCGACTGAGTCTCAATTTCAATGCTTCGGTGCTCCAGCCAGCCTGATTCCTGCAGATTTTTGCAGGATGCCAGCCACGCTCGGGTAACGGAATTGCCAGCTCAGCAGATGCGTCTGGCCCGGATGTGGTTTCATTGCGCCGCCTGTTTGGCCTTCCCTGCTGCTCTGCTCAAACCGAAGAAAAGGCAAATCATGAAGAAGTCGTCCCTCAGATCCTCCCGGCGAGGATTTACCCTGATCGAACTCCTGGTTGTGATTGCCATCATTGCCGTTTTAATTGCACTCCTGCTGCCGGCAGTTCAGGCGGCTCGCGAAGCCGCCCGGCGGACGCAGTGCAGGAATAATCTGAAACAGCTGGGACTCGCGTTGCACAACTACCATGATGTCCACAATGTGTTTCCACCGGGAGGGACCTATCTGGCCGCGACGGTCCAGCCAGCTGGCTGGTCGATTCAAGCGCGACTGCTGCCGTATATTGAGCAGGCGAATTTGACGAGTCTGATGGACTTCAGCAAAAGTTACTCGGTTCAGCCTGCGGTCACTCCCATTCGTATTTCGATATTGATGTGTCCCAGTGAGATTAACGACAAAGCATACATTGATGGAGCTATCACATACTGGCCTGTCAGCTATGCCGCCAATTACGGTGAGTGGTTTCTCTGGAATCCAATCAATGGCCAGCTCGGTACGGGTGCCTTTGGTCCGAATGCCAGAACAGGAATGCGAGACATTACGGACGGAACAAGCAATACACTCGCGATGGCGGAAGTGAAGTCGTTTCAATACTACCTGCGTGATGTCGGTCCCGTTGGAAATCCACCGGTACCGAACGATCCGGCGGCCATCAGTGGTCTCGGCGGGACACTTAAGAATTCCGGGCACGCAGAATGGGTTGACAGCCGCGCCAACCAGACGGGTTTTACCACGACGTTTACGCCGAACACCAAAGTTCCGCATAACGATAGCGGCACAATTCGCGACATAGATTGGGTGAATATCCGCGAAGGCAACAATGCAGCGGAATCCACATACGGTGTTTTCACATCTCGCAGTTTCCATACGGGCACTATTCAGGGCCTGCTCGTCGATGGATCAGTGCGAGGATTCTCGGACAATATCGATCGTGGACTCTGGCGAGCCGCAGGAACACGTGGCGGTGGCGAAGTGTCCGGCGAGTTTTAGAACCACGAGCATCACGGAGATCCTGCACTTCGCCGGGTCGCAGCGGATGTCATGTGTATGTGCATTTGTGTCCCGGGATTTCAATTGTTCTCATTCTGACCATAAACCGTAGTACAAGTTGACGGGCGACTCAGACCATGGCAAAGACTCTGTGCGACATGAAAAAGCAACTCAAAGCCGATTTCGCGAGCTACAAGCTTTTGGTCTGCAACCCATCTCATGTCTGCACAAAATGTGGTCGTGCCGCAAATGACAAGAAGCTGCTCTGCAAACCGGAGCGATTGAGAGATTAGTGCTCATCACTGAATGCGTGACAGCGCATTCTTACGCCCCACCTCTCCACCTGAACGTGGTTCAACGGTCACGTGCCGCGGACGTTGCCGAATTGTTCAATTTGGAGGCGTGACGAAAACTGGAAGCCAAGCTCGGTTGCCAGCGGGCGAAGCCAGACAGATCGTTCGGCGAGTTGTTCGCGCGTCCTGGCCTGCGGCATCAGCCACACGATGCCGGGATCAACTTCGCTGAAATGGGATAACCATGCCCGCACTTCAGCGACGTCCTGAGGCTGGTCGATCACAAACTTCAGGATGCAACTGTAACGCGAGAGCAGCGAGCGGATGACTTCCGGGCGAAATCGGGCGTGTTCATGGCGGTCATGCCAAACGGCATCGTCGGGAACAGAATTGCGCATTTTAGGGCTGATCGCCATGAGATCACAGACCACCGGTTGATCAACAGTCCCTGCGGTTTCGATCGTGATTCGTTTTCCCAGTGCGCGGCATCGCTGAGCCAACGGGACCAGATCCGGCAGCAGCATCGGTTCGCCGCCGGTCAGGACTACGTCCGGTGCCAGACTGTCCGCGACACGCCACGAGAGTTCATCGACAGAAAAGCCCGTGCCTTCGGGCTTCCACGACGTGTATGGCGTATCGCAGAACCAGCAGCGCAGGTTACAGCCTGAGGTCCGAATGAACAGAGACTGCGTCCCGGCCCACGGCCCTTCTCCCTGAATGGATTTAAAGATTTCGGCTATCTGCACGTTTGAGACATTGACAGAGGCTAACGCGAATGTCGCCAGGTGGCGGGAAAACGCCGCAGAATACCCATCGGATCGAAGTCATGCCGGTCATTCGTCTTTCTTCTCGACGTTTTTTCCGTCCTGCTGTGCGTCTGCCTTTTCTTCATCCTCGTCCTTTTCGTCGTCTTTCGGAAATTTGGATACATGCATCCGTTTGATTTTGTCGCCGGGATTGGCGAGCGGACGCTTTCCGATCAACTTTTTCGTCTCTGGCAGCTCACACGCTTTGGAATTACATGCCTGGACTTTCACTTCGACTTCCAACTCCGCTACTTCCGCCGTTTCGTCGGCGGCAATTTCCAGCAGCGCATAAATGATGACTCGCTCACCGTACACATGCGAAGGTTCATCCTGACCTTCGACGTCCAGCAATTCATGCTTCGGGTATTTCACTTTCGTCATCTTGATTTTTTGTTTGCTCGTGATCTTCACTTCGGTCGGAATCGTGAAATCCGGGTTCGACGGGTTTGCATTAATATGCCATCCGTCGGCAATCGTCAGTTCAATGGCCATCAGACATTTACCGCCGCGTTCCAGCTTGTCGAAGTATGGATAGATCTTCACCTTGACGGGACTCTCCTGTCCCTGACTGAACGGCGACGGCGCTAGCGGATCCGGCAACACAGGCTTGAACGCCTGCTGCGCGCCGCTGTCTGATCCATTCGGCTGTGGGGCGTCGTCCTTTGCCTGCAACGCCAGCAGATCCTGTAACGCCATCCCCAGGCCGGCACAGGACACAGGTGCGGCATCGAGCGCTCCGCTGAATCGCTTGAGCGTCGATTCAGCAACCTTGCGGAACTGAGGATCATGATCACTCAGCGCCAGCAGGTTTCGAATTGTAATACTGTTGCCTGACGGCGACACAGAATCGTACGGCGAACTTGTCCGCGCGAACAATTTCTCGTGGTCGTGCGCCGTAAAAAAGAATGTCGATTGAGCTTCGTCGTAGAACTGTGCAATCTGCAGTGTTGTGAGTTCATTGGCGGCCGTCAGCCAGCGTGCGTCTTGTGTCGCTCCATGCAACGTCCGCAGCGCCGAGGCGAGGCAGGCGTAGTCGTCCAGATAGCCGCGCGGTCCCGGCGTTTCATTTCGCCACGAACGCAGCAGATGACCTTCGCTGTCCCGCAAATGTGTCAGCAGAAAATCGGCGGCTTTCGCCGCCAGTTGCAGGTCGTGTTCGCGACCCGGCAATTGACCGCTTGTCGCCAGTCCCTGAATCATCAGAGCGTTCCATTCAGTGAGCACTTTATCGTCCAGCAGCGGGCTCGGCCGCATTGAGCGAACCTGCAACAACTGATTCCGCATGTCAGCCAGGCGTGCTTCCAGGGAAACGGCGTCGATCGACTGCTGTGCTGCAAGCTCCTCCACCGTGATCGGCAGAAACAGAACTCGACCGTGCTCAAACGACTGCGGTTCGTGAAATCCATATGCTGTCATGAACAATTCCGCGTCGTCCGGTTTCAATGTCTCCCGAATCTGTGCTTCCGTCCAGACATAGGATTCGCCTTCAATCGCATTCGTTTCTGCATCCAGCGCGGAACAGAAACCGCCGCCCGGCAGGGTCATTTCTCGTTCAAGGAACACGACCAGTTCTGCAATCACTCGCAGATAAAGCGGATTGTCTGTCAGCAGCGCGGCCTGCGCATAAGTCTCGAGCAACTGCGCCTGATCGTACAGCATTTTCTCGAAGTGAGGCACATTCCAGCGGCGATCGGTACTGTAGCGATGAAAACCGCCACCCAGATGGTCTCGGATGCCGCCTTTCGCCATGGCCGTGAGGGAATGATCGACGATCTTCAGGAGCTCCGGACGCGGATTCTCGGCGTGCAGTCCCAGCAGAAACAGGAGTCGTGGCGCGTTCGGAAATCGAGGACCCTCGGGCCTGCGTTCATTGAAATCCACACCGCCATGGTCAGGATCGTAACGGCCTTCTATGCCCGTCACGACCGCGTCCAGCAACTCGCGCGTGAGATCCTTAGGCTCGGCGAGAACCATCGGACCGGAAAGACGACGCACTTCGCGCGCGATCATGGCGGCGGAACCCGCGACAGCTTCCTGTTTGTCTGTCCAGAGTTCCGTAATCCGACTGGCGACCGTCAGGAATCCGGTGCGTCCATCAGGTGAATCTTCTGGCGGCAAGTAGGTCGCGCCGGCAATCGGATCGCCTTCCGGTGTCAGAAACATTGATAACGGCCAGCCACCGCCACCGCCCGCACCGGTTGCCTGCTGATACACGATCAAGCTCGTCATATAGATATCATCTACGTCCGGACGTTCCTCACGATCCACTTTAATACAGACAAAATGCTCATTCATGTAGTCCGCAATTTTCTGGTTCGAAAAAACCTGACGCTCCATGACATGGCACCAATAGCAACTGCTGTATCCCACAGACAGAAACACGGGCCTGTTTTCCGCACGAGCCTTTTCAAAGGCTTCTGGTCCCCACGGATACCAGTCCACCGGATTATGGGCGTGCATCAGCAGGTATGGGCTGGATTCACGGGCCAGACGGTTTGCCGGGACAGCTTCCGTTCCTTTCGGTGCCTGGCCGTGGTCATCCGGATCCGAAGCATTTGTCACGGATTTCTCCGTCGTTGCGGGAGTGGTTGAATTACTTTTTTCATCTGAACCAGTTGCCTGCACTGCGTTTGCCACGCCGGGGAATAAACCGCACAACGAACCGCATGAAACCAGCAGTATTATCACCGTTGCGTTGACCGCAAACCACTTTGAAATCATAGGTATCTCGTCTGTTTGTCTTTGTTGACTCTGCAAATCTGACCGACTTCGTCAATCAGCGAACACAACATTCGCCCGCCAGATTCTACGCACAGTCACGCCAGATATGAACTCCGGCAGTTTCTACCGCTCTAGGGGAATGGTAAATCAAGTGTCCTGCAAAGAATAGCGAACTTCCGGTCAGCGATCCCGATATGAAATATGGCCGGGAACGTCATTTCAGCATGAATTGGGAAGCCCCGGAAACCGGGTCACGAACGCGGTCATGGGTCAGAGTTCGGCTGGATGGAACGTCGGCATCAATAAAATTCGCCGTACTCTGGAACACGGATTTGTGGATTTGGTCAACGATTCACGATCACTTGACCGAAAACAGAAGAGTCGGACTGCGCAGCGGAAAACGACCCGTTGTGATTGCGCGCGTCCGGCGGACCCACGTTCACGAAGTGATTCAAAGTGTCCCGATACCGGACGCGGTTGATTGCTTCTCGGATGTTCCGGATGGATGAACCCATGGAATCGCCGATCATAGCCACATTGCCGCGCGGACATCGTATGGACAGACGCTTCGGAGTTGTCTTTGACATTGCTCCGGAATTGTCCGACGACCTCACTCGGGTCGATGGTGTGCGTACGCGCGAAGCCGTGATTCTGAATCAGCTGGGCATCTATTTCTGGGGTCAGATGGCGCTCTGGCGGCACCGCGAGATGTCGGCGATCGCCGACGAACTTCAAATTTCTATCGGGCGGATGGTTGATGAAGCCTGGACGGAGCAGGCGAAAAATCTGTGTTCCGTGGCGGCACTTCGCAAGTCCTCAACGCTGCCTGCGTCACCCTTGCGAACCATGTCGTTGTTAGCCGTTGCCTTGCTGACCGGATTTTGCCTGGTGTATTTCCTGGGGCAACAACGTAATCAGCCGTTGACCGGCATTCTTTCAGCCGACATGACCACGATCCGTGTGCCTGCGGCATCACGGTTAACGAATGTCCAGATCAAGTCCGGGGATGAAGTTTTCTCCGGTCAGCCCTTGTTGACCCTGGAGAAACTTGAACATCTGGCGCTGATTGAATCGCATGAGCAGTTTGTGCGCGACCTTGAACGAGAAGTGAAGCGCGTCACAGCGCAGGCGGTGATTGAACTGGAATGGCGGACGCGGGAACTGAATCGCGATCTTTCCCATGTTCGTCAGCGCGTGGCCTTGAAAGAACTTGACGGCAGGACTGCCAGCCACGTTTCTGACGGCCAACGGAACCGCGTGCAGGACGGCGTGCCAGTCCGCAGCGTTTCTTCGAGCAACGCGGCTCAGTTGAATTCCAGACATCTGACCCTCGCGCGTGGAATCATGTTCTTCAGCGGAGCCAGCGGCAAGTCGTCAGCGGTCTCCGAATCCGCACTCGTTCCTGATGTTCCGGTACCCGTGCAGACGGCTGCAACGCAACACAATGCTGTGAGTTCGGATTCCGAAGCAGCTTCTCCGGTTGATCCAGACCTGCAGACGCTTCGTGCGGAACAGTCACGTCTGGAAGCTGTCCGCAGTACTTTACCGGCCATTGTCAACGAAGCCGTCGGAGCGACCACGATTCAGGCCCAGTATGCCGAGGCCGCCCGAAAATTGGAGTCCATGAAGACGGTGAGTCGCGTTGTCAACGTCACGTCGCCGGTGTACGGCACCGTCGGACAAGTTCGTTACCGTGAAGGTGACGATATGCATGAGGGAGAAGTGATGCTCAGCATCCTGCACACCGATCGGCGGTACGTCACGGCGTATCTGCCGACGCGACGAGTCAGAGAAATGCGACCGGGGCAGGAAGTCGAACTGCTATTTCCCGGCAACGAGGAATTCAGAGGCCAGGTGGTGGACATTCCGATGGTCGCTGAAGTGACCGGCCAAACCGGCGACACGCTGGCAGCGATCCGCATTGAACAAGTGGGGCGTCTGTGGCCCAACGTGCCCATTGGTTCTCAGATCGACGTGACTTCGTCGCGCTGAAACCGTAGGCGACCTCGCTCTGCGACTCGCATTCCTGCCAACTGTTTGGACATCTCCCCGTATTGCCACATTACGCTTCCGCCGTTGCAGCACCCAATCTGAAGGAAGCCAGCGTGACGCTCGCACAACTCGTGATCGCGCAATACCACTCGGATTCCGACGTTGCCGCGTCAGGCTTATCTGAACGAACCCGACGGCTGGCCAGTTTGTGAATCTGCAATTCCCGTGTATGTAGGGTGGGACAAGAGACAGCGCCGGCCCACCATTTATTCGATCTGGTGGGCCTGCGCTCCGCTGGTCCCACCCTACAAATTCATAAATTGGCCAGCATTTGCACCGAAAGGTTGACTCCTGTAAGGCTGTCAGTTCTAATACTTTCAGTCGCGGTCGGCGGTTCCTTAACCGTCCCCTCCGAATGCTGCGACCTCCCTCCCTAAATTGGATGACAACAGATGAGAACATCGGTTGTGATCGTGTTGTACGTGTTGCTCGCCGTCGGCTTCGCTCAAAAGAGTGCGGTTCAGGCTGACGATTTGCTTCGGACTTTGATTGATCAGCATTTGAAACCGGCCTCCGGGCTGATTGCGGCAAGATGTTCCGATGCGGAATTCCTGCGTCGAGTCTCGCTCGACCTGAATGGCATGCCCCCGACTGCGGATGAAGCGCGGGCATTTCTGGCAGATCCTGCTGCCAATAAGCACGAACAACTTGTTGAGAAACTGTTGGCATCTCCGCAGTTCGCTCGACATCTTGCGTCCGCGCTGGATTTGATGTTGATGGAACGCCGGGCAAATACGCATGTGACGGCCGATGAATGGCAGGCATGGTTGCTGAAATCCGTTCGTGAGAACAAGCCCTGGAATGTGCTCGCTCGCGAAATCCTTATGGCGGACGGAGATGATCCGAATCAACGACCTGCCGCGCGCTTTACTTTGGATCGTGCCTCAGAACCCAATCTGCTGACGCATGACATCAGCCGTATCTTTTTCGGACGCGACATGCAGTGCGCGCAGTGTCATGACCATCCGATTGTCGCTGACTATCTTCAGTCGGACTATCACGGACTTTTGGCGTATGTCGCCCCTGGATATGCGTTAGCACGCAAAGAAGGCGACAAGCAGATCACGCTGCAGGCGGAACGAGCGGGCAGTGATCTGTCATTCGAATCAGTATTCGTGAAAGGCACGCAGCACCGCACTGGAGCACGCATGCCGGACGATACCGCGATTGATGAACCCTTTTTTCTGCCGGGAGACGAATATCAGGTTGCACCAGCGGACAACGTGAAGTCTGTGCCGAAGTTCAGTCGTCGAGCAAAGTTGGCGGAACTGGCGACGAATGGAGCGAACCATGCATTCAACCAAAACATTGCCAATCGATTGTGGGCTCATATGTTTGGCCGCGGACTTGTGCATCCGCTGGATCTGCATCATCCCGACAATCCGGCGACTGATCCTGAATTGCTGCAGGCTCTGGGCGAACGCTTCGTTGCGATGAATTACAACATGCAGTCTTTTCTTCGTGAAATTGCTTTGAGCGAAACGTACCAGCGTTCGTTCGATGTGCCAGCGAATCTGGCTTCCGTGGCGGAAATGGCCACGACGCAGTTGGCAGAAATGAAGATTCAGCTTCCACCACTCGAACAGGCTGCAAAAGAATCGGCAGATGTTTATGCCAAGGCGCTGGAAGTGTGGCATCAGGCTGAGGCGGCAACATTGCCCGCCGCCGGAGAACTGGATGCTGCCAGAAACGCTTATGCCGAAGCGAAAAAGAAAGCCGACGAAGCAGCTAAAGCCGTGGCTGACGTCACTGCGCAACAGCAAACCAAACAGAACATTGCCACCACATTGCACGAGGCAGCCGTCGCCACCCGACAGGCAGCCGATGCGCTGCCTGCTGATAAGGAACTGCCCGACACTGCGCAGAAACTCCTGGCGAGATCAGAACAACTCATGGCTGAAGCGACAGCGCTGGTAAAAGCCATTGAAGAAAAAACGACGGCTCTCAAACCGCTGACTGCGGCGTTGGAAGCGGCAAAGCCTCCGATCGATGCGGCTTTGGCGAAGCTCACGCCGTTGAAAACGGCGATGACTCAGGCGGAACATACGATGCTTCCTGCACGTCGTAAGGCTGCAACGGACTCACAGATGCTGGCAGCCTTCGATCAGCGACTCCGCACGACTCAGAGTTTATCCCTGCTTCCTGAACGCAATCAAGCGATCATTGCGGCAACGGAGGTGGCAAAAGCTCGCGAAGCAGAACTGGCGGTCGCCCAGCAACAATTTACTGAATATGCGACCATTGTGACTCAACATGAGGCGAATGTAAAAACCGCCTCGGAGTCGATGGCAGCGCTAACAAATGCGGTGAATTTGACAACTGCAGAACTCACACGGCAAAATGATCTGGCAAGTGCAATTACGGCGACGCTGGGATCCGCTGAGGCCGCTCTGCAGAAGGCTGGCGACGACCCTGTACTTGCCGAAGTCGTCACAAAACTCAAGGGACGCGCCGGAGTCGCTAAGTCGGCGGTGGATGAAGCTCAGTCGCAGGTGAAGGCAGCTGCCACAGCGTTGAGTGCCGCGACAGCATTGCTCGCATCCGCTCAAAAATCCATGAGTGAATCCGGCACTGAACAAACGCGCCGTCAGCAGGTGATGACGGAGGCAACCAACGCCATGACCCTGGCGAAAACCGATCTTGCAGGCAAGCAGTCCGAATTGAACTCGTCTGTGTCGGAACTTGAGAATCGCCTGATCAGTGATTTCACTGCCGCGTCGCTGAAGCCGCTGACTCCTGAACAACTCTGCTGGAGCGTTTTTCGAGTCACCGGCGTTTACGATCGCTACTGGCAGGCGGAAGTCGCAGAACTTGACAAAGCCCGTCCTCTGACCGACGAACAAAAGCTCGACGTGGCTGTGGTGGCGAACCGCAACGTTGAACTTGAACAGAAAACATACGATAAGCTGAAGAGCAATGTCGGCACCTTTGTGACGTTCTATGGGGCGGCCGCAGGACAGCCACAGGGCGATTTCTTTTCGACAGCAGATCAGGCGTTGTTTACGGCCAACGGTGGATCAGTCAACGGCTGGGTTGCTCCTGCTTCAGACAATGTGACTGAGCGCGTGATCAAGCAGACTGATTCGAGACTGGCTGCCGAAGAAGTGTATCTGGGCATACTCACCCGCATGCCCACGGAAGAGGAAATCACGGAAGTCACCAACTATCTGAACAGCCGGGCTGCAGACAGAAACGTGGCCGCTCAGGAACTTGTCTGGGCTGTTTTGAATTCAGCAGAGTTTCGCTTCAATCATTAGGGTATTTCACGATTGCGTTTATGCATGCCATTACGTTGCTATAGAAATTGACATAGTCTGTCCCTTCTCCCCCTGGCAAGGCGGAGAAGGTGGCCGACAGGCCGGATGAGGGGGGGGGCCTTTAGATCAGGCAGCGTGCAAAAAAGCCCCCTCACCCTTCCCTCTCCCCCAAATCGTTTGCGGAGACTCGATTGTGTGATGCAACATGCAAACTCGCAAACGATTCGGGGGAGAGGGGACCGGCCAATAGTCTCTGCTCCATCAATGCAATTGTGTAGTGCCCTGATCATACGCTGTTTCAAGTCGTCGAGTAAAACATGAATCTTTGGAGAACATAGTCATGAAGATCAATTATGCATGCCGTTCGGCTGAGCACGGAATGGCCCGGCGACAGTTTCTGGGCTCGATGGCAGCGACCGGTGCCGGAATGATGGCAGGCGGGCTGGGAGTGTTTTCAAGCCCTGCGATGGCCGAGCAATTACGATCGGAACAGAAGCGTATCGTTGTTTTTAACATGCACGGCGGGCTGAGTCAGCTGGAGAGCTGGGATCCCAAACCCGGAACAGACACCGGCGGACCGTTCCTTTCGATTCCGACATCTGTGCCCGGCATCCATGTCAGTGAGTTGCTGCCGCAGACGGCTCAGCAGATGCATCATCTGTGTCTGGTCCGCGGTGTGAATACGAGCGAAGACGATCATGGCAAGGGAGCCTATATGATGCTGACGGGACGTCGTCAGACTCCTGCCGGCAACTTTCCTCAACTTGGTGCTGTGGCCGCAAAGGCACTGACACCCGTCGATAGTGCGCTGCCGGGCCACATTCTGATTACTCCAGGAGGAAGCGGCGGACGCGGGAATGACTCCGCCTGGCTGGGGCCGAAGTATTCAAGCATTTATCTGGGTAACGGGAACCCGCCACAGAATACGACACGACCGGAAAATATCGCGGAGACCTCCGATGCCGCGCGTCAGGATTTTCGACGCCAGGTGAACGAACGGTTTCTGAATCGTCGCCGTACCGCCGTGACGGAAGCCTTCGCCTATTCCTACGAACAGGCCGAACAACTCATGCGGCAACGCGACGTGTTTGACGTATCGAAGGAACCGGCAACGGATCTCGAACGCTACGGCACTCACGATTTCGGACGCCATTGTCTGCTGGCCCGGCGACTGCTGGAACAGGGAATCACCTGTGTGCAGCTGTCGCATTCGAATTACGACACACATAATGAGAATTTCAACTTCCACATTGAGCAGATGGGCGAGTTTGATCGCTCATTCTCGTGCTTTGTTTCCGACATGGCGGCGCGCGGAATGCTCGACAGTACGCTGATTGTGGTCCTGTCAGAATTCGGGCGGACTCCCAATATCAATCAGTACTACGGACGCGATCACTGGTCGCGTGCGTGGTCAGTGTGCCTTGCTGGATGCCGCATTCCACGTGGTGCGGTTTACGGAAAGACAAATGCAAACGGCACCGCAGTCGAAGACGGACAGGTCGATCACGGGGCACTGTTTCATACATATCTGCAGGCCGCCGGAGTGGATTCGACCGGATCATTTGATATCGACGGTCGCGACATGCCGATCGCCGATCCATCGACGGCTGCTGTTTCACAGTTACTCACTTGAGGCGAGCGGCAGGGCGTCAGCCCTCCGAGTGGTTCCTGGTAAATACTCAGTACTCGGAGGTCCGGACTTCCCCAACCACTCGCCGGGATAAATTGGCACGATAAGGTGATTCAATGGCACTACCCGAAGGATTCGATCCTAAACTCGCGCACGTCGTTTCGCAGTGGCCGCATGATCGACCCTTGAATGCGTGTCGATTCGATCCCGCCGGTCGATTTGTCTTCTGTGGCTCGGAAGACGCCGCTGTCGAACGTTTCAACCTCGTCGATGGCGCCCGTACAATCATCAACGGAGGTCATCAGACATGGGTGTGCGCGATCGCCTGTTCAAAAGACGGAGTTCATGCCATCAGCGGTGGATGCGATGGAAAAATTACATGGTGGGAATCGGCGGCGGCAGAACCCAAACCGATTCGCAGCATTGATGCTCACAAGGGTTGGATCCGATCACTCGACGTCAGCCCGGATGGCACGCTGTTGGTCAGTGGAGGCAACGACAATGTCGTTCGGTTATGGAACATCAACGACGGCAGTCTAGTCCGTGAATTCAGTGGACACTTGCGAAATGTGTATTGTGTGACTTTTCATCCCCAGGGCGAGTCTATTCTCAGCGGTGACCTCATCGGAGGACTCAAGCAATGGGAAGTCGCGACGGGAAAAGAAGTGCGAACATTTGATGCCACGCCACTGCATTCGTACAACGGCGGGCAGCAGGTGGATTTTGGCGGCATTCGAGCAATCGCAGTCAGTCCCGATGGTAAGTGGCTGGTCGCCGGTGGTTTGCACAAAGCGACAAACCCGCTTGGGGCGGTGCACGAACCCCTCGTGCTGCTATTCGACTTGACGACACAGAAGCTGGAGAAACAGCTGATCGCCGAAGGCATTACTCAGGGAGTCATCTGGCGCCTGAAATGGCTGAGCGACGGTTCAATCATGGGACTGAGTGGTGGTGGCAGCGGCGGATTTCTGGTGTTCTGGAAGCCGGAGACCGAGAAAGATTATCACCGCTTTCAACTGCCCGCCCTCGCTCGCGACATGGACCTCCATGCCGACGGCCTTCAGGTTGCCACCGCACATTACGACCGCCACCTGCGAATCTCTCGACTCGCAGCGAAGGCTACATGATTTGCGATTGGCCATGACAAAACTAATTCAACGCATGTCGAACACCAGACCGTCAATCTTTCGCCAGCTTGAGCACTTCCGGGCGACGGCGTCCCCGAGTGATCCACATCACTACGCCGTTTACATGCCTGAAAAAGTGAGCCGATTATTTCCTCCCGAAAGGCCAAATCGTACCCGTGTTTTTGAACGCCCAATGGTCGGAAATTCACGCAAGTGTCCAGCGACAATTGTTTTTCCCTGTCGCGAAGGACTGTTCGAGAAATGATTGACCGCATCCTCCTCTCCCCTGGCAAGGGGAGAGGGCAGGGTGAGGGGTAAAAACAGAGACAGTTATTTCTCGAGCGGTTCTAAACACAAGCCTTCAGCTCGCTGAACATGAAGGCCACGAACTTGCTGTTTTCGCTGACTGTTTCACAGCAGATCGAGTGTTTCTCCTGCCAACAGGTCTGTGATGACATCGTCAAGAGCCGCGAAGAACCAGTCTTCGCCAGCGTCTCCGGTCATGGTGTCCACTGATCCCGACGTGGCATCATTCGTCACCGTCACTTTGGCCTTGAGTGAAGCGGTTGATGGTCCCACACCCGCTCGAAGATTTGTGATGCGAGTCCCATACAGATTGGCCGAGATCCATTCTGCGCGGAGGTCATTCAATTTACTGATCAGGGCGTCGCTCGTCGTCTTGCCGCCAATCAGGATGTCGTCGTCGGCTCCGCCATCCAGCGTGTCTGCTCCCAGACCGCCAATCAGGATATCGCGACCGGCACCGCCCAGCAGCACGTCGTTCCCGGCGTTCCCCACCAGAATGTTGTCGGCATCATTTCCCAGGATCGTATCATTCTTCGCCGTCCCCAGCACCGTTTCAATGACTGTCCCAACCGGCAGTGTGAGTGACATGTTGGTGGCGTGCAGAGCCTGAACTGAATTGACTGTCAGATCGAGCGTGATTCCCACAGTGGTCGATAGTGCGAAATCGAGTGCATCAACTCCAGCAGGATCGTTGATCGTGTCGCTTCCCAGCACAGCGTCCACATCAAACTGATACACATCATTGTGCAGTCCGCCATTCAGGATGTCATTCCCGGCGTTACCGATCAGCAGGTCATCGCCGTCCAGACCATTCAGCGTGTCGTTGCCTGCATTTCCGGTGAGCGTGTTGGCCAGCGTATTGCCGGTCAGTACGTCACCCAGACTCCCTCCCTTGACGTTCTCAATGGTCGTTCCGGAACCGAGGATCAGAGACTGGTTGGCGACCGTGACGACCTGCAGGGCTGGCTGAGACAGATCCACAGAGATGATCTGAGTGGTTGTCAGGGTGAAGTCCAGCGTATCCAGGCCTCCGCCCGACTCATTGATCGTATCCGTCCCGTTGGCCGCATCGGTATCCAGCGCGTAGACATCGTCACCTGGCCCACCGATGAGCGTGTCGTCGCCCGCTCCTCCAGTCAGCGTGTCGTTGCCCGTATTTCCATCAAGGGTGTCGTTGCCGGCTGCACCAATCAGCGTGTCGTTGCCACTACTCCCGTCCAGCGTGTCGTCCCCAAGTTCTCCGGTCAGACTATTCACACCGCCGTTTCCAGTGAGCACGTCATTCCCATCACCTCCGATCAGGTTGTCAAAAGTCGTGGCGGAGGCGAGCGTGAGTGTCAGTGCTCCGTTGACGATCTGGGGCGTCGTCAAGCCGAGACTCAAGGTCACGCCAGCCGTCGTTCCCGCAAAGCTGATCGTTTCTGTGCCTGAAAGATCGGTCAGGGAATCGCTGCCCAAAGCCGTGTCGGCATCAAACAAGTAAGTGTCGTTCCCCGCACCGCCATAGAGTTGGTCGTCCCCCGCGCCGCCAGTCAAGGTGTTGGTACCGGCACCTCCGGTCAACGTATCGTTCCCCGCGCCGCCGGTCAGACTGCTGGTACCGGAACCGGAAGTGAGAACATCGTCGCCATCACCGCCAATCACATTGTCAAAGGTCGTTGCGGAGACAAGCGTGATTGTCAGCAGCCCTCCGTTGATGGACTGCACCGCTGTCGATCCCAGACTGAAGATCACATTGGCCGTCGTTCCGGCAAAGCTGATCGTTTCTGTTCCCACGGCATCGGTCAGCGTATCGCTGCCCAAGGCCGAGTCGGCATCAAACAGGTAAGTGTCGTTCCCTGCGCCGCCAGCCAATTGATCAGTCCCCGCGCCGCCGGTCAACGTGTTGATACCCGCACCTCCGGTCAACGTGTCGTTCCCAGCGCCACCGGTCAGATTGCCGACACCGGCACCTGAGGTCAACGTATCATTCCCATCACCGCCAATCACGTTGTCAAAGGTCGTTGCGGAGGCCAGAGTCAGTTTAAGCAGCCCGCCATTCACTCCACTGACGTTCTGCGTAGTTGTCAATCCGAGATTCAAGGTCGTATTGGCCGTCGTTCCGGCGAAACTGATCGTCTCGAGACCTGTGGTGTCGGTCAGCGTATCACTGCCCAGACTGTCGTCCGCATCGAACAGATACAGGTCGTCCCCGACACTGCCATTCAGAGCATCGTTGCCAGCACCGCCGATCAATGTGTCATTGCCTGTGTTACCGGTAAGCGTGTTGGCCAGCGTATTGCCCGTCAGCACGTCATCCAGACTCCCTCCCTTCACGTTTTCGACGGTCGTTCCTGAACCGAGGATCAGAGACTGGTTGATGTTGATCACCTGCACAGCCGACAGAGACAGATCGACCGTCACTCCCAGCGTGGTTGTCAGCGTAAAGTCCAGCGTATCCAGGCCTCCGCCGGACTCGTCGATCGTATCCGTCCCGTTGGCTACATCGGTGTCCAGCATGTAGACGTCGTCGCCAGGTCCACCTTCGAGCACATCATCGGATTTGCCCCCACTGATTGTATCGTTCCCAGATCCACCCTGAATCGTCACTGGCCCGGAGAATCCGGAGGCGTTAAAGGTGTTGTTGGAGATTCCGCCGATGAGAATCGCCCGCTCAATGCTGCTGAGCGACTCGCTGGTCCCGGCGTTGAAGGCAGTGTCGGTCAAAGTGAAAGTGGACCAGTTGGCTGACTCCAAAAACAGGTCGATCCCCAGACCGCCGACGATTGAGTCGATACCAATTCCACC
This sequence comes from Candidatus Kuenenia stuttgartensis, assembly GCA_945861465.1. GTDB lineage: Bacteria > Planctomycetota > Planctomycetia > Planctomycetales > Planctomycetaceae > SXXK01. The sequence continues at coordinate 16,809 of CAMAVB010000053.1, forward strand.
AGCCAGCGTGTCGTCGCCTGCACCGCCGATGATGGAATTGTTAGCCGAATTGCCTGAAATCGTGTCGTTGCCGGATCCGCCCGTGACGTTTTCGATTTGAATCGATTGCCCGGCCGCACCAACGAAAATGTTTCGGTTGTTATGGCCACCCAGGCTCAAACCGGCGGTCGACAAATCAATAGCAATCGAGTTGGAAGCGTCAAGGCTGGTGAAGTCGAGGCGGTCGATACCACCATTACCAAGTTCGATGACCGTATCACTCTGCGAGGCAACGGCTGGGCCAAAATTATAAACGTCGTTGCCCGCGCCTCCGGTGAGAACATCGTCGCCCTCACCGCCTGTCAGTGCATCGTTGCCTGCGCCACCAATCAGGACGTTGGCCGAACCATTGCCGACGATCGTATCGTTTCCTGAACCTCCGGTCACCTGTTCAAACCACAACGCCGCGCCTGCCACAGGCACTTGTACAGTGCGACTGGTGTGTGTTGCCAAGGTTGTCGTTGCGCTCGCCAAATTAACTGTGATCGCTACCGTTGAAGCCTGGCCGCTAAAGTCGAGCCGGTCAACTCCTTCATTTGCCAACTCTGTCAGGGTATCGGTCTGCGTGGCTGTGGCGGCAACGAAAACGTAGACATCATCCCCGCTGCCGCCTGTGAGACTATCATTTGCCCCTGCGCTTCCAGTCAAAATGTCAGAGCCTGCCCCACCCCACGCGAACAGCGATTTTGCCGCAGCGGCGCCGTTAATTGTGTCATCGCCACCCTGGCTGCGCACTCGGAAGCCACTCGACGCAATGTCGGTCGTCAAGTACGAATAGCTTGCCACTCCGGAGACGGTCACGACTGTGTTGACGCCACTCGTGGTGATGGCAATGGAATCGGAACCGGCTCCTCCATGCACAAAGACCCCGCCGTTTGACGCATGGTATGCACCCGTCAGGCTCACTGAGGCAATTGGGTCCTGGAGTGGAGCGACCAATATCTGATAATCACCGTCGATTTCGGCCATGCCAAAGCCGGGAAGAAAAATGTCGCTGCCAATCGTGAATGATTGAGAATGTACTCCGACGCTCGCATCCGATGCCATCACGACGCCCAGAAGTGTATCGGTTGCATCAATGATCCCGTCTAACGAGCGATAAAACCTTAATCCAAATGGTGTGCTTACGTCACTCGGGGAAACTTGATACGTCACATTTACTGTCGCAGCACCGTTGGCGCTCGCGGAGAGCACTGTGGCGTCCGGATAGGCGATGTCCAGTTTCCACAACTCGCGGCCAAATTGCGGCACACTGGCGGTGAAATAGAGCTGCCCATTGACCTCGGTAAGCGTACCTGGGGCCGAACCGCCAGTGCCAACGTTGATGTCCTCGACCATGACGGTTCCTGCGGCTGTCCCGTCAGACTTCCAGAGTTCGCGGCCGTGCGTTCCGTCGTCAGCACTGAAGTAGAGCGTTCCGAAGACATCGGTCAAATTTTGTGGGTTCAATCCACTCTTAACAAGCATGGTCCCTGCGGCACTGCCATCGGAAATCCAAAGATCGGCGCCACACGGGAAGAACACTTTCCCGCCCACGGCTGTGAGCGAGTTGACCATTCCGCCGACAATGGCGACTCGAACAGTTCCGCTGGTCGTGCCGTCGCTAGTCCATAACTCTGTTAAGGCACCGCCACCCGGGCCGGTGCGGGTTACAAAGTACAGCGTTCCATCAACATTTACCTTCGCACCAGGTTCGCCACCGACGGCACCAGGAAACGTATCCTTCAGCTCATAGGTTCCTGCGGATGTTCCATCGCTTCGCCACAATTCATATCCATTTAATGGTGTATAGGCGGTGAAAACCACAGCGCCATTCAGGTCTGTGAATCCTCCCAGAAGAGATCCGTAGGGGCCTGCATATATATCCTTTACCATCACGGTCCCGGCCGCCGTCCCATCACTCTTCCAAAGCTCGACTCCTGCCGCCGTGGTAAATCCAGCGAAAAATAACAGATTCCCTGAGGCCACCCAGCCTTCAGGCTCGGCAGATAACGCTTTGACAAGCACCGTACCGGCCGTCGTCCCATCGCTTTTGCAGAGCCCTGTCCCGGTCCCTAATGAACCGTAGAAATAGATCTTCCCATTGGCAACCGTCAGCCCACTTAAGTACCCATTTTTCACCAATGCCGTACCGGCCTCGGTTCCGTCGGTTTTCCAAAGACCCAGGTTGTTGTCACGGTCACGGGCTCCAAAGTAGGCCATGCCGTTGAGAATTACCTGATTCGACTCGATTGCCGCTAAGGGAACTCTCGTAGGCGCAACTGAACCAGGAGGCAAGGTGTCAATTACCGCTGAATTGATGTCCTTTATCTGTGCCGTGCCACCGGCTGTCCCGTCACTCCCCCATAACTCGATGCCGTGCCGACCATCATCAGCGCCGAAAAGTAGTTTCCCGCTCAATGCAGTAAATGCGGGTGATGACACCGGCGTGCCACCCGATAAGTAAATGCCGGGATTCGAAGAATTCGTCCCGCTCCCGCTGCCGGCAATATCCTTGACCAGCGCGGCGGCAATGCCATCGAACTTCCATAATTCGCGCCCCTCCGGCCCGCCATCGGCCGTGAAGTAAATGTCGGATCCCAGAACCGTGAGTTGTTCCGGTTCCGAGCCCAGGGCTCCGGAATTGATGTCGGCGACTATAGCCAGCGTGTTTGTCGTGATGTCAAAGGACCAGAGTTCGGCACCGCTAACACCATCATCCGCCGAAAAATACACCTTTCCAGCGGAATAGGTCAGCCACTGCGGGTTCGAGGAGCCGCTCGGATTAATATCGGCCAGAAGCACCGAGACACCCGAACTGTCGATTCCCCGCAACTCGACGCCGGCACCGCTGCCGTCGGCGGCATAAACAAATGTTCCGGCTGCATCCAACATTGAAACCCAGGCATAGTTGCCATGCATCCAGATGTCGCCGACCGAACTGGTGACACCGGTCGCTGTATCGACTCGCCACAAGTCATAGGCGCTGGATGGGCTGTAGGCCGTGAAGTACAGGCTGGTCCCGCTGGAGGTGAAGTTCTGCGGATTGGAACCACCAGAGCCCGAGTAGATGTCAGCTACCAGCGTGGCATTTCCGGTTGTTGTGTCATACGACCACACTTCGTCACCCGTAGTGCCGTTATTGGCCCGGAAATAGACCTTGCTTCCAATGGCGGTCAGGTTTCCGGGATATGAGCTGCCGGTGCCGGGCAGGATACTCGATGCAATTACGGTGCCAGCAACTGTGCCATCTGACTTCCATAACTCAAATCCATTTGCAGCGTCGTATCCAGGGAAATAGAGCTGGCCTGAGGCAACCACTGGCTGCCCGATTGAAACGTCTTTAAGAATTGCCGTCCCGCCTGTTGTTCCATCCGACTTCCACATTTTGCCACTATCGCGGAAATACAAAGCACCATTGAAGACGGTAAGGTATTGGGGGCCTGCGGTATCAAACACAATCTGCGTGCCGCTGACAGTACCGTCGGTTCGCCACAGGTCCCCGTTGGCTTCGAAGAAGAGCTGGTTATTAAAGGCGGTGAGTTCCGTCGGCAAAGAATACGGGTTGACGAAAAGATTTTCGATCACGAAACTGGTGCCGGGGCCAGTGCCATCGGTCTTCCAGATCTCAGGACCGTGCAGCCCATCGTTTGCGGCAAAGTAGATCTCACTGCCAACGGAAGTGAGGTTTTGTGGATTTGAAGTAAATCCGACTGAGTTGATGTCAGAAACCATGGCGGCGGCGAGCACGATTCGTCGCTCAAGAATCTCCGACGAAAACGACCGCCTGAATCCCAAACGCCGATTCGAACTCAATCTCTGCCGCGAATTCAATGCGTTCGTCAGGAATAACAAAAATTCAGCTAACATTGGCCCATATCTCCAGAGTAAGACGGTAACGAATCGCATAAAAGCGAACTGACGCAATGACTTGTGAGAAGATAGAAGCTAATTAAAAAGAGTAACACTTTCTACCCCAGACGACCTGTTTCTGGTTCATCGTTCGGTCTGCGGGACCGGTGTTGTCTCACAGTAGATCAAGAATTTCTCCTGCAAAGAGATCTGTAATGACGTCGTCAACAGCTTTGAAGTACCAATCTTGATCGGATCCTCCGGTCAGCGTATCAACAGATCCCGAAGTGGCGTCGTTCGTGACGTTCACTTTGGCCTTCAGCGAAGCGTTCGATGCCCCGACACCCGCTCGCAGGTTGGCGATGCGGGTCGCATACAAATTGGCCGATATCCATTCGGTGCGAATGTCGTTCAATTTACTGATCACGGCATCGCTCGTGGTTTTGCCGCCAATCAGGATGTCATCGTCAGCCCCGCCATCGAGAGTGTCTGCTCCCAGACCACCAATCAGGATATCGCGGCCGGCACGGCCCTGCAGTACGTCATTGCCCGCATTCCCGACCAGAATATTGTCGGCATCGTTTCCGCAGATCGTATCATCCTTCGCTGTACCGAGAACCGTCTCAATCACCGTCCCAACCGACAGTGTGAGGGAAAGGTTCGTGGCATGCAGAGCCTGAAGCGAAGTGACGGCCAAATCGAGCGTGATTCCCACAGTGGTCGTCAACGTGAAATCCAGAGCATCCACACCAAGCGTATCGTTGATCGTGTCGCTCCCGAGCGCTACGTCCACATCAAACTGATACACATCATTCTGCAGACCGCCATTCAGGATGTCGTTCCCGGCATTGCCGATCAGCAGATCATCACCGTCACCACCGTTGAGCGTGTCGTTGCCCGCGTTGCCGGTCAGGGTATTGGCCAGGGCGTTGCCGGTCAGGGTATCAGCCAGAGAACCGCCCGTCACGTTCTCAATCGTCGCGCCGGATCCAAGGATCAGCGAGTGATTGAGATTCACGACCTGCACTGTTCCGAATGACAGGTCGACTGTCACGGCCTTTGTGGTGGTGGCAGTGAAGTCGAGCGTGTCCACACCGCCACCGGACTCATCGATCGTATCGGTCCCAAGGGCCGCGTCGGTGTCGAACGTATACAGGTCGTCACCGGCTCCGCCAGCCAGAGTGTCACTGCCGGCGGCACCGATCAACGTATCGTTCCCGTCCATCCCATTCAGCGCATCGCTTCCGGCACCGCCGGTCAGGATGTTCGCCAGTGAGTTGCCGGTGAACGTGCCACCGAGTGTTCCAGCGGTGATGTTCTCGATGACCGCATCAGCCAGCAGTTCAATGGACAACTTGGCTGCGACAACCACCTGAGAACCCAGCGTTCCCAGACTCATGGTCATGGGCGTCGTGGTGGTGAGGGTGAATGACAGGAGATCGGTCCCTGCCCCGACTGCCTCATTAATTGTGTCAGATCCGAGAATGAGGTCGGCATCGAAGACATAAGTGTCGTTCCCCGTTCCGCCGACGAGCAGGTCGTTGCCAGCACCGCCCGTGAGAGTGTTGGCGCCCGAGTTTCCAGTCAGCGTATCGTTTCCGTCGCCCCCAATCAGAGTATCGAAGTCGATGGCCGAACTCAGTGTCAGCGTCAGGAATCCGTTGACGACCTGAGGAGTGGTTAATCCCAGATTCAGAGCCACGTCGGCCAAGGTTCCGACAAAGCTGATCGTTTCCGTGCCCACGGCGTCGGTGAGTGAATCGCTGCCCAGCGAAATGTCCGCATCAAACGGGTAGATGTCATTGCCCGCTGCACCGGCCAGCGTGTCATTCCCCGCACCGCCAATCAGCGTGTTGACTCCGGCATTGCCCGTCAGCGTGTCATTGCCGTCACCGCCGGTCAGGTTGTCGAAGGTTGTTGCGCTCGAGAGCGTGAGCACCGTGCCATTGACCGACTGAGCTGCCGTCAGGCCAAGGTTGAAGGCGACGTTCGCTGCACTTCCGGCAAAATTGATCGTGTCTGTTCCTACCGCATCGGTCAGAGTCTCGGTGCCCTGATTGAGATCGACGTCATACAGATAGGTGTCGTTCCCGGCAGCCCCGTTCAGCACGTCGTTGCCGGTGCCACCAGTGAGCACGTTGGCGTTCGCGTTGCCGGTCAGTGTATCACCCAGCGCCCCGCCAATGATGTTTTCAAACGCGGTGACAGAACCGAGCGTCAGGTTCAGATTCGCATTCACAACCTGGGCCGTCGCCAACCCCAGATTGACGGCGACCGCCAGGCCGGTCGTACCCGAGAAGTCGAGCGTATCGATGCCGGCGCTATCGATCAACGTATCAGCTCCCAATGCCGAATTCGTGTTGAATACGTAGGTGTCGTTGCCCGCATTTCCCGTCAGCACATTTGCCAGTGAGTTTCCGGTCAGTGTGTCGTCCAGAGCACTTCCGTTCACATTCTCAACGACATTCCCGGCCAACAGCGTCAGCGTCAGGTTCGGATTCACGACCTGGGCAGTTGTTAGACCGAGATTAACCGCGACACCCTGAGTCGTCGTTGTCGAGAAGTCCAGAGTGTCGGTTCCTCCGCCGCTTTCATCGATCATGTCACTCCCGAGAGCAGAGTCCGCATCGAAAACATACTTGTCGCTGCCAGCTCCGCCGATAAGGATGTTCGACAGAGCATTGGAGGTGAGCGTGTCGTTCTGCTGGCCACCAATCACGTTCTCAAACGAAGCGGCTGATCCAAGAACGAGTTTCAGATTTACATTGACGGTCTGGCTCGCGGCCAAGCCCAGGTTGACGGCGACCGCCAGGGTTGTCGTTGCCGAAAAGTCCAGCGTATCAATCCCCCCGCCGGCCTCATTGAGCGTGTCGGTTCCCAGCGCCGTATCGGTGTCGAAGACATACGTATCATTTCCGGCTCCGCCAGTTAACGTGTTGACTCCGGCATTGCCGGTCAGAGTGTCATCGCCGTCACCGCCGGTCAAGTTGTCGAACGCCGTGCCGCTCGAGAGCGTCAGCAGCGTCCCATTGACTGACTGGGCCGTGGTCAGGCCCAGGTTGAAGGTGACGTTCACTGCGCTTCCGACAAAACTGATCGTGTCTGTCCCCACCGCATCGGTCAGAGTCTCAGTGCCCTGATTGAGATCGACGTCATACACATACGTGTCGTTGCCGGAACCGCCGATCTGAGTGTCATTTCCAGTACCTCCACGCAGAACATTTGCAAGGGTGTTACCCGTGATGATGTCGTCGCCTGAGCCACCTACCACATTTTCAAACGTGCTGGCAGACTTCAGATTCAGGCTCAGATTCCCATTGACAATCTGGGTCGTGGCAAGAGCCAGATTGATCGAAATTCCGAGCGTGTCGGTGAGCGAGAAATCCAACGTGTCAATGCCACCGCCAGCTTCGTCGAGCGAGACCAGCCCCAGTGGGTTGTCGGCGTCGAACCGATAAGTGTCGTCCCCGGCACCGCCAACCAGTAACAGGCTTTCCGTGCTGTCCAGGATCAGAGTGGCACCGTTGACGACGATAATCGCTCCGCTCGCAACTGCAAACACATCGCTGCCACTGGTGCCGACGATCTTGACAGAATCCGTCCCTCCCAGACCGTACAGAGTGAGAGGTGCGTCCAGCGGGAACGTGCCCAGATTGGCAGCACCGACTGTGATCGCGACGGTGCTGGCCGAATACGTCAGCACAAACGCATCATTCCCGGCGGTCCCCTCCGGTTGATTGACGACGCCGATCGTGAAACTCTTCTCAAACCACAATCCGCCCTGATCGGTCGTTCGAACACGAATCGAGTAACTCGACTTCGCTTCAAAGTTGAACAACGCAGCGGTCTTCAGGTTTCCGGAAGCATCAATCGTAAAGCTCCCGTTGTCCGTGCTGCCAGCTCCACTGACCAACGTGTAAATGAACGTGTCGGCCACATCCGGATCTGTGGTGTTCAGCGTACCCACGAGCGTTCCGGACAGCAGGTTTTCCGCGACCCCGCTGCTGCTCAGAGTGATATCGGTCGGAGCCAGGTTGGAATCATTGTCCGTTTCGGTGACGGTCACATCCAAACCCGGCAGTCCGGTCGATGCGACCGTGAAGACAGCCGAGCCGTTCACGTCATCCGCATCTTCCGCCGCCGCCAGTGTCACCGACTGAGCGGAGTTCCAGTTGCCGGAAGTAAAGGTCAGCGTAGCACCGCTGCTGACATCGAGATCCGTGTCGCCCGACGTTCGGCCAATGCTCACCGTCACGTCGCCCGTCGGCTGAGCCGACAGTTTCACGGTCATCGTGTTTGTGCCGCCTTCATCGACTGCCAGGCTGGTCGAGGAGACGATCAGTCCCTGCGTATCGTTGTCGGTGTTGGTCACTGCGACATCGGCTGCGTTCAGACCATTGTATCGCGGGTCCGTGCTGACCGCCGTGGCGGTCACGACATGGTACAGAATGTCGCCGTCATCCAGGTCATCGTTAACACCGGTGACAGTGACTGTCTGCGCCACGTTCCAGTTAGCGGCAGTGAAGGTCACAGAAGATAGACCAATCGTGCCTTCTGTCGGGATGTCGCTGGAAAGGGCGATCGTGACGTTGGATGTTGGCTGCGAGTTCAGTACGAGGCTGAAGGTCGCCGAACCACCACCCTCGGTCGTGGCACCGCTGATGGCGGAAACATTGATTCCCGCAGGCAGAACTACGAACGTGCGAATATATTCATCGGCCAGACTCCCATTCACGACACCGTCGCGGTTGCCGTCAAGGCGGTTGCCTGCCGTATCGTGCAGGCTGGAAGCGGCATTTCCGTGAACAGTCAGACGATAAGTATCTCCTGGAAGCGGAGCGCCACCGAGACCCAGATCGAGCGTTGTGACGCTCAGATTCGTTGAAATACTGAACATGTAGAGAGGCGTCAGGCTCAGGATAATATCATCACCATCACCGAAAATGCCGTTCACGGAACGTCGCAATTCGTAGTTCGCAGGCGCATTGGCGTCGATTAAGTTGAGTTCTTCACTGAAAGCAATCTGGATCTGCGTCGTCACAGTGCCATCCGTGCCGTTGGCCTCAATGAAAGCTGGCATGGTCGAGATCGCTTGTGGCGGAACGGCATCGCTCGAATTGCCGCGAAACTCATAAGCACCCATATCGGCATAGGCATGTTCCACTGACAGCGTAAACTGCTGCGAAGCGGCATTGGTCAATCCCGTCTGACCGTCGTATGTGGCAAGCTGATAGAATCGTCCGTCTCCACGAGAGATTCCGACTGTCGGGCTAAGGTTTGTGTTTCCATCTCCATAGTGGAATCGAATGGTCCCGTCGCTGAACAGCGTCACTGCAAAATTCGCGTCGGTGCTGTCGGCTTCATTTGTCGCGTCCCAGCGAATCGTCAGCTGCCCGCCGACTGATTCATCCACGTAAATGTCGTCGCCGCTGCCATTGGTCGCAAGGTTGTCCCATAGCGGTGCAATCATGCGATTTTCTTTGAGGGCAGCAACACCATTGGAACTGTCGCCGGGGTACAACGGACCAGAGAAGTGCAGGAATCCTTCTGTCGATACAGTCACACCGGCATAGAGCTCTCCATAGAACGGAAAACTGAACCCCGAGGGAAATGCCAGCATGAAATATGTACCGTTCGATTGCCAGTTTTTGGCCACCCCAGTGCCTGCGAACGAGCTGGCACCAAGGCTGCTTGCCACATAATCGGGTGAACCCGAATTTGGGACTCCCAGGTCGTCGGCACGGGGCAGGCCCAGAATATCCGTCACTGGTGCGGCCCAAACGTCGGCGGAATCGATCGCTGGCGAAAGACGAGCCTGATAGAAGTTGTCGTCCTGGCCACCGTCGAAACCGATACCCAGCGTGGTATAGCCCAGAATGTTGTCGGCTCCGTCGAGATCGACAAAGTTGGGACTGCCATTCGCGGAGTGTGGATCCTGGCTGTTGGCTGCTTGCCAGTCGGCTAACTCATCTCTGGTGGCACTATCCCAAAAGCCGACATGTGCATTGGCATCAATGCCCGCATAAAGAAGGTTGTAATCGCTGGCGAAGCCAGTTTGACTGTTCGCCGCGACGTACAGGGCGTAGCCCGCCTCGATCCAGAGGACGTTGTTCCGCACTTGGACGTTCATCGAGCTGCCATCCACCAGCACGGCGTTCCCTACCTGCTGATAGACTGTGTTGTTCAATACTCGCCCGCTCACGGCACCACTGAGATAAATACCCTGATCGGTGTTGGCATAGACGAGGTTGTTTGCGATCAGACCATTGAAATAACTCGCCCCGATGCCGATCGAGTTGGAGTACACGACGTTCCCTCGGACCGTGCTTGCCCGAGTGACAGAGATTCCTGCGCCCGCGTTGTGGTAAACGCGGTTGTTCTCCACGGTCACACTGGAGTAGTAATAGTACGTTTGGACGATGCCCGCGCCATTATCGAATACTTCGTTGCCCCGGGCAGTGGACTCGCCGTAGTTCAGATCGATGCCGACAGGTTGGCCCCACACCTGGTTGTCAGCGATCAGCACTTGATACTGAGCAAAGATTCCTTCACTGGTGTTGTGATGCACCTGATTGTTCTGGACCACGACCTGGTCTGCCGCTACACCGTTGTATGAAACGTAAATACCGATGGTGTTGTTATGCACGTCATTTTGCGTCACCAGACCGCGGGCTCCGGACACAGAAATCCCGTATGTGGTGCTGTATACCTCGTTGCCTGATACATCCGCGTCCGTTCCGGCGACGTAGATCCCATAGTATCCCTCGTGCATGAGGTTGCGACGAACGGTTGCACCGTCGTTTGACGAATCGAGGTAAACGCCGTAGTCCGTATTGCCGTAGATTTTGCTGTCCTCGATCATCAGACCGTCGCTGTTGGCCACGGACGATGCATAGACGCCACTCCAGCCCCCCGCCATTGACAAGCGTGACAAGCTGACGCCGTCGGCCCCTGCCATCTCGAACACGTAGCTGCCGACGTTCGCATTACCCCGGTCGAGCAACGCGATGTCGTCTGACGGACCTTCGATCCGCACGCCGGAGTCCTCGTCCGACAGCACCAAGTTCCGCAGGATCGCATAGCTTCCGGCAGCGACGTGAACCACGTCGAGCGGATCGAGATCATAGGCCGTCACCAGACCTGCCAGGCTGGACATCGGGTGCGCCGGATCCTTGCCGCTGTTGGCGTTGTTGCCGGATGCACTGAGGTAGTAGTTGGGTCCGGCATTGGCGATCACAAACGCACGATCCGAGACGTCGCCCGGAAGACTTCCCTGGTTGGCTCGCACGCGGATCAGAGCCTGAACAGTTTCTGGCCCGGCCGTCCAGACATACTGCCCGCGACCGAAATCATCCATAGCGACGCCAGCCGCCAGCAGCGTCCAGGTTGCTCCGTTGTCGGTCGAAAGCTCGACGTCAGCCGTTGGGGCGGCCACGCCCTCGGCGCTGGCACTCGTGAGCTCGATCCCCGACAGCACCGCACCATAGTAGGTCGTACTCAGGAGCGAGAGATCAATGCCCGAGCCGCCGACCGCTGTCACTGAGTAGCTCAGCGTGGTGGCCTTGTTGCGCGCGCCGGCCGCTGCGAAGATGTCGTAGTTGCTCTCAACGGTTGTCCCTTGCAACAGGATGTCGAACGTCCGCTGGTCGGGACTGGTAAAATCAGGTTCGACAAAGTGCAGCCGCAGGTTGTACGTCCCATTCGTCGCCGGCAGATGCCAGGCCAGCGATGTTCCCCCGCCATAGTTTCCATAAGCGATTGACCGGTAGACCTCCTGAGGCGCGGGATTGGTCACACCGCTGGTATCGATCGCCTCGTTGTAAGTAGAGGTAGTGCCGCTGTTTTGATAGGCACTGGCCTGCCAGTCGCCGATTGCCGCGCCGCCAACGTTGACTAAAGCGACCGGTTGCTGCAAAGACAAGCCGGCCGAGCGCCAGGCGATCGTGACGGACTGGCCGATCTCGAACTTCTCGAAGCCGTTGGGAGAAAGAACCTGCACCAGTTGCGCGGCGCTGGCCTCCGCCTGCGGCGTGTTTCCCGTGTGTCCCAGGTTAACCCGTCCGCCGTTGTGTGGCAGCGGTTCGATCAGCCAGGCATCGGCCGGGTCGCCGGCATCGATCGTCGGTGAAGAGAGCGACACCAGAAAGTTGTCGTCGATCCCATGATTTCCCTGGATCTTCTGAATCCGTACCGCATCGGCCGAGACAGAATAGCCAGAAGAAGAAGAATAGTAGAAGTAGTTGGAAAGCGTCACCGACACGCTGTCGCCGCGAACGTAATAGGTTCCCAGCCGCTGCCAGTTTGCCCCAGCGTCGGTAAAGCCGCTCGGCGCGTATCGCTCATCAATGCTGATTGAGGCGATGGTCGTGTTCCCTTCCGAGACGGAAAAGCGAGCATCGTACGACAAGTCGCTGCGTTCGGGCCAGGTGACCGCCACCTCGTACCAGGCACCGGGATCGGCACCTGGATCCAGGCCGCTGAACGTCCAGACAGCCGACTTATCTCCCGAGGAACTCGTGAGGGTCTCGACAGAATCCGCCTGGTAACCGCTGGCCGACGAGTCCCAACTTCCGGTGAGTGCAAATCCGGCGTCGCCGTTGTCGATAATCTGCGTGGTTCCGGATCCGGACACGAACGCCGAGCTGAAGCCGACGATACCGTCGGAACCGGCGGGGTTCACCAGCAGTGGATTGTCGTCCCGGCTGTGCTGGTCGCGGCCCACTTCATACCACCATTCGGCCAGACTCGTAATGTCGCGGTTCCCCCAGCGACCGAGCTTGCCATCGACCGTGGCGTACAGGGTGTTGTAATCGCTGGCGAAGCCAGTTTGACTGTCAGCCGCGACGTACAGGTCGTAGCCTGCTTCGACCCAGAGGATGTTGTTCCGCACCTGGACGTTCACGGAGCTGCCATCCACCAGCACGGCGTTCCCTACCTGCTGATAGATCGTGTTGTTCACAATCCGCCCACCGTTGGCCGCGTTGACGTGAATCCCCTGGTTGGTATTGCCGTAGACCAGGTTGTTCGTAATCAAGCCACTAAACCCGCCATAGTAGTTGTAATAGCGCACTCCCTCGATGCCGATCGAATTGGAATACACAACGTTTCCTCGAACCGTACTTCCGTTGTTGACCGTGATGCCTGTGCCCGAGTTGTGGTAGACGCGGTTGTTCTCCACTGTCACGTTAGAGGAGCTGTAGTACGTCTGGACGATTCCCGCTCCATTATCGAACACTTCGTTGCCCCGGACAGTGGACTCGCCGTAAGTCAGATCGATGCCGACAGGTTGGCCCCACACCTGGTTGTCTGTGATCAGCGCTTGATACAGGGCAGAAATTCCTTCACTGGTGTTGTGATGCACCTGATTGTTCTGGACCACGACCTGGTCTGCCGCCACGCCGTAGTATGAAGCGTAAATCCCGATGGAGTTGTTATGCACGTCATTTTGCGTCACCAGACCGCGAGCCCCGGACACAGTAATCCCGTATGTGGCACCGTAAACTTCGTTGCCCGACACTACCGCGTCGGTTCCCACGACGGAGATGCCATAGTATCCGTCATGCACGAGGTTGCGACGAACAGTTGCACCGTCGTTCGACGGATTGAGGTAAACGCCGTAGTCCGTATTGCCGTAGATTTTGCTGTCCTCGATCGTCAGGCCGTCGCTGTCGGCCGCGGACGAAGCATAGACGCCACTCCAGCCCCCCGTCATTGACAAGTGTGACAAGGTGACGCCGTCGGCCCCTGCCATCTCGAACACGTAGCTTCCGGCGTTCGTATTGCCCCGGTCAAGCAACGCGGTGCCAGTCGATGGACCGAGAATCGTCACACCGGAATCGCCTTCCGAGATTACGATGTTGCCGGCGAGTTCATAGTACCCATCATCCACTTTAATGATGTCGCCGGGGCCAAGGTCGTACGCTGCAAGCACGGCGGCCACGGACGCCTTGGGGGCCCAGGGGAAGAAACCGGTATTGGCGTCGTTTCCCGTCTGAGTGGTAAACTCGTCTCCAGTCGGATTGGAGTCGTTCACATAGTAGACGTGAACCGGCGGCGTAATCTCAATGGCCTCGTCACTTTCATCGAACGTCTGGTTCAACAGGTAACCGGTGACGCGAATGCGGTAGTCGGACGCCGCCGGAACCGTGCCGGGAATTGTCCAAAGGTACTCGTGTTCGCTGTCTGAATTATCCAGGCCATGGATATATTCCACATTTCCTGCTGGGAGGGGAAGGTTTGCCAGGTAGATATCAGTCCACACGTTACCCAAGCCGTGGGTCCGCCAGCGGATGGGAAAAGTTTGCAGGACCGGCCAGACTTCGCCGCCGTTTGGGTGCATGACCAGGACGAACTCGGCGGGGCTCCTGGAGGCCTGGACCGTGTTGCCATAGGCTCCGATGTTGATGTAGCCGCCATTGTCGGCAGGTTCATTCGCGTAGTCGTCTGCCGCATGACCGCGGTCGATCGCTGGCGAGCGAGGTGTCAGCGTGTCGGGCGTCCAGACTCCATTTGCAGGCGTTGGCAACCCGTTGGAACCGATCACGGGCGCGAGCGAACCACCGTGGAAGCTCTGGTAATCGCTCCGCTCGTGAAAATCTCCTCCCATGCGATCCACAAAGAGCGGGTCCCGGAACAAGCTGTTCTGGTCAGCAAAGACCGTGTTCTGCCAGGCGACTAGCGAGGGCCGCGAGATCCCCTGCCAGAATGCGATCTTGCCCGAGCCCGAGCTGTAGAGAATATTATAATCGCTGGCGAACCCGTTTTGACTGTCGCTGGCAATATTGAGGTCGTAGCCAGCTTCAGTCCAGAGAATGTTGTTGCGCACGCCGACGTTTTTGGAGTTGCCATCCACCAGCAGGGCATCTCCCTGCGGCTGATAGACAGTGTTGTTCACCACCGTGCCTTCCTCGCCACCATCAATGTGGATCCCGAGGTTCGAATTGGCATACACGACGTTGTTCGTGATCAGGCCATGAAAGCCGTAGTTGTAGGAATATCGGAATCCGACGATTCCGACCGAATTTGAGTACACAACGTTGCCACGGACCACGCTGCTGTGCGAGACCGAAATACCGGTCGTTGCATTGTCGTAGACGCGATTGTTCTCCACGGTTGGGTAGTAATAACTCCTGATTCCCGCATCGTTGCCATACACAATGTTGTTGCGCGCGATGATGTCGCCGATGCCCAGATCAATCCCGACGCCGCCGGTCGCCGATTGGCCCCAAACTGCGTTGCCGGCAACCAGCACGTTGTAGCTGGCGGAGATGCCCGCCACGGCGTTGCCGTATACCTTGTTGCCGTTTTCGTTTGCCAGAATCGGATCTCCGATGACCGTGGGGCCGCCCCCCAGACCATTCGAAACCACGATCCCCGTTCCGTTGGCGTAGACCGTATTTCGCTCGACGCGAGTTTCACCAGTGTTCGTCAAATAGATCCCATATTGGGAATTGTGGTGGGCGACACTGTTGGAGAGGCTGGCAATCGGCGTCGCCACATAGATGCCCGTGCCGCCGTTGTTGAAAGCTTGCAGGAGGTCCACTTCCGAGGCCAGCGCGTCGGAATCGATGTAAATGCCGTCCTGCGTGTTGTTCGAGACAATCAGCTCGCTGCCGTGAAAGTTCGTGCTGCTGTTGTGTACCCAGAGTCCCTTGCTCGCCCCGGTGAGCGTGAGGTGAGACAGGGTCACAAAGTCACCGTCGTTAAGCTCGATGTTGGTGGAGCCTGAGTAAGGGTTTGCTCGGTCAATCAGTGCCACGTGGTTCGGGTTCGCGGGGCCGGTAATGGTCATTCCTTCGTCGTCACCCAGTGTCAAATTGCCACTCAGAAGCACATTGCGGACGTGGATATAGTTTCCGGTGTCAATCGATACTGTGTCTCCCGGACCGAGGTCGTACGAGCGCAACAGGGGGAGCAGATTTGCCTTAGGATCATCGGCCGTCTTGCCCGTGTTGCGATTATTGCCGACGGCGGTTGTGTACTCATCATTGACCAAAGTACCATCGTTGACGAAATAATCACCACCAGCCGTGGGAATTGAAAACTGCTCGCGTGACAGATCCTGAAGAGCGGGAACGCTGACGGAAGTAATCTGGATCCAATACCGGTTGCCGATCGAGCCGGAGATGTCGCTGGCCTGAGGACTCCAACCGAAACTACCGTCCGCCGCAGGAACCGTTGCAATGTCAGCCACTTTCCCGACACCCACCTGATATAGGTCGATATCCACGGAGCCTGCAAGCCGTTTGTCGCCCGTGTTCGCGTCGTAGGTGCGCCACAAAATCGGTCGACCGACCGTATCTGGCCAGTCGGTATAGTACTCAGGATACTCAATACGCAGTGATTGGGTCACCGATTGTGTTGCGCCTGTCGTATTTCCGTAGGCACCCAGATTGATCCGGCCTCCGTTATTTCCCGGCTCGACGTTCGCCAGATCGGTCGGGTCTCCGGCGTCTATGCTGGTCGAGTTTGACTGCAAGTGGTAATCGCTTATCGCCTGGTTCACAAACTGGGGAGCATCGAGCGTCGGTGCCGGGGAAGTGTAACCAATCGAATGTCGATCAAAGTCGGCCTCGACTTGCCAATCGAACAGGTCGTAGAATGGCTTTTGCCACCAGACCAGCGTGGCACCTCCGGTTGCGTAGAGATTGTTGTAGTCGCTGGCAAAGCCCTGCTGGCTGTCGGTAGCCACGTAAATGTCAAACCCGCTGGCAGTCCAGATGATGTTGTTGCTCAGCGATACGTTGGACGAAGAGTTGTGGATTCGAACGCCGTCGCCGGACGATGTATAGATGGTGTTATTGCGGATGGACACATCGTTGACATTATCGACCAGCACCCCCTGCCCGCTGTTGTCATATAGAACGTTGTGGTGGATCGCCACAGAGCTGTTGGGCTGAATGCCGACCACGTTGTCGTGGATCCGGTTAAAGGCGACCGAATTCCCGGCGTAGGGCCGAATCCCGATGTCGTTGCCATAGACGTCGTTGCCATAGACGTCGTTGCCTGAGACGTCGTCGGGCGAGGGCCAATCCGTGCCGCCAAATGCTCCCTGGCCTTCCAGGCCGGTCTCGTTATCATAAACCCGATTATCGAAGACGCTGGCCGTTGCGTAAATCGAATACAAACCAGTCTCATTGTCATAAATGTCGTTGTCGTGGGCAACGAGTGTGCCCCATTGCTGATAGACGCCATACTGAGCTCCATGCACGTCGTTATTCGTGAGAGTGAGATGGCCGCTCGATGTCCATGGAACTCCCACAGATGTCACGGCGGTGTTCGCCGCGATAATGTCGTTGTCATCGACCGCCAGTGTATAAGCGTTATTGGCGTAAATACCGTACGTGGTCCCGGAAATAGAGTTCTGCCGAATGCTCGCCTGCCCTCCCGCAGGCATGTAAATGCCGTAAGTCCCGCCCGTGATCTGGTTCTTCACGACCAGATTTTCGGCCCCGCCTTCGATGCGGATGCTTGTATTCACGTTACTGAATTCGAGGCGGCGAAGGACATTGTCGGTCGATGCATTGACCTCCGTCGGATGGACGTAAACGCCAAGGGAACCACCGGAGAAATTGAGCCAATACAGCGTATTGAAGTCGGCGTCCAGGAGCTCGAACGTTCCTCCGGAGGTCATCGTCGTGCCGCCGGACGATCCGACGTAGATCGCCCCCTCGTCGTCCGCCGCGATCAACACCGCGGTCGAATAATTGCCCGTGTCGATCTGCACCAGGTCGCCTGGTCCCAGGTCGTAATCGTCCAATACATCCTGCACCGTCGCCTTAGGCAGCTCGGGCGAACGGCCGTCGTTCAGGTCATTGCCCGCAACCAGAGCGTGAAAGTCTCCCGCGGTGCTGTTATCGTTGACGTAAAAGACGCGCGGCGTGCTGCCTGCCGGATCGATTGACAGCCGGTAATCGTTGATCGCGCCGGCGACGCCCGAGACGTGGACGTAGTAAATTCCGGCTGGCAGTGTGGCGTCGGTAGAGGCACCGGTTCCGTTCGGGGCGGAGGCAATCGTATTACCGCCCTCCACATGCACGATCTCAAAGTTAAGTGCGCCGGCGTTTGGTTCAAACGTGAGCGAAAAGTGAAGCTGTTCGGGCCGCAGCAACTCGAACCGATACCAGTCCTGGTCGGTCGAATTGTGGGTGCTCAACCCCGTCAGGTGCACGCCCGGTGCAACGCCGACGTCGGTGGCCACCGCCTGCAAATCATTCGCTTCGAATCGGTCGGGCGTAATGGCAGAGAGTGCGTGCAATGTCCGTATCGCGTTGGCACGGCCTCCGGTGACCGTCTTGCCGTTCAAACCGGCAATCAGATCGACTCCGGCGAGCAGCGAAGACTTCATCTCCGCGACCGTGACGTTGGGCCGGAAACTCCATCCCAGCGCCGCGATGCCTGCCATGTGAGGCGTTGCCATGCTGGTACCGCTGAAACTCCCATACGTGTTGCCGGGTGTCGTGCTCAGGATACTTATGCCTGGAGCGGCGAGATCGACGCTCGTGACGCCGTAATTGCTGAACCCGGCCAATGCATCGTTATGGTCAGTCGCCGCCACGCTGACGATAGACTGCGAAGTATACGAAGACGGATAGTGGGGTAATGTGTCGTTATTATCACCGACGTCATCGATACCACCGTTGCCTGCGGCAGCGACAAACAGAATTCCCTCATTTCCGCTGGCGTCAATCGCGTCGAGCATCGCCTGGTTAAACGGCCCGCCCCCCCAGCTATTGCTCAAAACACGGATATTTACCCCATGGGAATGTCGCATCATTGTGGCATAGTTAATGGCGCGGATTGCGTCTGCATCATTTCCTTCCCTGTTAGCGGCGAGGAATTTCAGTGCCATGATGCTCGACGACCAATTGACACCCACGACCCCG
Organism: Candidatus Kuenenia stuttgartensis; assembly: GCA_945861465.1. Lineage (GTDB taxonomy): Bacteria > Planctomycetota > Planctomycetia > Planctomycetales > Planctomycetaceae > SXXK01. The sequence continues at coordinate 35,564 of CAMAVB010000053.1, forward strand.
ACTGTGTCGTTCCCCGTGCCGCCGATGGTGCCCGCGCAATGCGTGCCGTGACCGTTATCGTCCATCGGGTCGCCATCATTGTTGACGAAGTCGTAGCCGTGAATATCGTCGATAAAACCGTTGGCGTCGTCGTCGAGACCGTTGCCTGGGGTCTCAAGCGGATTCGTCCAGATATTCGCCGCCAGATCGGGGTGGTTATAGTCAACGCCCGTATCGATTACGCCGACAACGATCGAACTGCTGCCAGTGGACAGATCCCACGCTTCGGGTGCATCGATATCGGCATCAACTGTGCCGCCGGATTGGCCGGTATTATTCATGCCCCACAGGCTGCCGTACGACGAATCGTTTGGCGTCTTGAGAATCGATACCTGCCCATTGGGTCCAAAGTAGGACACTGTCGAAAGAGCACTCAGATACGCCTGGACGGCAGAGGCAGAGGCGGTGGCCTGCACAAGCATCATGCCAGGTAACCCGAGGCCCCGTTCCGCCCTCAGGCCTAATGCTGGATTGTTGATGGTTGCGGCCGCTTCACTGGGCCGATCATTCACCTGGATGGCACTGGCGTTTAAGCGCACGATCCACTGTGAGGTGTCCGCTTCGCCGGCATTGGGTTGTATGTCGAGACTGGCAAACCAACTCGGCGAAACTTGCGCGTATTGTGATGCGTCCAGCGACAGACTCCGGCTCTGATCATCCACTTGATCGGCAGCGATTAATGCCATTGTGGGCGTCAGCAGCGTGCGATCTTCAAGCACGTCGAAGCACGCGCTGGAGCGATGCCGGGTGTTGGCAGGATGACGGCGGGCGAGTCGATTCGGTCGGAGTTGGCCTAAGGACGAAAGAAGTCGGCGTATTGAAGTCATGGCCACGGGGGGTGATCCAGAAACAAGGGTGTAAGG